>NZ_JBIDBC010000003.1:0-473841 GCF_043202835.1 Streptomyces sp. NPDC048142
GCGTCAACGTCTTGTGGGCCCTGATCCGTGACCGACGGTGCTACGAGGTCACACCGCCCGTGACCGCAGCCGCTTGACAACAACATTAGGAAGCGGGGAGTACTCATGGCGGGCTTCCTCTCGTCGATGCGGGCGAACGGTTTGCTTTCCGCTGAAAACGCGCCCCGCCGGGTCAGGCCCCCGAGTCCGGCAAGCGACGCCAGGCGCTCCGTCCATGCCGTCGCGCGCCCACGCCAGCCGCAGCTCAGCTTCGGAATCCATGCCCACAGCCAGGACCGTGAACCGCAGCCGCCAAGGGCCGGCGTGGTGCGATCCGTGGAGCAGGCCGGCCCCGATGTGGCATCCGGCCGAATGCTGGGGTCGCGACCCCAGCGGCAGACTTCGGATACCGGCCCAGCCACGGAGAAGGACGGCCCCTCTTCCCCGAGTTGCCGCCGCCACTGAGCGCGGGACCTTCCCAGCGCCCCGGTGAGCGTGCCGGGCTCCGAATGACCACAGGCCGGGAGCTGGTTACCGTCCGGAGTCGGTGCGCGCCGGATCCCGGAACCCGCAAGCCATCCCGGGGGATGCGTCACATCGACGCTATCGGCATCGTCAAAGTGACACGAAGCAGCTATGATAGATAGCGTCAAATAGACGAAAAGGCGCGTTCGCAGAAGCGCGGACAAGAACGCAGAGAAGAAAGGGTGCGTGACGTGACCACGGCCCAGCCCCTGGATGTACAGCCGACGCCGCTCGCGCTGCTGCTGCTCGGCCGTGAGGCCGACCCGAGGAGCGAGCGCGGCGTCGAATGCCCCGGCGACCTCCCCTCCCCGTCCGACCCGGACCTGGTGGAACGCGCCCGCGCCGCGAAGGAGAAGCTCGGGGACAAGGTGTTCGTCCTCGGCCACCACTACCAGCGCGACGAGGTCATCCAGTTCGCGGACGTCACCGGCGACTCGTTCAAGCTGGCCCGCGACGCGGCGGCGCGCCCGGAGGCGGAGTACATCGTCTTCTGCGGCGTCCACTTCATGGCCGAGTCCGCCGACATCCTGACCACGGACGCCCAGGCCGTCGTGCTGCCCGACCTGGCGGCCGGCTGCTCGATGGCCGACATGGCTACCGCCGAGCAGGTCGCCGAGTGCTGGGACGTGCTGACGGACGCCGGGGTCGCCGACCAGGTGGTGCCCGTCTCGTACATGAACTCCTCCGCCGACATCAAGGCCTTCACCGGCAAGCACGGCGGCACGATCTGCACGTCCTCGAACGCGAAGCGGGCCCTGGAGTGGGCCTTCGAGCAGGGCGAGAAGATCCTCTTCCTCCCCGACCAGCACCTGGGCCGCAACACGGCGGTGCGGGACATGGGGCTGGAGCTGGACGACTGCGTCCTCTACAACCCGCACAAGCCGAACGGCGGCCTCACCGCCGAGCAGCTGCGCGACGCGAAGATGATCCTGTGGCGCGGGCACTGCTCGGTCCACGGCCGTTTCTCGGTCGAGTCGGTCGAGGACGTCCGGGCCCGGATGCCCGGGGTCAACGTGCTGGTGCACCCGGAGTGCAAGCACGAGGTCGTCGCCGCCGCGGACTACGTGGGCTCGACGGAGTACATCATCAAGGCCCTGGAGGCGGCTCCGGCCGGCTCGAAGTGGGCGATCGGTACGGAGCTGAACCTGGTCCGCCGGCTGGCGAACCGTTTCGCCGCGGAGGACAAGGAGATCGTCTTCCTCGACAAGACGGTCTGCTTCTGCTCGACGATGAACCGCATCGACCTGCCGCACCTGGTCTGGACCCTGGAGTCGCTGGCCGACGGGAAGCTGGTCAACCGGATCGAGGTCGACCCGGAGACGGAGAAGTACGCGAAGCTCGCGCTGGAGCGGATGCTGGCGCTGCCGTAGCGCCGTACGCCCCGGAAGCCCCGGAAGCCCCGGGAATCCCGTACGTCCCCAGGAACCCCGGGAGCCCCGGTATGCCGCAGGTCGGCGTACCGGGGCTTCTCGCATACCGGGCCTATCGCACGCCGGGTCTGTCGCGCGTACCGGGCCCATCGCGTACCGGAGCCTTCGCGGTGCCGGCTTTCGCGTGCCGGTCGGGATGTTCCGCTCGCGATCCGGTCGGGCCGGTTCTCCCATACCGCCGCCGATGACACCACCGCGTAACTACGCTGCTACTCACCGCAGCGAATCTCCGCGCGGCGGGACCGATGAGGCTGACCGGAATGAACGGCGAGGACGGTGGGGCGGGCATGAACTACGAGGACCGTGGGACGGGCGTGGGCGACGAGGCGCGCGGGACGGGCGTGGGGGCCATGGCGGAGTGGAGTCTGCCGCAGGCGGAGGAAGAGGTACGGAACCGGCGCGGCGCCGCCGAAGAGGACCCCGCCACCGGCCTGCCCGCCCTGGCCGCCGCTCTCGTCGGCCTCTCCGAACTCCGCGCCGGGGCCGGGGAGGCACGGCGGGCGATCGCGCCGGCCGAGGAGGCGGCCGGGATCTACCGGTCCCTCGGCGAGGAGGGGTCCGGCGGCTTCGCGCCCGAGCTGGCCGGGGCCCTGCACCAGTGGTCGGACCGGCTCGCCGCCGCCGGGGACAGCGCGGGCGCCTTGCCCCCGGCGAAGGAGGCCGCGCGGATCTACGCCGAGCTCGGCATGAAGCGCCCCGGGGACTACCAGGCGGAGCTGGCCCTGACCATGGGAGCGCTGGGCGACCGCGTGGCCGACACCGGGGACCGGGCGACCGCCGTGCCGTTCGCGAAGCAGTCCGTACGGCTCCAGCGGGAGCTGGTCGACGAGGGGCAGCCGGGGGCGTCCGTACCGGCGCTCGCGGAGTATCTGCTGCGTTACGCGGGCCATCTGGCCGGGTCGGGTGACCCGGTGGAGGCCGTGCCCCGGACCGAGGAGTCGGTGGGCCTCCTCCGGCACCTGGCGGCGGACGAGCCGGAGACCTACCGTTCACGGCTGGCCACGGCTCTGCGCACCCTCGGCGGCCACCGCGCGGCCGTGAGCGACACCTCCGGGGCGGTCGAGGCGACCGCGGAGGCCGTGAGCCTCTTCCGGGACCTCGCCGCGCAGCGGCCGGCCGCCTTCCGCCCGGAGCTGGCCATGGCGCTCGACGGCCTGGCCGGTCACCTCGGCGGGGCCGGCGATCCGGCGGCGGGGCTGCGGGCGGCGGAGGAGGCCGTGGCTCTCCACCGCGAGCGGGCCGCCGAGCAGGCGGAGACCTTCCGGCCCGGCCTCGCCGCCGCCCTGCGCACCCAGGCCCGGTGCCTGGCCGCCACCGGGGACCCGGTGGGTGCCCTGCCCCCGGTGCGGGAGGCCGTCGAGCTGCTGCGGGAAGAGGGGGACACCGTGCTGGCCGAGCTGGCCGGGGCCCTTCAGACGCTCGGTACGTACGTGGAGCTGGAGGGCGACGCGGAGGGGGCGGTGGAGGCGTTCTGGGAGGCGGTGGCGCTCCACCGGTCCCTGGCGCTGGAACGCCCGGGTGCCTCCGCCGCCCCGGTCACCGCCCTGGTGTCGGCCCTGGACGACCTGACGCGGGCGCTCGCGCGTACGGGCGAGCACGCGGCGGCGGTCGAGGAGTTCGACGAGACCGTCAAGGAGTTCACGGCGGCCGATCCGGCGACCGCCCGGCGCCTGGGCGTGGAGCGGAACGCCTTCCTGCTGCGCTGCCCCGACCCGTACCCGGCGACCGGGGTGACCGAGCTGGTGCGGTGGCTCGACGAGGACGGGGAGGCCGCCGGCAGCCCGGACACCGTGACCGTACGGGCCCGGCAGGCGCTGCGCGCGTACGGGGACACCGCGGCGGTGCGCACGGCGTGGGAGGAGGAGACCTTCACGCCCGTGCCGGACTGGCTCGCCCTGCCGGCTCAGACCCTGGATCTCGTCAACGCCTGGGTGTTCGCGCCGAACTGGCCCCGGTCCCGCGACTTCTGGTCCCGCAACGCCGATGTCCTCGGCAGCGAGGAGGCGGCGACGGCCCTGGACGAACTGGCGGTCCTGGACCCGCGCGGTGCGCAGCGGCACGCCCTGCTCCGCGAGGCCGTCCTCGTCCACGGGGTGACCGCCGCCTACGATCCGCTGATCCTGCAGGAGCAGTTGGCCCAGTGGCTGGAGTGCGCGGACTGGACGGAGTCACGGGCGTACCTCCAGGAGCACCCGCGCCTCCTGACCGTACAGCCGCCCGACGCCACCCCGCTGGCCCACGTCGCGATGCTCGACATCGGCCGCACCGAGGGTCTGGACGCCGCGTACCGCCTCGTCGAGGACCGCGAGGCCCTCCAGGCTTACGTGGACCGGGCGTTGGAGGCCGGGGACGGCACCGCGCTGATGCACGGCGGGGGCATCGAGGGCCAGGTGTTCGGCGACCGGCTCTCCTCGCTCACCCACGCGCAGGTGGCCCTGGTGCTCGCCGGGGCCACCGAGGGCTTCGAACCGGACGACCTGGCCGCGCTCCGGCACAGGGCCGACGAGGAGACCCGCGCCCGGCTGGTACGGGAGACGGTCGCCGTCGCCGCCCGCCACCCCGAGCGGCACGGGGAGACGCTGCGCCGGATCGTCGAGGCGCTCGGCGGGGCCGCCTGAGAACCCACGCGTACGCCGCCGGGAGGAGCGGCGCGAGACCCGCGCCGCCCCTCAGCCGGCACTCTCCAGCCGCCCGCCCCGGCTCGCCGCGATCCGCAGGGTGTCCCCCAGCGACTCGGCGAGCCGGGCGCCCGCGCCGCTTTCTCGCAGCACGGGCACGGTAAGCGCGTGGCCCGACGGCTTCGCTGCCCGTTGGATGCTCTCGTGGCCGGGCGACAGGCAGCACTCGATCATCCCGTTCAGCGTCCCGACCCGTACGAAGCCCGCCTTCGCGAGCACCCGCCCCGAGGCAGGGTTGTCGCCCTGGCTCCGGCTCCGGCTCCGGCTCCGGCTCCGGCTCCGGCCCCGGCGATCCTTGCGCAGGACGTAGCTCACGCGGCCGTATCAGCCGGCGACGCCCGTGGGTGCCGTCGCGGTGTCGCGGTGCATGATGTGGCCGGTGGCGGTGAACGCCTCATTGCCGACCAGCCGGCCGGTCCGGGTCTCGGTGACGATGAATCCCTCGCCCGCGTAGAGCGCCTCGGCGGCCGGGTTGCCGTCGAGCACGGTGACTTCAACCCTCGGTCCGGCAGCGGCAACAGCGTGGCGCAGCAGTGCCCTGCCGATCCCCTGCCGATAGCGCTGCGGGTCGACGTACAGCCAGGTGACCTCGTCGTCATCGAGCGCGACGAAAGCGGCTACTCTCCCGTCGACCTCCGCCACCCACAACTGGCCGTCGAACAGCCCCTCCTGCTCAGCGGTCTGCGCGAGCGTCAGGAACGCCTCGACACCGGCGGAGTCGCGCAACTCATCAAGGCGCGCGGCATCGTGAATGCGCGCGATCGCGTCCCAGTCATCGTTGACGTATGGCCGAATCTCGATCTTCACGGGCGGCATACGCCCAATCCTCAGGGTCCACCCACAGCCGGCGCAACGCGTTTTACGCCGCCGGGAGGGGCGGCGCGAGACCCGCGCCGCCCCTCAGTCGGCACTCTCCAGCCGCCCGCCCCGGCTCGCCGCGATCCGCAGGGTGTCCCCCAGCGACTCGGCGAGCCGGGCGCCCGCGAACCGCAGCTCCTGCTCCCCCACCACGGAATCCGCCAGCAACTCCCGCGCCTCGGAGAGCACTTCCTCGGCCGAGGCGATCATGGCGGCTTCCAGCTCGTCGGCCATCCGGGAGACGCGGCTGTCGGGGTTCGTCGTGCTGAGCCAGCACGGCGCCCCGAAGTCGTTGGTCCACGGGAGCAGTCGCAGGGCCCGGCCCTTGCTGTCGAACATCATCTCGGTCGCTACCTCCGGAGAAGGCCCTCTGGTGCACCGCAGGAGAGGGCGGTTACGGTGTGTGCCTCAATCGTCGCCCTGGGGAACATCGCCCCAACAGAGCGCCGCTGTCCCGGCCTTGGGAACGGGACACACGAAAGGCACGCACGTGACGTTCAAACCCCAGCCCCTCACCCCGTACCTCTCCGCCCGCCACTACTTCGGCTCCGAGCAGCGCCGCCACCGCGAGCGGGCTGGTCTGTCCCTCGTCCAGCTCGCGGGCATCGTGAACTCCAGCAAGAGCACGCTGGGGCGGATCGAGACGGCGGACCTGATGCCGCCGCCCGACATCCCGAGCCGCCTGGACATCGCCTTCGGGACCGACAAGCACTTCCACGGGCTGTACGAGCTGGCCCGGCGCGAGATCCATCCGGACCAGTACCAGCGGTACATGGACTTCGAGTTCCGGGCGGAGGTAATAGAGCAGTACGGGGCGCAGGCATTGCCGGGGTTGTTGCAGACAGAGGAGTACGCGCGGGGCCTGCTCCGCTGCCAGGAGGAGCTGAGCCCCGAGCAGGTCGAGGATCGTGTCGCGGCGCGGATGTCCCGCCAGGTGCGGCTGCGTTCGGACAACCCACCACTCCGTTGGGCAATCATCGACGAGGCGGTACTGCGGCGGCAGGTCAGCAGCCCTGACTGCATGCGTGAGCAACTGGCTTCGCTGCTGGAGCAGGTGGACACGCCGAGCAGTAAGGTTCAGGTGATGCCGTTCAGTGCGGGGCCGCACTCGTTGCTGGGTGGCGCGCTGACTCTGCTGACCTTGCCGGATGGCACTTCGGTGGCGTACGAGGAAGGCATCCAGGCCGGTCATCTCTACGAAGACCCGGTCGCGGTGAAGAAATGGCGGCGGCAGTACGACGTGCTGCGGGCCAACTCCCTCACGCTGGACGAGTCGGCGGAACGGATTCGTACCGCGATGGAGGGCTACCGATCATGACCCACTCCCCCGAGCTGAGCACCGCCCACTGGCGCAGCAGCAGCTACAGCAACACGAACGGGGGTGAATGCGTGGAGGTCAGCGACGACTTCCCCGAACTCGTCCCTGTACGCGACAGCAAGAACCCCACCGGACCCGCACTCGTCCTCCAGGCCACCGCCTGGGACGCGTTCATCTCCTCGATCAAGTAGCCGGGAAACCCGGAAGGGGCCTGTCCCACGCACCCGCGTGGGACAGGCCCCTTCCGCCGTGTCAGGCCTGCGCGGGTTCGGCCTCGCGGGCCTCCTCCGGCTCGGGCCGGTCCGGGGTGCCTGCCCTGGCCGCGCGCTTGGCGGCCTTCTTCCTGGCGCGGCGCTCCTTGCGGAGCTCGACCATCGCGTACAGCGTCGGCACGAGCAGCAGGGTCAGCAGCGTGGAGCTGATCAGGCCGCCGATCACCACGACGCCCAGCGGCTGCGAGATGAAGCCGCCGTCGCCGGTGACGCCGAGTGCCATCGGGAGCAGGGCGAAGATGGTCGCGAGCGCCGTCATCAGGATCGGGCGGAAGCGGTGGCGGCCGCCCTCGATGACGGCTTCCACGATGCCGAGGCCCTGGGCGCGGTACTGGTTGATCAGGTCGATCAGCACGATCGCGTTGGTGACCACGATGCCGATGAGCATCAGCAGGCCGATCATCGCCGGAACGCCCAGCGGCGTGCCCGTGATGAGCAGGAGGGCCAGGGCGCCGGTCGCCGCGAACGGCACGGAGACCAGCAGGATCAGCGGCTGGACGAGCGACCGGAACGTGGCCACCAGCAGCATGAAGACGATCGCGATGGCCGCCAGCATGGCGAGGCCGAGCTGCGCGAAGGCTTCGTCCTGGTCCTCGGTGACGCCGCCGATGGTGGCGGTGGCGCCATCGGGGAGGTCCAGGGCGTCGATCTTCTCGGCGAGATCGGCGCCGACCGCGCCGGTGTTGTCGCCGACGGGCTTGGCGGTGATCGTCGCCGATCGCTGTCCGTCGATCCGGGTCATCGAGACCGGGCCGGGCACCACCTTCACGTCGGCGATGTCGCCGAGCGTGACCGGGCCGAGCGGCAGGGCCTTCAGTTCGGCCAGGGTGGCGGCCGGGTCGGCGGACCGGATGACGATGTCGCGCTCGGTGTCGTCCAGCGTCGCCGTGCCGGCGGGTGTGCCGCGGACGGCTCCGGCGACGATTCCGCCGAGGGCGGCGGAGTCGAATCCGGCGGCGGCCGCCTTGTCGTTGGCGGTGACGGAGATGCGCGGGACGCTCTGCGCCAGGTCGCTCTGGACGTCGGTGACGTCCTTGATGGTGGCGACCTCGGTACGGACCGCCTCGGCGGCCTTCTTCAGGACGTCCCCGTCGGCGGCCTTGACCACGACGCTCAGGTCCTGGGAGCCGAAGCCGTCGCCCGCGGCGATGGTGGTGTCGCCGATGCCGTCGAGCTTGCCGAGGGCCTCGTCGATGCGGTCCTGGGCGTCCTCGTAGTCCGCGGCGTCCTTCAGGGTGACCTGGTAGGAGGCCTGGTTGGCGCCCGTGCCGCCGCCGAAAGCGGCCAGGAAGCCGGAGGAGCCGACGGTGACCTGGTAGTCCTTGACGCCCTTGTCCTGCTGAAGGACCTTCTCGACCTTGCGGGCCGCCTCGTCGGCGGCTTCCAGGCTGGTGCCGGGGGTGAGTTCCTGCTTGACGCTCAGGACCTCCTGTTCGCCGGCGTCGAAGAAGTTCGTCTTCAGCAGCGGGACCATCCCGAAGGTGCCGAAGAGCACGGCGACGGCGATGACGAGGCTGGTGACCCGGCGGCGGGTCGCGAAGCGCAGGACCGGGACGTAGATCCGCTGGAGCCTGCTGGCCGCTTCCTTCTCCTCGGCGACGCGGCGGGCTTCCGCCGCGTCCTCGGGGGTGCCCTTGGGTGCGCGCAGGAACCAGTACGACAGCACCGGGACCACCGTGAGCGAGACCAGCAGGGAGGCCAGCAGGGCCGCGGTGACGGTCAGCGAGAACGAGCCGAAGAGCTGGCCGACCATGCCGCCGACCAGACCGATGGGCAGGAAGACCGCGACGGTGGTGAGGGTGGCGGAGGTGACCGCTCCGGCGACCTCCTTGACCGCGGTGATGATCGCCGCGTGGCGCTCCTCGCCGTAGCCGAGGTGACGCTTGATGTTCTCCAGGACCACGATCGAGTCGTCGACGACCCGGCCGATGGCGATGGTGAGCGCGCCGAGCGTGAGCATGTTGAGCGACAGGTCGCGGGTCCAGAGCACGATCAGCGCGAGGACGATCGAGAGCGGGATGGAGACCGCGGTGACCAGCGTCGAGCGGATCGAGGCGAGGAAGACCAGGATCACGACGACCGCGAAGACCAGGCCGAGCGCGCCCTCCGTGGTCAGGCCCGAGATCGACTTGGAGACGGCGGGGCCCTGGTCGGAGACGACCGTCAGCTCCGCGCCGCTGCCGAGGTCCTCACGGAGGCCGGGAAGCTTGTCCTTGACGGCGTCCGAGATGGCGACCGCGCTGCCGTCCTTGTCCATCGTCGCCGTCACGGCGAGGCTCGGCCTGCCGTTGGTGCGGGTGATGGAGACCGCCGTGGACGGCTCCTGCCTCACCTCGGCGACATCGCCGACGCGCACCGGCTTTCCGGGCCCGCCGCCCGCCGGGTCCCCGGCGACGACCTGGAGGTCCTCGATCTGCTTCAGTGAGGTGAAGGCGCCGCCGACCTGGACGGTGCGGCTCTTGCCGGACTCGGAGAAGGAACCGGCCGGCACGGTGGCGCCGCCCGCCTGGAGGGCCTGCGAGAGCGCGCCCGCGTTCAGGCCGGCTTCGGCGAGCTTCCTGTCGTCGGGGACGACGGAGACCTGGAGGTCCCGGACGCCGTCCACCGTGACCTGGCCGACGCCCTCGATGCCCTCAAGGGCCGGGACGACCGTGCGGTCGAGCTGGTCGGCCAGGACCTGCTGGTCCTTGTCGGAGGTGACGGCGAGGACCACGGTCGGGATGTCGTCCGTGGAGCCGGCGATGACCTGCGGGTCGACACCGGCGGGCAGTTGGGCACGGGCCCGGTTCACCGCCTGCTGGATGTCCGCGACGAGCTGCTTGGTGCCTGCGTCGCCGAAGTCGAACGTCGCCATGATGAGGGCGTTGCCCTCGCTGGCGGTGGAGGTGACGCCCTCGACGCCGTCGACGGCCTTGAGGGAGTTCTCCAGGGGCTCGACGACCTGCTTCTCGACCACATCGGGAGACGCACCCTGGTAGGGCGCCAGCACCGAGACCATCGGCAGTTCGATGGTCGGCAGCAGTTGCTGCTTGAGCTGCGGGATCGCTATCGCGCCGAAGACCAGCGCGACTATCGAGATCAGCCCGATCAGGGCCCTTTGCGCGAGGCTGAATCTGGACAGCCAGGACATGGGTGGGTCTCTCTTCTGTGGCGTACGCGGCAGAGGACGGGGAGGGGAGGGGGAGAACATCAGGAGCCTGCGCCTCCGGCCCGGTCCTACGATCTCCGCTCCGCGTCGCCGAAGCGTCGCCCCCCGGGCTGCTTTCCTCTGTCGCGCATACCGCAGGCGGAGTACACCGTCGTACGCCCCGGCCCCACCCCGTCAGTCCGCGCGGGGACGCACCAGGCCCGATTCGTAGGCGATTACCACCAATTGAGCTCGGTCCCGGGCTCCCAGCTTCGCCATCGCCCGGTTCACATGGGTCTTGACGGTGAGCGGGCTGACCGCGAGGCGTTCGGCGATCTGGTCGTTGGAGTGGCCGCCCGCGACCAGCACCAGCACCTCGCGTTCGCGGCCGGTGAGCGCCGCCAGCCGCTCCGCGTACTCCGTGCTGTCCGGCCCCTCCCCCTGATAGCCCGAACTGCCGCCCTGGGCCAGGAACGTGGCGATGAGCCCCTTGGTGGCCGCCGGGGAGAGCAGCGCCTCGCCGGCGGCGGCGATCCGGATGGCGTTGAGGAGTTCGTCCGGCTCCGCGCCCTTGCCGAGGAAGCCGGAGGCTCCGGCGCGCAGCGACTGGACCACGTACTCGTCGACCTCGAAGGTGGTGAGCATGACCACCCGCACCGCGGACAGTTCCGGGTCGGCGCTGATCATGCGGGTGGCGGCGAGCCCGTCGGTGCCCGGCATCCGGATGTCCATGAGCACCACGTCGGCGCCCGTGGCGCGGGCCAGCTCGACCGCCTGGGCCCCGTCCGCGGCCTCGCCGACCACCTCCATGTCCGGCTCGGAGTCCACCAGCACCCGGAACGCGCTGCGCAGCAGCGCCTGGTCGTCGGCGAGCAGCACCTTGATGGACGACTCCCGCGGACCGGGCCCCGGCGTCGGGCTCGGCGTCTGCTGGGTCATCGGCGCTTCGGGCGTCGGCGTCTGTCGAGTCGGCGGCGTCGGCGTCTGTCGAGTCGTCGGCGTCGGCGTCGGCTGGGTCATCGGCAGAGCCCCGTCCCGCCCGCTGTGCCCGGCCGCTCCGGTTCACCCGTACGGGCCTCGACCGGAAGGATCGCATGGACCCGGAAACCGCCGCCGTACCGAGGCCCCGCGGTGAGGGCGCCGCCGAGGGCGGTGACGCGTTCGCGCATGCCGATCAGGCCGTGGCCGCCGCTGTCCGCGCCGTCGTCGGCGGTGTCGCCCGGTCCGGCGCCGGGCCGCCGGGCGGTGCTCCCCCGGCCGTTGTCGAGCACGGTGACCTCGGCGGTGGCGCCGACCCGTACGACGCTCACCTCGGCCCTGGCCCCGGCGCCCGCGTGCTTGCGGACGTTGGTCAGGGCCTCCTGGATGACCCGGTAGGCGGCCAGGTCGACGGCGGCGGGCAGCCGGGGCCCGGCGTCGGCGCAGGCCACCTCGACGGGGAGCCCGGCGTTGCGGAAGGTGCCGACCAGCTCGCCGAGGACGGCGAGCCCGGGGGCCGGTTCGGTGGGCGCCTCGGGGTCGCCCTGCTGGCGCAGCAGTCCGACGGTGACCCGGAGTTCGTTGAGCGCGGAGCGGCTGGCCTCGCGGACGTGGGCGAGCGCTTCCTTGGCCTGGTCCGGGCGCTTGTCCATGACGTGGGCGGCGACCCCGGCCTGGACGTTGACCAGGGCGATGTGGTGGGCGACGACGTCGTGGAGGTCCCGGGCGATCCGCAGCCGCTCCTCGGCGACCCGGCGGCGGGCCTCCCCCTCACGGGTGCGCTCGGCCCGCTCGGCGCGTTCGCGGATCGCGTCGACGAACGCGCGCCTGCTGCGTACGGCGTCCCCGGCGGCCCCCGCCATCCCGGTCCAGGCGAACACACCGAGGTTCTCCTGGCTGTACCAGGGCGTCGAGCCGAAGATCATCGCGGCCGCGGTGAGCGCCCCCATGGTCAGCAGCCCGACCCGCCAGGTGGTGGGGCGGTCGGTGCGCGAGGCGACGGTGTAGAGCGCGATGACCGCGCTCATGACGACCGGGGCGGGCGGGTCCATCAGGACGTACTCGGTGGCCGAGAGGGCCCCGGTGGCGGCGAGCACCGCCAGCGGACGCCGTCGCCGCAGGACCAGGGCGAGGGCGGTCAGCACCATCAGGAGCACGCTGAACGGTTCGGGGGTGCGGGCGCCGAAGGTCGGCCCGTGTCCGGTGCCGGGCCCGGCGAAGGAGCCGCAGATCATCGCGACGAGAGCGCCGAGGGCCAGTGTCGCGTCGAACGCGAGGGGATGGTCCCGGAGCCAGCGGCGGGCGCGCGCGAAGCCGGACGAGAGGGTGGTCACGTCCAGCAACGGTACGCGGCCGGTCCCCGGGCCCGCCGGAGCCGGCCCGGGGAATCAGTTGGGGATGAGACCGTCGTCGCCGAGCATGGCACGGACGTCTTCGAGGGTGGCGTCGAACGCCGGCAGGATCAGCTCGGACGGCTCCAGGGAGTCGTCCGGCAGCGGAGTGCCGAGCTCGCGCACCTTGTCCAGGAGCGCGTGGAGAGTCGTGCGAAAGCCGGGGCCGTCGCCGCTCTCCATCTCCTTGAGCAGGATGTCGTCGAGCTCGTTCAGTTCGACGAAGTGACTGTCGGCCAGCTTGACCTGGCCCTCCCCCATGATCCGTACGATCATGACGCTGCCCTTACTGCTTGTCGAACTTGTGCGGGGACGACTGCTGCGACTGCGGCGCACTGTCCTGGGCGCCGCCCTCGATGGCCTGCTGCGAGGACGAGGAGCCGCCGGCCAGCTCGGCCTTCATGCGCTGCAGCTCCAGCTCCACATCGCTGCCGCCGGAGATCCGGTCCAGCTCGGCGGCGATGTCGTCCTTCGCCGTGCCGGTCGGGTCGTCCAGGGCACCGGAGGCGAGCAGCTCGTCGATGGCGCCGGCCCGCGCCTGGAGCTGCTGCGTCTTGTCCTCGGCCCGCTGGATCGCGAGGCCCACGTCGCCCATCTCCTCGGAGATGCCGGAGAAGGCCTCACCGATCCGGGTCTGGGCCTGCGCCGCCGTGTAGGTGGCCTTGATGGTCTCCTTCTTCGTGCGGAAGGCGTCGACCTTGGCCTGCAGCCGCTGGGCCGCCAGGGTGAGCTTCTCCTCCTCGCCCTGCAGCGTGGTGTGCTGCGTCTCCAGGTCGGTGACCTGCTGCTGAAGGGCGGCGCGCCGGGACAGCGCTTCGCGCGCCAGGTCCTCGCGGCCCAGCGCCAGCGCCTTGCGGCCCTGGTCCTCCAGCTTGGACGACTGGCCCTGCAGCTGGTTCAGCTGCAGCTCCAGGCGCTTGCGGGACGTCGCCACGTCGGCGACGCCGCGACGCACCTTCTGAAGCAGCTCCAGCTGCTTCTGGTACGAGTAATCCAGGGTCTCGCGCGGATCCTCGGCCCGGTCAAGGGCCTTGTTTGCCTTCGCGCGGAAAAGCATCCCCATACGCTTCATGACACCGCTCATGGGCTTCGCGCGCCCCCTTCTGACGGACTGAGCTCCAGCACTCCGGATAGAACCCACAGTACGGGCCCTGTCTCTATTACCGCACTGTCCGAGTCCCGATGTGCTCCTCCCCAAGGACGACTGCGCCTCGTGAACACTCCCGCCCAGGGTGTAGGCGCGGCTCGGGGACGTCTCGTCGACGTACGCCGGAACAGGCGGCCAACACCCGTAAACAGGCGGTCAACGCCCGTATCGGCCCGCTGTGGCACTCCTGGGGACGCCGTCCGTTGCCGGATCGTTCCCGCCCGGATCTCCGGGCCCGCGCGCCGACCCCGTACCCTTGGGTTTTGTGTTCCGTAGCCGTGCCAAGACAGAGAAGGCCCCCACCGACAAGGTGACGGCGGACCTCTCCCAGCAGCCCCGCGACCCGCAGGCTCCCAAGGGTCGCCCCACCCCCAAGCGCAGCGAGGCCCAGACGCAGCGCCGACGCGCCGCGTCCAGCGCGCCGACCGACCGCAAAGCGGCCGTGAAGCGCCAGCGCGAAGCGCGCCGCGCCGACATGGCCAGGAAGCGCGAGGCCCTCGCGTCGGGCGACGAGCGCTATCTCCCGGTCCGCGACAAGGGCCCGGTCAGGCGCTTCGTCCGCGATTACGTGGACTCGCGCTTCTGCGTCGCCGAGTGGTTCCTGCCGATCGCCGTGGTCATCCTGATCCTCAGCGTGATCCAGGTGCAGAACATCCAGAGCATCTCGCTGCTGCTCTGGGTCGGCGTGATCATCCTGATCGTGATCGACTCGATCGGTCTGTCGATGCGCCTGAAGAAGCAGCTGCGTGAGCGCTTCCCGGACACGCCGAAGCGCTGGGCCGTGGCGTACGGCCTGATGCGCACGCTCCAGATGCGCCGACTGCGGCTTCCGAAGCCGCAGGTCAAGCGCGGAGAGCGGCCCTGAGCACGGAGGCCTCCGGCCTCACCGGGGTCACCTCGGCGTGGCCGGCGGGTCCCGGCGGCGTACGCGACAGGGTCCGCCAGGAGCTCGTCGCGCGGCAGCTGGACGAGCAGATAGCCGCGCGGTTCCCGGTGGGCCGGCGGCTGCGCGTCCTGGACGTCGGCCTGGGCCGGGGCACCCAGGCGCTGCGGCTGGCGCGGGCCGGTCACTCGGTGACCGGCCTGGAGTCGGACGCCGGGATGCTGGCGGCGGCCCGTGCGTCCCTGGCGACCGAGCCGGAGGGCATCCGGGAGCGCGTCCGGCTGATCGAGGGCGACGGCCGGGACACCGGTGTGCACTTCCTGCCCGGCAGTTTCGACCTGGTGCTGTGCCACGGCGTCCTGATGTACGTCGAGGAACCGGACCCGATGCTGGCCGGGCTCGCCCGGATGCTGGCCCCCGGCGGCCTGCTCTCCCTGCTCGTACGGAACGCGGACGCGCTCGCGATGCGCCCGGGGCTCGCCGGTGACTTCGGCGCGGCCCTGACCGCCTTCGACACCGCCACGTACACCGACCGCCTCGGCCTCACGGTGCGCGCGGACCGGCTCGACGCCCTGCGGGCCACGCTCGCGGGGATCGCCGCGCCGCTGCACGCCTGGTACGGGGTGCGGGTCTTCACGGACAACGCGGGACACGACGTGGAGCTGCCGCCCGAGGAGCTGGAGCGGGTCCTCACCCTGGAGGACCGGGCCGGGCGGACCGACCCGTACCGAAGTGTGGCGGCACTGCTGCATCTGTGCGGAGTGCGCGGCTAAGGGCTGTCCCGCAATCCTGGTGGATCAGCGCGCGGCGTCAGATGCGGTGCATCGCAAGGCGGAGGGACGCCCGCATACTGGATGTATTCGGGCGTTCCGACAATACGGCGAGGTGCCGTAGCTGACGTCGTGCGCCCACCAGGGATTGCGGGACAGCCCTGAGCACCGGCGTTACGGGAGCCCGTTCGGCCCAGCAGCGCGGGCACCCGAACGGGCCGGACTCCAGACTCCGGTTATGGACGTATCCCCCTTCGGCGGCCGGGCGCGCAGGCTGCTGCTTCCCCTGTCCGCGGCCGTCTGCGCCCTCGCCCTGGCGGGCGGCTGCTCAGGTACGGACCCGGCGGCCCCGGCCCCCGAGACCCCTGCGTCGGGCACGGCGCAGGGTGCGGTGCAGCGTGCCCCCGACGATCTGCAGAACGCCTACCAGTCCGTCATCAACGACGTACTGCCGTCGGTCGTGCAGATCGACGCCTCGCAGAGCCTCGGTTCCGGGGTCGTCTACGACGACAGGGGGCACATCGTCACCAACGCCCATGTGGTCGGCGACGAGGAGAGGTTCAAGGTCAGCGTCGCCACCGGGGAGGCCGTGCTGAACGCCTCGCTGGTCTTCTCCTACCCGGAGCAGGATCTGGCCGTGATCAAGCTCGACGAGGTGCCGGACGGGCTGAAGCCCGCGGAGTTCGGCGACGCGGAGAAGGTCGGGGTGGGGCAGATCGTGATGGCGATGGGCTCGCCGCTCGGCCTGTCCAGCAGCGTCACCCAGGGCATCGTCTCGGCGCTCGGCCGGACCGTGAGCGAGAGCCGGGCGGGCGGTGGCACGGGCGCGACGATCGCCAACATGGTGCAGACGTCCGCGGCGATCAACCCGGGCAACAGCGGCGGGGCGCTGGTCAATCTCGACAGTCAGGTGATCGGCATTCCGACCCTCGCGGCGACCGACCCGCGGATGGGCGACAGCGCGGCGCCGGGCATCGGCTTCGCGATCCCCGTCTCGATCGTGACGACGGTCGCCGACCAGATCATCAAGGACGGCAGGGTCACCGACTCGGGCCGGGCCGCGCTGAACATCACCGGCCGCACGGTCGTCGACGACAGCTACCGCCCCGCCGGGGTGGCGCTGGTCAGCGTGGAGCGGGGCGGGGCGGCGGACGAGGCGGGGCTGCGGGCCGGGGACATCATCACGAGGGTCGGGGACGCCGAGGTCACCACGATCACCTCGCTCGCCGAGGCGCTGGCGGGCGAGAGACCGGGCCAGCAGGTGACCGTGACGTACACGCGGGACGACGACAGCCGGACGGCGGAGGTCACGCTCGGCGAGATCTGAGGACTCAGCGAGGTCTGAGCACCCTGCGAGATCCGGCCACTCGGCGAGATCCGGACGCTCGGCAAGGTCTGAGCGCTCTGCGAGGTCCGGGCACTCTGCGGGGTCCGGGCAGGAGACGCGCGGAAGGGCGGGCGGTACGAGGAGGTCCCCGTACCGCCCGCCCTTCCGCTGTCCTCGCTGCCGCCCGAGCGTCAGGCGCCGTCGGCCTGCAGGCTCATCGGGCCGTAGATCTTGGTCGTGTCCTCGAAGAGCGTCACCTGTGCGGCGCCGCCCTCCAGGAGCTCTTTCCAGTACTCACCGATCCAGGACTCCGCGTCGCCCTGGGTGGTGAACTCCTCCGGCTTCAGCGCCGGCTCCGTCGCCGTACCGTCGGACTTCTCGAACCGCCACGTCCACGCCATGCCAGCCTCCCGGGTCACGTTGCTGTCCGAAGCGTAGCCGGACGCGCACCTCACGCGGGGACACGGGAGGATCAAAGTGTGGAACTGACTCTGCTCGGCACCGGAGCCCCCGAAGGGCTGCCGCGCCCCTCCTGTCCCTGCGCGGC
The DNA here is from genome assembly GCF_043202835.1 of Streptomyces sp. NPDC048142. NCBI lineage: Bacteria > Bacillati > Actinomycetota > Actinomycetes > Kitasatosporales > Streptomycetaceae > Streptomyces > Streptomyces sp. NPDC048142. The sequence goes on from NZ_JBIDBC010000003.1 coordinate 17,231, forward strand.
CTGCGCCTCGGCCCGCGGCCCGTGGGCGCGGGCCGCGACGGCGCTGCTGGTCGACGACGCGCTGCTGCTGGACCTCACCCCCGGGGCGGTGTTCGCGGCCGCCCGTGCGGGGCATTCGCTGGGCGCGGTCCGCCAGGTGCTGCTGACCCACCCGCACGACGGCCCCGCCGTCGAACTGCCCGCCCTGCTGCCGCCGGCCGGCCGGGTGCCGGACGGCCAGGTCCTGACGCTGATCAGCGGGCACCGGGTGCGGGCGGTGGCGATGGACGCCCCGGGGACCGGGTACGAGGTGACCGCGCCGGAGGGCGAGCGGCTGCTGTACCTGCCGCCGGGGGCCGCGCCCTCACGTCTCGACGGGCGGGCGGACGGAACGTACGACATGGTCGTCTGCGATGTGATCGCGCGGCCCGACGCGGTGGCCCGGCTGCGGTCGGCCGGTGCGGCCGGGGCGACGACCGAGGTGATCGCGGTCCACCTGGATCACGACGCCCCGCCGGGCGTGGCACTGGAGCGGCGGCTCGCGGCGGCCGGGGCGCGGGCGGTGCCCGACGGGACGACGCTGGTGGTGGGCGAGTACCACGCGGTGCCGGACGTGCCGCGCCGGGTGCTGGTGACGGGCGGCGCGCGGTCGGGGAAGTCGCTGGAGGCGGAGCAGCGCCTGGAGACGTTCCCCGAGGTGGTGTACGTGGCGACCGGCGGCCGCCGCGACGGCGACCCGGAGTGGGCGGCCCGGGTCGGACTGCACCGGGAGCGCAGGCCGGGCGCCTGGCGGACCGAGGAGACCTGCGAGCTCACGGGGCTGCTGGCGGCGGACGGGCCGCCGCTGCTGATCGACTGCCTGTCGCTGTGGCTGACCGACGCGATGGACCGGGTGGCGGCCTGGGAGGACGAGCGGTGGCGCGACGGGGGCGAGGCGGCGTTGCGGGAGCGGGTCGCCGAGCTGGTCGCCGCGGTGCGCGGGACCCGGCGTCCGGTGGTCCTTGTGACCAACGAGGTGGGGTCAGGGGTGGTTCCGGCGACGTCGGCGGGACGGCGGTTCCGGGACGAGCTGGGGCGGCTGAACGCGGCGGTGGCGGCCGAGTGCGAGCAGGTGCTGCTGGTGGTGGCGGGGCAGGTGCTGGTGCTGCGGGGGTGAGGGGGCCGGCGGATCAGGGCCGGGCCCGTGCGCGGGGGCGTCCCGTACGCGGGGGCGTACTGCTCACAGCCAGGCCGTGGGCAGGGGCGCGGGCCCGGACCGTCACCTGGGCGGGGCGTACTGCTCACAGCCGGGCCATAGGCAGGGCTGGCCCCTGGGCGGGGGCGTGCCGCTCACGGCCGGGCCCGCCCCGTGGGCCGACCGGTACTGTTCCGGGCAGGGCGTGTCCGGACACGCTCTGGGGGCCCGCCGCCGGGTTCCCGCAACCGGACCCGACGTGACGACCCGCGAGGCAGACCTCCGTGAACCTGGACGACTTCTCCGACCTGATCCAACGCCCCGACGGGGGTGTGCGGCGCGAAGCAGAGGAACGGCGCGAGCGGCTGACCGTCTCCCCCGGGGCGCTCGGCCGGCTCGACGAGCTGGGCGAGTGGCTCAGCGCCGCGCAGCAGTCCGTACCGGTCAGGGCCGTCGAGCAGCCGCGTCTGGTGCTCTTCGCCGGTGACCACAAGGTGGCCGAGCTGGGCGTATCCGGCCGGCCGGCGGGAAGCGCGTACGAGCTGGTGCGGGCCGCCCTCGACGGGGCGAGCCCTGTCGCGGTGCTGGCGCGGCGCTTCTCGGTGCCGATGCGGATCGTGGACGTCTGCCTGGACTGCGATCCGGAGCTGCTGCCCGAGTCCGTGGTGCGGCACCGGGTGCGGCGCGGTTCGGGGCGGATCGACGTCGAGGACGCGATGAGCCTGGAGGAGGCCGAGCAGGCGGTCCGCCTGGGCATGGCCATCGCCGACGAGGAGGCGGACTCCGGGACCGATCTGGTGGTGCTCGGCGACCTCAGCGTGGGCGGGACCACGGCTGCGGCCACCCTCGTCGCGGCGCTCTGCGGAACGGACGCCTCCGTGGTGACCGGGCGTGGCGGTGCGGGCATCGACGACCTGGCGTGGATGCGCAAGTGCGCGGCGATCAGGGACGCGCTGCGCCGGGCCCGCCCGGTGCTCGGCGACCAGCTGGAGCTGCTGGCCGCGTCCGGCGGGGCGGATCTGGCGGCGATGACGGGTTTCCTGCTCCAGAGTGCGGTGCGCCGGATGCCGGTGATCCTGGACGGGGTCGTCGCGGCGGCCTGCGCGCTGGTGGCGCAGCGGGCGGCGTTCCGGGCGCCGGACTGGTGGCTGGCCGGCCAGGTCAGCGGGGAGCCCGCGCAGGCCAAGGCGCTGGACCGGATGGCGCTGACGCCGCTGCTGGACCACGGGGTGACGGTCGGCGAGGGCAGCGGCGCGCTGCTGGCCCTGCCGCTGGTGCAGGCGGCGGCGGCGCTGGCCGCCGAACTGCCGGAGCGTGAACCGGAACAGGTGGTGGACGAGTCGGTGGACGAGTCGGAGCCGGAGTCGGTATCGGAGCCGAAGTCGGTGTCGGAGGCAGCGGCCCTCGACGGGGTCTGAGGGCGCGGCCCCCCGCCTCTCCCGGCGCCCCCGGTGCGTGGACGAGATCGGCGTCACTCAGGTGTCGCTCAACTTCGCGCTGCCCCGGTCCGTCTTCGAGAGGGAGCGCGGCTCGGCACGCATCCGTGCCGACGCCGGCTACCGACCGACGACCGGGGGCCTGTTCCATGCTGTTCGAGTCCGTGCTGTTCGAGAAGAGCGGATGAGCCGTCTCCCGGCCCTGCGCCGGGCGGCGGCGCGGGAGTGGGGCCCGCTGTGCTCGACCGTACGGCGGGGGCTCGCCGGACGCGGGGTTCGGGCGCTCGCGCTGACGCTGACCGCGGTGGCGCTGACCGCGACCGTCCAGGTGGTGCAGAACCAGGCGTGGGGCTACCGGCCGGTACAGAACCTCGGAGCCGTACGGGCCGATGACCCGCTCTGGCTCGCCCTCCTGCGTACCCCACTGTCACTGTTCGTGCCGGCCCTCGATCTGCCGGTGTGGGGCGCGCTGGCCCAGATCCTGCTGGTGTTCGGCATCGCGGAGGTGTGCCTGGGGCGGTGGCGCACGCTCACGGTGGCGTACGTCGCGACGCTGGCGGGGACGCTGTACGCCCGGATCGGCATCGCGCTCGGGCCGGAGACGTTCCCCGGGCTGCCCGCCTCCGACGCGCAGGTGGTGGACACCGGCCCCTCGGCAGCGGTCGTGGGGCTCGCGGTGTACGTCTGCCACCAGCGGCGCGCCTGGCTCACCGGGGCGCTGGTGGTCCTCGCGATGGTGGTGGAGGTCCTCGTCAAGGACAACCTGGCGGGCCGCGAGCATCTGGCCGCCATCGCCGCCGTCCTGGTGGTGTGCGGCGTACAGGAGTGGCGCGGGCGGCGGCACAGCACTCAGGACCCGGGCGCGGGCGGCAGCGGGGCCCGGTCCGGAGCGCCGCCGATGAGGTCCTGGAACCTCCGGCGCGGCCCGGCCCAGCGCACGTCGTGGTGGTAGGCCCGCAGCAGCGCCCTGGAGCGGGCCCGGTGACGGTGGCGGTAGAAGCGCCTGGCCCAGGGCGAGGTGGGGCGGGCCAGCCGGATCGCGCCGACCAGCGCGACGACCGGGACGAGGGTGCCGAGCACCGCCATCCGCGTCTTGCCCTTGAACAGGGCGATCAGGACGAAGCAGAAGTTGATCGCGTACGTCGTGATGACGCCGAGCCTGCCCTGTTGTTCCTCGTCGGTGACGTCGTCGACGCCGAGCGGGGAGAAGCCCGCCAGGATCAGCAGCACCAGGGAGGCGGTCAGCACGACCACCTCCACGCTCTGGCGGCCCTCCTCGGTCCAGTACACGTCGTCCAGATGCAGGATGAGGGCGAACTCGTCCAGCACCAGACCGGCCCCCACCCCGAAGATCACCGCGCAGACCCCGGCGGCCACGCCGTGCCGGCCGCCGGCCACCGCGCCGAACCCGCCGATCACCGAGAGCACGACCCCGGGCACCACGTGGTGGATATGCACCCCGCCCGGGGCGATGTTGCGGAACGGGCCCTTCCCGGCGCGGATCATGCGGGTGATGGTGCGGGTGATCGCGAAGGTCAGGACGAAGGCGGCCAGCGCGAGGAGCAGGGGCATCTTGCCCGGCTCCGCGATGTTGTCGTGCCACCAGTGACCCACGCCACCCACTCCCGATACATCCGGTTTCGTTGCCGTTCGCCGCGTTTCTGCCAATCTATCGGTGGGGCCCAGCGGCTAGCCTGCGCGCGGTGACCTCCCTGAACAGCCATGGCCTGCGTTTCGCCTTCGGCACCCTGACCGTGCTGCCCGTCCGGGTGACCCGCTGGGACCGCGTGACCGCCCGCTCCGGGATGCTCTGCGCCCCGCTCGCCGGGCTCGTCGTGGGGCTGCTCGCCGCCGCCCTCGGCACACTGTCGCTGCTGGCCGGCTCGGGGCCGCTGCTCTCGGCGGTGGCCTCCGTCGCGGTGCCCTCCGCGCTCACCCGGGGGCTGCATCTGGACGGCCTGGCGGACACGGCGGACGGCCTCGGCAGCGGGAAGCCGGCCGGGGACGCGCTGCGGATCATGAAGCAGTCCGACATTGGGCCGTTCGGTGTCATCACCCTGCTCCTGGTCCTGCTGGCCCAGGTCGCCGTCCTCTTCGAGCTGTACGGGGAGGGCTGGGCCCACGGGGCGCTCGGGGCCGTCGTCGCGGGCGTCGCCGCCCGGCTCGCGCTGACCCTGGCGTCCCGTCAGGGCGTCCCGGCGGCCCGGCCGGAGGGGCTCGGGGCGACGGTGGCGTCCACGGTCCCGGCCGGGCGGGCGCTGCTCGCGGTGGTGGTGACGGTGGCGCTGTGCGCGGCGGCGGGCGCGGCGCTGGGCCCGTACGCGGCGCTGCACCACGCGCTCGCGGTGCTCGGCGCGCTCGCCGCCGCCGAACTGCTGCTGCGGCACTGCGTCCGGCGGTTCGGCGGGGTCACCGGGGACGTCTTCGGGGGCGTCGAGGAGACCGCGGCGACGGCGGCCCTGGTGGTGCTGGCGCTCGGGGCCTGACGGCGTGGCAGGACCGGAACGGCCGCCGGAACGACTGCGGGGACGACTGCGGGGACGACCACCCGCGGCGGCGGCCGTACCCGCGTCGCACCGGCCGGAACCGACCGCTGTACCCGCGGCGTACCAACCGGAACCGACCGTCGCACCGGCAGTCCTACCGGCCGGTTCCGGACGCCTTACCGGCCGGTATCCACCGTCGCACCAGCCGCCGCACCAGCCCCTGCCCACCGCCGTACCGGCTCGGAACCGACCGTCATAGCGGTCCGGAACGGCCCGCCGCCGTCACGGAGCGGGAACCGCGCGCGTAGGCTCATTCCCGACGCATCATCGGGGCGTCTACGATGCGCCGGGCATGGTCGGCCCACCCCTCGACCGAACTCGAACTCAACGGAAGCGAGATTTCACCACCGTGACAGCTCTCACTCTCAGCACTGCCGGTGCGGCGACGCTGCGCGCCGACGCACTCGTCGTCGGCGTCGCCAAGGGCGCCAAGGGACCGGTCCTGGCACCGGGATCCGAGGCCGTGGACAAGGCGTTCGACGGAAAGCTCGCCGCCGTCCTCGCGACCCTGGGTGCCACCGGTGCCGAGGGCGAACTGACCAAGCTGCCCGCCGCGTCCGGTCTCAAGGCCCCGGTCGTCGTCGCGGTCGGCCTCGGTCCGGTCCCGGACAAGGAGGACGCGTACGACGCCGAGGCGCTGCGCCGCGCGGCGGGCACCGCGGCCCGTGCGCTGACCGGCTCCAAGAAGGCCGGCTTCGCGCTGCCCGCCGGCACGGTCGAGGACGCCGCCGCCGTCGCCGAGGGCGCGCTCCTCGGGGCGTACGCCTTCACCGCCTACCAGGGCGGCGAGAACAAGCTGGCGCCCAAGGACGCGAAGTCCAAGGGCAACGGCCCCAAGCTGCCGCTCGCCGAGGTGGCCCTGCTCGGCGCCAAGCCGCGTGACAAGGCCTACAAGGCGGCCGTCGAGCGCGCCCAGGCCCTGGTCGAGGAGATCAACCGGGCCCGCGACCTGATCAACACCCCGCCGAACGACCTGTACCCCGAGTCCTTCGCCGCCGTGGCCGCCGCCGCGGGCAAGGAGCACGGCATCAAGGTCCAGGTCCTCGACGAGAAGGCCCTCGTCAAGGGCGGCTTCGGCGGCCTCCTCGGCGTCGGCCAGGGCGCCGAGCGCGGCCCGCGCCTGGTGAAGCTCGCCTACACGCACCCGAAGGCGGAGAAGACCCTGGCCCTGGTGGGCAAGGGCATCACCTACGACTCGGGCGGCATCTCGCTCAAGCCGGCCGGCCACAACGAGACGATGAAGTGCGACATGGCCGGCGCCGCCGCCGTGTTCGCCGCCGTCGTCGCGGCCGCCCGCCTGGGCCTGAAGGTCAACGTCACCGGCTGGCTGGCGCTGGCCGAGAACATGCCCTCCGGCAACGCCACCCGCCCCGGTGACGTGCTGCGCATGTACAGCGGCAAGACCGTCGAGGTCCTCAACACCGACGCCGAGGGCCGGCTCGTCCTCGCCGACGCGCTGACCCGCGCCTCGGAGGAGAAGCCGGACGCGATCGTCGACGTGGCGACCCTGACCGGCGCGATGGTGCTGGCGCTCGGCAACCGCACCTTCGGTGTGATGGCCAACGACGACGCCTTCCGCACGTCGATCCACGAGATCTCCGAAGAGGTCGGCGAGCCCTCCTGGCCGATGCCGCTCCCCGCCGACCTGCGCGCGGGCATGGACTCCCCCACCGCCGACATCGCCAACATGGGCGAGCGCATGGGCGGCGCCCTGGTGGCCGGTCTGTTCCTGAAGGAGTTCGTGGGCGAGGGCATCACCTGGGCGCACCTGGACATCGCGGGCCCGGCCTTCCACGAGGGCGCGCCGTACGGCTACACGCCCAAGGGCGGCACCGGTTCCTCGATCCGCACCCTGGTGCGGCTCGCCGAGCACACCGCCGCCGGCGACCTCGGCTGAGTTCCCGTCTTCCGTCGCGTACGGCCCCGGGCACAGGTCCGGGGCCGTACGTGTTCTCGGAGCGGAAGCGGCAAGGATGAGCGGCGGAGGCCGGCTGAGCGGCGGCGGGCGAACGGGTTTCGCTCTCGACGAACACCGGCCGAATCCGTAGGTATCTACGCAGCAGTAACCCTCCGGGACGGACGATCATCCGTCCCGGACCCGGGCCCCGCGTCCCGCCCGCCGTCGACAAGTGCGAAGATGGGTTCTCGGCAGGACAGGGCCCCCACCACAGGGCCGAAGACAAAAGCGGCCGCACACCAGCCGACCGGCCGGTCACACCCCAGCGACGGGGCCCCGGCGTACGGCGCACATGCATGGAGGACGTGACGTGGCGAACGACGCCAGCACCGTTTTCGACCTAGTGATCCTCGGCGGTGGCAGTGGCGGTTACGCCGCGGCCCTGCGCGGAGCGCAGCTGGGCCTGGACGTCGCCCTGATCGAGAAGGGCAAGGTCGGCGGCACCTGCCTGCACAACGGCTGCATTCCCACGAAGGCACTGCTGCACGCGGGCGAGATCGCGGACCAGGCCCGCGAGTCGGCCCAGTTCGGCGTGAAGGCGACCTTCGAGGGCATCGACATCGAGGCCGTCAACAAGTACAAGGACGAGGTGATCTCGGGCCTGTACAAGGGTCTCCAGGGGCTCATCGCCTCGCGCAAGGTCCACTACATCGAGGGCGAGGGCAAGCTCTCGTCGCCGACCTCCGTCGATGTGAACGGCCAGCGCGTCCAGGGCCGCCACGTGCTGCTGGCGACCGGCTCCGTGCCGAAGTCGCTGCCCGGCCTGGAGATCGACGGCAACCGGATCATCTCCTCGGACCACGCGCTGAAGATGGACCGCGTGCCGAAGTCCGCGATCGTGCTGGGCGGCGGCGTCATCGGCGTCGAGTTCGCCTCGGCGTGGAAGTCGTTCGGCACCGAGATCACCATCGTCGAGGGCCTCAAGCACCTCGTCCCGGTCGAGGACGAGAACAGCTCCAAGCTTCTTGAGCGCGCGTTCCGCAAGCGCGGCATCAAGTTCAACCTCGGCACCTTCTTCGACAAGGCCGAGTACACGCAGGACGGCGTCCGCGTGACGCTCGCCGACGGCAAGACCTTCGAGGCGGAGCTGCTGCTCGTCGCGATCGGCCGCGGCCCGGTCTCGCAGGGCCTGGGCTACGAGGAGCAGGGCGTCGCGATGGACCGCGGCTATGTCCTGGTCGACGAGTACATGCAGACCAACGTGCCGACGATCTCGGCCGTGGGCGACCTCGTCCCGACCCTCCAGCTCGCCCACGTCGGCTTCGCCGAGGGCATCCTGGTGGCGGAGCGTCTCGCCGGTCTCAAGACCGTCCCGATCGACTACGACGGCGTGCCCAAGGTGACCTACTGCCACCCCGAGGTCGCCTCCGTCGGCATCACCGAGGCCAAGGCCAAGGAGATCTACGGCGCGGACAAGGTCGTCGCCCTCAAGTACAACCTCGCGGGCAACGGCAAGAGCAGGATTCTGAAGACCGCGGGCGAGATCAAGCTCGTCCAGGTCAAGGACGGTGCCGTGGTCGGCGTCCACATGGTCGGCGACCGCATGGGCGAGCAGGTCGGCGAAGCCCAGCTGATCTACAACTGGGAGGCGCTGCCCTCCGAGGTCGCCCAGCTCATCCACGCACACCCGACGCAGAACGAGGCGATGGGCGAGGCTCACCTGGCGCTGGCCGGCAAGCCTCTCCACTCCCACGACTGATCCCCCGGTTCCGGGCGCGACGACCGACCACTTCCGCATTTTCGTAAGGAGCAACTGAAACCATGTCGGTTTCCGTAACCCTTCCGGCGCTCGGCGAGAGCGTCACCGAGGGCACTGTCACCCGTTGGCTGAAGGCCGAGGGCGAGCGCGTCGAGGCCGACGAGCCGTTGCTCGAGGTCTCGACCGACAAGGTCGACACCGAGATCCCCGCCCCCGCGTCCGGTGTGCTGACCGCCATCAAGGTCGCCGAGGACGAGACCGTCGAGGTCGGCGCCGAGCTGGCCGTCATCGACGACGGCTCGGGCGCTCCGGCCGAGGCCGAGGCCCCGGCTGCCGAGGCCCCTGCCGCCCCGGCCGAGGCCCCGGCCCCGGCCGCCGAGGCACCCGCCGCCGCTCCGGCCCCCGCGGCCGAGGCTCCGGCAGCCGCCCCGGCCGGCGGCGCCTCCGGCACCGACGTCACCCTCCCGGCGCTCGGCGAGAGCGTCACCGAGGGCACCGTCACCCGCTGGCTCAAGGAGGTCGGCGAGGAGGTGGCCGAGGACGAGCCGCTGCTCGAGGTCTCCACGGACAAGGTCGACACCGAGATCCCCGCCCCGGTCGCCGGTGTGCTGCTGGAGATCGTGGTCGGCGAGGACGAGACCGCCGAGGTCGGCGCCAAGCTCGCCGTCATCGGCGCTCCGGGCGCGGCTCCGGCCGCCGCTCCGGCGCAGCCCGCCGCCCCGGCCCAGGAGGCCCCGAAGGCCGAGGCGCCGAAGCAGGAGGCTCCCGCAGCTCCCGCCCCGGCCCCCGCCGCCCCTGCGGCTCCGGCTCCGGCCGCTCCGGCTCCGGCTCCGGTCCAGGCCCCGGCGGCTCCCGCCGCCCCGGCACCGGCTCCGGCGCAGCCCGCCCCCGCCGCCCCGGCACCGGCCGCTCCGGCCGCGCCCTCCGGTGACGACGGCGCGTACGTCACGCCGCTGGTCCGCAAGCTCGCGTCCGAGAACAACGTGGACCTGAGCGCGGTCAAGGGCACCGGCGTCGGTGGCCGTATCCGCAAGCAGGACGTCGTCGCCGCCGCGGAGGCCGCCAAGGCCGCAGCGGCCGCTCCGGCCCCGGCAGCTGTGACTGCCGGAGGCCATGCGGCCGCAAAGGCGCCGAAGCTGGAGGCGTCCCCGCTGCGCGGTCAGACGGTCAAGATGACCCGCATGCGCAAGGTCATCGGCGAGAACATGATGAAGGCGCTGCACTCGCAGGCCCAGCTGACCTCGGTCCTCGAGGTCGACATCACCAAGCTGATGAAGCTGCGCAACCAGGCGAAGGCCTCCTTCGCCGCCCGTGAGGGCGTCAAGCTGTCCCCGATGCCGTTCTTCGTGAAGGCGGCGGCCCAGGCGCTGAAGGCCCACCCGGTCGTCAACGCCCGGATCAACGAGGACGAGGGCACCATCACGTACTTCGACGCGGAGAACATCGGCATCGCCGTCGACGCGGAGAAGGGTCTGATGACCCCGGTCATCAAGGGTGCGGGCGACCTGAACATCGCCGGTATCTCCAAGAAGACCGCGGAGCTCGCGGGCAAGGCGCGCGGTGGCGGCCTGACGCCGGACGACATGTCCGGCGCCACCTTCACCATCAGCAACACCGGTTCGCGCGGCGCCCTGTTCGACACGGTCATCGTGCCGCCGAACCAGGCCGCCATCCTGGGCATCGGCGCCACGGTCCGCCGCCCGGTGGTCATCGACCACCCGGACCTCGGCGAGACCATCGCGGTGCGCGACATGACGTACCTCTCGCTCTCCTACGACCACCGTCTGGTGGACGGCGCGGACGCCGCCCGCTACCTGACGTCGGTCAAGGCGATCCTGGAAGCCGGTGAGTTCGAGGTCGAGCTCGGCCTCTGAACCCCCCGGCTGTAACCAGCCTCACCAGCGGCGCCCCCGTCCGGAACTCTTCCGGGCGGGGGCGCCGCCGTATTGTCTAAGCACCACCGGCCGCCCGCGCCGCCGTGCTGGTGTAGGCACCACCGGTTTGCCCGAAGGAGCACCTCATGACCCCGCCCGTCGTCCACTCGCTGCGCGAACAGATCCGCGAGCACATCGTGGAGGGGATCGTCAGCGGGCGCTGGAAGCCGGGTGAGCGGATCGTGGAGCGCCGCATCGCCACCGAGCTGGAGGTCAGTCAGACGCCCGTGCGCGAGGCGCTGCGCGAGCTGGAGACGCTCCGGCTGATCGAGTCGGCCCCCAACAAGGGCGTCCGGGTCCGCAACCTCACCGCCGCCGACCTGGAGGAGAGCTACCCGGTCCGGGCCGGCCTGGAGCAGATCGCGGCGGAGCTGGCGGCCCCCCGGCTGGGCCGGGACTGCTCGGCGCTGGCCCCGCACGTGGCCGCGCTGTACGAGGCGGACCGGCTGGCCGACGGCGAGGCCCAGGTGCGGCACACGGTCGGCTTCCACCGGGAGATGGTGCGGGCCGCCGGGAACGCGGTGCTGCTGCACACCTGGGAGGGGCTTGGCATCGAGGTGTTCACGGCCCTGTCGATCCGCTGGCTGGGCACGGTGCAGAAGTCGTACGCGGAGGAGCACCAGGCGCTCATCGACGCGTTCCTCGCCGAGGACCCGGAGATCGGGGCCCTGGTGAAGGCGCACGTGCTGGGCTGCGCGCCCCGCGCCTGAACGCTTCCGCGGGACTCCGCGGAACTCTGCGGGACTCCGCGAGGCTCCGATCATCTGGCACCCGACCCGCTCTTCCGTGCAGGTCAGCGCCCTATTTGCACGCTATTTCGCGTCACTCCGTGCCCCGTTTCGAGGCACCCCATGCCACTTTTCTTCGTATCGAGAAGTTTTGCCTTCAATCCTTTGATCGATCATCGATCAGCGCCTTACAGTTCACTTCGCGGGCCCACCGGCCCCATCGCTCTGTCCTGCCAGATAGAGCCTTCTCCACCCCCCTCCTCTCCGGAAGGCGGCGATCATGACCGACCCCGTAGGAAAGCTTCCGAGCGAGCTCGACCAGCTCCCGGACCGTGACCCCGAGGAGACCGCCGAATGGGCGGCCTCCCTCGACGCCGTCACCCAGGCCGCCGGCCCGCACCGCGCCGCGTACCTGATGCGCCGCTCGCTGCAGCACGCCGAGGGCGCCGGTCTCGCGCTGCCCAAGCTGCTGGAGACCGATTACGTCAACTCCATCCCGACCGCCGCCGAGCCCGCGTTCGACGGCGACCTGGAGATGGAGTCGAGGATCACCGCGTGGAACCGCTGGAACGCGGCCGCGATGGTCACCCGGGGCGCCCGGTACGGGGTCGGCGGCCACATCGCCACCTTCGCCTCGGCGGCCTGGCTCTACGAGACCGGCTTCAACCACTTCTTCCGCGGCAAGGAGGGGGACGGCAGCGGCGACCAGCTCTACATCCAGGGCCACGCCTCCCCCGGCATCTACGCCCGCGCCTTCCTCGACGGCCGGATCAGCGAGCAGCAGCTCGACAACTTCCGCCAGGAGTCGGGCGGCGAGGGCCTGCCCTCCTACCCGCACCCGCGGCGGCTGCCCTGGCTGTGGGAGTTCCCCACCGTGTCGATGGGCCTCGGCCCCCTCTCGGCCATCTACCAGGCGCGCTTCAACCGCTACCTGACCAACCGCAACATCAAGGACACCGCCAACTCGCACGTCTGGGCCTTCCTGGGCGACGGCGAGATGGACGAGCCCGAGTCGACCGCCGCCCTCGCCCTCGCGGCCCGTGAGCAGCTCGACAACCTGACCTTCGTCATCAACTGCAACCTGCAGCGCCTCGACGGCCCGGTCCGCGCCAACTTCCGCGTGGTCCAGGAGCTGGAGGCACAGTTCCGCGGGGCCGGCTGGAACGTCGTCAAGACGCTCTGGGGCAACGCCTGGGACGAGCTGTTCCAGCTGGACACCCAGGGTGCGCTGCTGCGCCGCCTGCGCGAGGTTCCGGACGCGCAGTTCCAGACGTACGCCACCCGCGACGTCGCCTACATCCGCGAGCACTTCTTCGGCGCCGAGCCCGCGCTCGCCGAGCTGGCGAAGCTGCTCACCGATGCGAAGATCGCCGAGTGTTTCTACACCTCGCGCGGCGGCCACGAGGCCCGCAAGGTGTACGCGGCCTACCGCGCGGCCGTGGAGCACAAGGGCGCGCCGACCGTGATCCTGGCCCAGACGGTCAAGGGCTACACGCTCGGCAAGGGCTTCGAGTCCAAGAACGCCAACCACCAGATGAAGAAGCTGTCGATCGACGAGTTCAAGGGCATGCGCGAGCTGCTCGGCCTCCCGATCCCCGACAGCGCCTTCGAGGACGGTCTGGTTCCCTACGGCCACCCGGGCGCCGACTCCCCCGAGGTCCGCTACCTCCAGGAACGCCGCGCCGCCCTCGGCGGCCCCGCCCCCGCCCGCCGGATGCACGCCTCCGCGCCGCTGCCGCAGCCCGAGGAGCGCGCGTTCAAGGCCCTGTACAAGGGGTCCGGCAGGCAGGAGATGGCCACCACCATGGCGTTCGTCCGCCTGGTGAAGGACCTGATGCGGGACAAGGAGACCGGCAAGCGCTGGGTGCCGATCGTCCCGGACGAGGCCCGTACCTTCGGTATGGAGTCCCTCTTCCCGTCCGCCGGCATCTACTCGCCGCTGGGCCAGACGTACGACCCGGTCGACCGCGACCAGCTGATGTACTACAAGGAAGCCAAGGACGGCCAGATCCTCAACGAGGGGATCACCGAGGCCGGGGCCATGGCCGACTTCATCGCCGCCGCCACGTCGTACGCGACGCACGGCGAGACGATGATCCCGTTCTACATCTTCTACTCGATGTTCGGCTGGCAGCGGACCGGCGACCAGATGTGGCAGCTCGCCGACCAGCTCGGCAAGGGCTTCATCGTCGGCGCGACGGCCGGCCGTACGACCCTGACGGGTGAGGGCCTCCAGCACGCGGACGGCCACTCGCACCTGATCGCGGCCACCAACCCGGCCTCGCTCAACTACGACCCGGCGTTCGCGTACGAGGTCGCGGTGATCGTCAAGGACGGTCTGCGCCGGATGTACGGCCCCGAGGCCGAGGACGTCTTCTACTACCTGACGGTCTACAACGAGCCGAAGCCCCAGCCCGCGATGCCCGAGGGCGTCGAGGAGGGCATCGTCAAGGGCCTGTACCGCTTCAAGGAGGGCACGCCCGCGCAGGCGGACGCGCCGCGCCTGCAGCTGCTGGCCTCCGGGACGGCGATCCACTGGGCCCTGGAGGCCCAGGAGCTGCTGGCCGCCGACTGGGGTGTCACGGCCGACGTCTGGTCCGCCACCTCGTGGGGCGAGCTGCGCCGCGACGCGCTGGAGGCCGACGAGGCGCTGCTCCGCGGTGAGCAGCAGGTCCCGTACGTGACGCAGGCGCTCTCCGGCGCGCCGGGCCCGGTGCTCGCGGTCAGCGACTGGATGCGCCAGGTCCCGGACCAGATCAGCCAGTGGGTGGAGCAGGACTGGTCCTCGCTCGGCACGGACGGCTTCGGCCTCTCCGACACCCGCGCCGCGGCCCGCCGCCACTTCGGCGTCGACGCCCAGTCGATCGTGGTGGCCTCGCTGGCCCAGCTGGTCAAGCGCGGCGAGGTCCCGGCCTCGGCGGTCAAGGAGGCCCGGGAGCGCTACGGCCTCTGAGCCCCGCTCCCGTGGAGCCCAGCCGAACCCCCGGTCACCGGGCGGGCGCGCCCGACAGCGCGCCTGCCCGGCGGCCGGGGGTTCCGGCGTGGGACGGGCCCGCCCTGCCGCCACAATGGGCTCATGCGCGCTGCCCGGCTGATCAAGATGGTGCTGCTCCTGCAGGCCCGCCCCGCCATGACCGCCGCCGAGCTGGCGGCGGAGCTGGAGGTGTCGGAGCGTACGGTCACCCGGGACGCGCAGGCGCTCTTGGAGGCGGGCGTCCCGGTGTACGCGGAACGCGGCCGGGCCGGCGGCTACCGGCTCATCGGCGGCTACCGCACCCGGCTGACCGGTCTCGCCCGGAACGAGGCGGAGGCGCTCTTCCTCTCCGGGCTGCCCTCGGCGCTGCGCGAGATGGGCCTTCAGGACGCGGCGTCGGCGGCCCGGCTCAAGGTGTCGGCCGCGCTGCTGCCCTCCGTGCGCGACGCCTCCGCCTCCGCCGCCCGGCGCTTCCACCTGGACGCGCCCTCCTGGTACCACGACCCGGAGACCCCCGAACTGCTGCCCGCCATCGCCGACGCGGTCCGGGACGACAGGCTGCTGCGGGCCCGCTACCGCAGGGGCGGGGGCCGCGAGGCGGGCGACCAGGGTACGGAGGCGGCGCGGGAGCTGGCCCCGTACGGCCTCGTCCTCAAGGCCGGGGTCTGGTACCTGTGCGCGCGGGCGGGGGACGACTTCCGGGTCTACCGGATCGACCGCTTCACCGCCGTGGAGCCGGCCGAGGAGCGCTTCGAGCGGGACGAGACCTTCGACCTGCCCGGGTTCTGGGCGGAGCGGGCCGCCGGGTTCGCCCGGTCCCTGCTGCGTACGGAGGTGACCGTACGGGTGTCCGGGCGCGGGGCGCGGATGCTCGCGCACACCGGTGACCGCGCGGCGGCCGCGGCGGCGCTCGCGGAGGCCTCCGAGCCCGGCCCGGACGGCCTGCGCACCCTCACGCTGCCGGTGGAATCACTGGACGTGGCGTACGGCCAGCTGCTGGCGCTGGGACCCGAGTTGGAGGTCCTGGCGCCCGAGTCGCTGCGGATCCGGTTCGCGGACGCCGCCGAACGCCTGCGCGAAATGTATCGCTGAAAGGCGTCAATTCGGTGTCTGCGCGTGCGGGAGCCCCCGGCAGGCTGGATGCTGGACCCGTGATGGACGAAACGGAATTCTGGGAGATCATCGACAGCACCCGCGAGGCCGCCGAGGGCGACCCCGAGGACCACGCCGACCTGCTGGTGGAACGGCTGGTGCAGCTCGATCCCGATTCCGTGCTGGACTTCGCCCGGCACTTCGAGGCCCGCTACAACCGCGCCTACCACTGGGACCTGTGGGGCGCGGCGGCCGTGCTGCTGGGCGGGGCGAGCGACGACGCGTTCGACTACTTCCGCTGCTGGCTGATCGGCCAGGGCCGGGAGGTCTTCGAGGGCGCGCTGCACGACCCGGAGAGCCTGGCGGAGCTGCTGGAGGACTTCGACGAGGAGATCGACGGGGACGGCGAGGACCTGGGCTACGCGGCCGACGAGGCGTACGAACAGCTCACCGGCGTGGTCGCGCCGGACCTGGGGCTGCCGCCGCAGGCCGCCGAGCCGCTGGGCACCCCGGTCGACTTCGAGGACGAGGAGGCGCTCGCCGCCCGCTTTCCCGAGCTGTGGGACCGCTTCGGGCCGCGCTGATCCCCGGCGCTCAGGCGGGGCCGAGCGAGCGGCCCATGCAGATGTCGTCGACGTAACGCCCGTTCAGGAAGAACTCCCCGGGCAGCACCCCCTCGACGGCGAAGCCCTCGGAGGCGTACAGCGCGCGGGCGGGGTCGTTGTGCCCGAGCACCCGCAGCGTGATCCGGTTGGCGCCCTGGCGACGGGCCTCGGCGAACGCGGCCCGCAGCAGGGCCCGCCCCACTCCGGTCCCGCGCGCCCAGGTCGCCACGGCGAGTCCCCGTATCTGGCGCACATGGGCGTTGGAGGCGAGCGGGGTGGGCCGCGCGAGAAGGATGTACCCGGCGATCCGGGTCCCGCCGCCCTCCGTCCCGGCCCCCGCCTCCGCGTCCGCCCCCACGTCCGCCTCCACCACGAGGAAGTCCTCCGGCGGGTGCCGCTCCCCGAAGAAGGGGTCGTACGGCGGCACGGGCCTCGGCAGGACCGCGTGCAGCGGCGACCAGGTGGACCGGTCGAGCTCGGCGAGCTCGGCGTCGTCGGCGGGCACGGCGGGGCGGGCGGGGCGGAGGATGAGTGCGGCCATGGGGTCACTGTGCCACGCGTTGTTCCCGGTGTCCGAGGCATTTCATGGGGCAGGATGAGCCCATGCCGAGCTCCCGTATCGCCGTCAGCGGATCGTCAGGACTCATCGGAGCGGCGCTGGTGCGCTCGCTGCGCGCCGACGGGCACGAGGTGGCCCGCCTGGTGCGCCGGCCCGCCAGAACCGGCGACGAGGTCGCATGGGACCCCAAGCGGGGTTACGTGGATGTGGCCGGGCTCGTCGGCTGCGACGCCGTCGTACACCTGGCCGGGGCCGGGGTGGGCGACCACCGCTGGACCGACGCCTACAAGCGGGAGATCCGGGACAGCCGGGTCCTGGGCACCGCCGCCGTCGCCGAGGCCGTCGCCTCGCTCGACGCCCCTCCCCGCGTTCTGCTGTCCGCGTCCGCCATCGGCTTCTACGGCGACACCGGGGACCGCCCAGTGGACGAGAGCGCGCCGCCCGGGGACGGGTTCCTGCCCTCGGTCTGCGAGGAGTGGGAGGCGGCCACCGCCGCCGCCGAGGAAGCGGACATCCGCACGGTGCACGCACGGACCGGGCTGGTCGTCGGCCGCGAGGGCGGGGCCTGGGGGCGGCTCTTCCCCCTGTTCAAGGCGGGGCTGGGCGGACGGCTGGGCAACGGCCGCCAGTACTGGAGCTTCATCGCGCTGCACGACCACATCGCGGCCCTGCGTCACATCCTGGACACCGAGTCGCTGACCGGCCCGGTGAACCTGACCGGCCCCGACCCGGTCACCAACGCCGAGGTGACCGCCGCGATGGGCCGGGTCCTGCGCCGCCCGACGCCGTTCCCCGTGCCGGCGCCCGCGCTGCGGCTCGTGCTCGGGGAGTTCGCGGAGGACGTCCTGGGCAGCCAGCGGGTGATCCCGGCGAAGCTGCTGGACTCCGGCTTCTCGTTCGCCTTCCCCGGCATCGACGAGGCGATCCGGGCAGCGCTGAGGTGAACGGGCGGCGCTGAGGCTCCGGCCGGCCCGACGCCCCGGGCTCGCTTCGGGGCGTTCACCGGTCCGCGCGCCCCGGCCGCGCTTCGGGACGCCCGCCGGTCCGCGCCCCTTCGCGGCCCGTCCGGTGCGGCGTGTGCGACCCCGTGCCCCGGTGCTCCCCGGCGCGCGTCTGACCCAGTATCGGCCATCCTCCTAGCCTCGATGCGAACTCCGGCATTCCGGGGGCCTGTTGGGGGCAAGAGCCTCCCACCAGTCGCACCGACTCGGGGAGGGGCACGTGCGCAACACGGCACACCACGCAGACGTGGTCATCATCGGGGCCGGAATCGCCGGCCTGTCAGCGGCCCACCTGCTCATCGGGGCGGGGCTCGGCGTCAGTGTTCTGGAGGCGGCGCCCCGGGTGGGCGGCCGGCTCGCCACCGACGAGGTGGACGGGTTCCGGCTCGACCGGCTAGGCCCGCTGCTCTGCACCTCCTGGCCCGAGCTGACCGGCACCCCGGGGCTCGGGGCTCCGGGGCTGCGGGAGTTCGCGCCCGGGGTCCTGGTCCACAGCGAGGGCCGCCGCCATCTCACCGGCGACATACGGAGCGCGAGGGGCGCACTCAAGGCGGTACGCACCCGTTCGAGCGCCCCCCGGGCCCCACGCGCTCCCTGGGCGGCGCAGAGCGCGTACGGGCCCGAGCACGGCGCCCCGGCGCGCGGCGGCGGCCGGGGCGGCGTGGTGACCGGGGCGATCGACCGGGCCCGGCTGGGCGCGGCGCTGTCCCGGCTGGCGGCCACCTCTCCGGCCCGGCTGCTGGCCCGCCCGGAGCGGACGGTCGCCGACGCCCTGGCCGGCGTCGGGCTGCCCGGCCGTACGGTGGACGGCGTCCTGCGCCCCCTTTTCACCGCGCTGCTCAGCGACCCCGCCCTCACCACGTCGAGCCGGTGCGCCGATCTCGCCCTGCGGGACTACGCGCGCGGCGGCCTGTGCGTACCGGCGGGCGGTTCGTCCGTGCTGCCGGAGCTGCTGGCGGCCTCGCTGCCGCCGGGGACGGTGCGTACGGGCGTCCATGTGACGGCCGCCGACATCACCTCCGTACGCACCAAGGAGCACGGGGAGCTGGGGTGCCGCTCCCTACTGCTGGCGACCGGCGCGGGGGCGGCGGCCGAGCTGCTGCCCGGTCTGCGGGTGCCGCCCTTCCACCCGGTGACGGTCCTTCACCACACCGCGCCCGCCCCGCCGCCGACGGGCAGGTCGCTGGTGCTGGACGGTGACCGGTCGGGCCCGGTGGCGTACACCGCGGTGATGAGCGAGGTCGACCCCTCGCGTGCGCCGGAGGGCCGGGCGCTGATCACCTCGACGGTGCTCGGGTCCCCGCCGCCGGACCTGGACCGCTCGGTGCGGGCGCATCTGGCGGCGCTGTACGGCGTGCCGACGGACGGCTGGGAGCTGCTGGCGGTCCATCACGACCCGGAGGCGGTGCCCGCGATGGAGGCCCCGCACGATCCGCGCCGGCCGGTGCGGGTGCTGGCCGGGCTGTACGTGTGCGGCGACCACCGTGACACGAGCTCGGTCCAGGGCGCGCTGCACTCGGGCCGCCGGGCGGCGGAGGCGATCCTCACGGACCTGGCCGTCCCGGGCAACCGCGAGGGGAGCCCGCGACTGCCGGAGGCGGCATGAGCAAGCGCGAGGGGAGCCCGCCGTTCCCGGCAGCGGCATGCAACCGCGACCGGAGTCCGCCGCTGCCCGAAGCGCCATGAGCAACCGCGACCGGGTCAGCCGAGGGCGGCGACCCGGTCGCGGTAGCCGCGTACGGCGACCGCGTCCCGGTAGGGCTCCAGGCTGCGCTCGAAGGCGCGTACGTACTCCGTGGCGCGCACCGAGCGCATCTCGGCCGCCTGCTGGGCCGCCTCCGCGCCCAGCTGGCAGGCCTGGTCCAGCTCGCCCAGGCCCAGGCGGGCCGAGGCGAGGACCACCCGGCAGAACAGTCTGCTGCGGGCGTACGCCGGGGCGCACAGCGCGAGCGACCGCTCGGCGTGCTGGGCGGCGGCCCGGTACTGCTGGAGATCGCGGTGACAGTGGCTCAGCTCGTCGGCGAGCTGCGCCTCGTCGAAGGTGCGGGCCCAGTGCGGCACCTCGTCCCCGGGGCGGGAGGTCTCCAGGGCGTGTTCGGCCCGGGTCAGGGCGGCGGTGCAGGAGCGTGCCTCGCCGAGCACGCCGTGCCCGCGCGCCTCGACCGCGTACAGCAGCGCCTGGACGAGGGGCGGAGCGGACGAGCCGACACCCTGCTGGGCGACACGGGCGAGCTGGACAGCCTCCCTGCCGTGCCCGAGGTAGACCGCCTGCCGGCTCATCGTGATCAGCACGTAGGCGCCGTAGCCCCGGTCCCCGGCGGCCTGGGCGAGCCGCAGCGCCTGGACGAAGTAGCGCTGGGCCAGGCCGTGGGCGGCGATGTCGTACGAGGTCCAGCCGGCCAGCCGGGTCAGGCCGGCGACCGCGGCGAACAGCCGCCGTCCGGTGGCCTCGCCGTACGTGCCCCGGAGCATCGGCTCGGCCTCGTGCTCCAGGTACCGCACGAGGGCCTGCCGGGCGTGCCCGCCGCCGTACGCGTGGTCGAGGGTGCGGAAGAGCTCGCCGACCGAGCGCAGCGCGGCGACGTCCCCGCCGCCGACCCGCTGACCGGGGCCGCGGTCCGTCTGCCGCTGGCGCGGGACCACGGGCAGCGCCCCGGTCCCGGGGTGCGCCCCGGCGGCGGGCGGGCGCGTGGCGGCGGGATGCGGGCCGGGCGGGCCCGGCGGCTTGGGCCGTGGCGGGCCGGCGGCCGGGCGCGGCCCGCCCCTGGTCTCGGTGCGCAGCGCCCCGTCCGGGCGCCCCGGAGAGGACACCCCGGCCTCTCCCCCGGCCCGGCGGGCGGCGCCGCCGTCCCGGGCGACCCACTCGTCGGCCCGGCCGATCAGCCAGTCACGGCTGGGGACGACGAGTCCGGCCGGGGTGAAGGCGATCTTGCGCAGCTCCGTGTGGGTACCGGAGTCCTTGCGCCAGAGGCCGCTGACGATGTCGACCGCCTCGGTGGGGGTGGCCGCGAACTCCAGACCCGCGTAGACGGGCGCGCAGGCGTCGAGCCCGAGATCCTGCGCGGAGAGCCGCCGCCCGAGCCGCCGGGTGAACACCTCGGCGATCAGCGCGGGCGTGGTGCCGCGCGGCTGCTGTCCCCGTAGCCAGCGGGTGACCGAGGTCTTGTCGTACCGCAGGTCGAGGCCGTGTTCGAGGCCGAGCTGATCGACCCGGCGGGCCAGGCCGGCGTGCGAGAACCCGGCTTCCGCGATGAGCGAGGCGAGTCGGCGGTTGGGGGTGCGCTGCGGGGGTCGTTCCGACATCAGCTGTACGGTCTCCTGCCTTCGGGGCCGGACGGGCAGCCCTCATGGGAACGGCGCGAATTTAGCGGCCGCCGGGGCGGTCACAGCCACCCTTTGCTCCACGTTCATCCGATCGTGTGAGGATTCCGGGCGGAGCTGACGGAATCGTCCGACCCGTGGACGGTCCGGCACCGGGCCCCGGGCGGGCGGCGAACGGCTCACGGACGCTCCGCGGGCGGGTCGCGGACGGGCCGGGCGGGCTGCGGGCGGATCACGGATCACGGACGGGCCGGCGGGCTTCGGGCGGTCCCCGATCCGGGCCCGGCCCCGGTTCGGCCGCCCGCCCCGGGACCGGCCGCCGAACCTGCCGGGGGGCTGTTCGGGCGACGGTCGTACAGTGGATGCGGGCGCGATCAGTGCAGGGCGCCGCCATCCCGGGGACACCCCTCCGGGCATGCGGGGCCCGCGTAGGGAGGCATCGGTGAGCGAGCTGCGGTTCGTCCGTCTGGGCTTCGGCGAACAGGCCGTCGCGTACACGGAGGCTTGGCAGAAGCAGCGTGAGGTGCACGCGGACCGGTTCGAGGACCGGGTGCCGGACACCTGTCTGCTGCTGGAGCACCCGCCCGTCTACACCGCAGGACGCCGTACGGCGGACAGCGAGCGTCCGCTGGACGGCACCCCGGTCATCGATGTGGACCGCGGCGGGAAGATCACCTGGCACGGCCCCGGGCAGCTCGTCGGCTACCCGATCCAGAAACTTCCGCGCCCGGTCGACGTCGTCGCACACGTCCGCCGGCTGGAGGACGCACTGATCCGCACGGCCGCCGACTTCGGCGTGGCGACCTCCCGGATCGAGGGCCGCAGCGGCGTCTGGGTGCTCGGCGACCCGGTCGAGCAGCGCCAGGCGCTGGGCGGGCTCTCGCTGGACTTCGACCCGAGGCTCCAGGACGAGGAGTTCGACCCGCGGCTGAACGGCCCGGAGTACGCCCCGTCCAACGCGGGCCAGCGCCGCGAGGACCGCAAGCTGGCCGCGATCGGGATCCGGGTCGCCAAGGGCGTGACGATGCACGGCTTCGCCCTCAATGTGAACCCGGACAACACCTGGTTCGACCGGATCGTGCCGTGCGGCATCCGGGACGCGGGGGTCACGTCCCTCTCGAACGAGCTGGGCCGGGAGATCACCATCGAGGAGGTGCTGCCGGTCGCAGAGAAGCACCTGCGGGACATCCTGGAGAACGCGGAGCTCGCACCGAGGGTGATCGAGCAGCCGACGGCCCCGGCCCCGGCGTAGTGCGGCCCCCCGCAGTACGGCCCCGGCCCGGCGCCGACCGGCCGTACCGGTCGTACCGGCCAGTAGCCCGGCCGTCACACCGGCCGGGGAATAGGCCCCGTCGGCCGCAGGTTGGGCGGACGTAAGACCGTTTGATGTACGGGCGTACCCTGGTGTTCGCCAAAGAATCCAAAGCGAGTCCCTCGCGAATCGCTCGCGAATCCCACGCGAACCCGACGCGAATCCAACGCAGCAGAGAGCAAAGGGGAGCCGGAGTGTCCGCTGTCGCACCCGACGGGCGCAAGATGCTGCGCCTGGAGGTCCGGAACAGCCAGACCCCCATCGAGCGCAAGCCCGAGTGGATCAAAACGCGGGCGAAGATGGGCCCCGAGTACAAGCAGCTGCAGCAGCTGGTGAAGGGCGAAGGGCTGCACACGGTCTGCCAGGAGGCGGGCTGCCCCAACATCTTCGAGTGCTGGGAGGACCGCGAGGCCACCTTCCTCATCGGCGGCGACCAGTGCACCCGGCGCTGCGACTTCTGCCAGATCGACACGGGCAAGCCGCAGGCGCTGGACCGTGACGAGCCCCGCCGCGTCGGCGAGTCGGTCGTCACGATGGACCTGAACTACGCCACCATCACCGGCGTCGCACGCGACGACCTGGAGGACGGCGGCGCGTGGCTGTACGCCGAGACCGTCCGCCAGATCCACGCGCTCACCGCGGAGCGGGAGGCCGGCGCGACCAAGGTCGAGCTGCTGATCCCCGACTTCAACGCCGAGCCCGAGCAGCTCGCCGAGGTCTTCTCCTCGCGCCCCGAGGTGCTCGCGCACAACGTGGAGACGGTGCCGCGGATCTTCAAACGGATCCGCCCCGGCTTCCGTTACGAGCGTTCCCTGGAGGTCATCACCCGAGCCCGCGAGGCCGGTCTGATCACCAAGTCGAACCTGATCCTCGGCATGGGCGAGACCCGCGAGGAAGTCAGCGAGGCGCTCCAGGACCTGTACGACGCGGGTTGCGAGCTCATCACGATTACGCAGTACCTGCGCCCCTCCGTACGGCATCACCCGGTCGAGCGCTGGGTGAAGCCGCACGAGTTCGTCGAGCTGAAGGACGAGGCCGACGCGATCGGCTACTCCGGCGTGATGTCGGGTCCGCTGGTGCGGTCCTCGTACCGCGCGGGGCGTCTCTTCCAGCAGGCGATGGCGGCGCGCGGCGCGGCCGCCGGGAGCGCGCAGGCCGCACCCGCCGTGTGAATCCGCTCACGAGCGACTACCTCGCAGTAACCGTGCGACCGAAGCGGTCCGGACGCTCCCCGCAGGTCGGGGACGCGTACGGACCGCTTCGGCGTGCGCGGCACCGGAATGAAGGCTTCATTGGTGTTTGACCACCCGGTCATGCGCTGGTAACACCAAGCAGTGAGCCTAGGTACGCGTGCGGCAGCGACTCCCGCGGCCGCCGCCGTCACCGCTTCCCGTACTCAGTCCGCGCCCCGGGGCGCATCCACTCCGAGGGGGAACACCACGATGCAGGCCGCACCGGTCCGCGCCCACGTCCTTCCGTCCGTCACCACCGCCCTGCGCGCCGTCGAGTCGCTGCTGCTGAGCAGCGGCCAGCGCACCGCCCGCCGCAACGCCTGGACGGCCGTCCTGGAGGACCGCCGCCGCGCCAAGGACCGGGTGGAGGCCCAGCACGTGCTGGAAGCCGTGGCCGACCACCGTTCCTAGGTCGCTCCCACGTTCCTGCGTCGCTCCCACGCCACGTAAACTTCAGTACATGGCGAGGAAGGCAAAAACTGAAGGCGCGGACAGCGCCGAGAACGCAGGGCGGCTCAAGCAGATCGCCCTGACCTACAAGATGACCAGGCGGACCGACAGCAAGATCGGTCTTGTCGTCGCGGGTGTCGGAATCCTCACGTTCGGTGTCCTCCTCGGCATCGGCTTCGCGATCGGCCACCCGGTCTATCTGGGCATCCTGGGCTTCGTCCTGGCCGTCCTCGCGATGGCGATCATCTTCGGCCGGCGCGCCGAGCGGGCGGCCTTCGGACAGATGGAGGGCCAGCCCGGAGCGGCGGCCGCCGTCCTGGACCGGATCGGACGCGGCTGGACCACCACCCCCGCGGTGGCGATGAACCGCAGCCAGGACGTCGTCCACCGGGCGGTCGGCAAGGCCGGCATCGTCCTGGTGGCCGAGGGCAACCCGAACCGGGTGAAGGGCCTGCTGGCGGCCGAGAAGAAGAAGATGGCCCGCATCGTGGTGGACGTGCCGGTGCACGACATCATCGTCGGCAACGGCGAGGGCCAGGTGCCGCTGAAGAGGGTCCGCACCAAGATGCTGAAGCTCCCCCGCGTCCTGACCGGCCCGCAGGTGACCAGCACCAACGACCGGCTGCGCGCGATGGGCGACCTGATGAGCAACATGCCGCTGCCGAAGGGGCCGATGCCCAAGGGCATGCGGATGCCGCGCGGCGGAAAGATGCGCTGACCGCTCACGGCTGACCGTGAGGCGGACGTACGCGACAGAAGACGTACGCAACAGAGCGGGGCGGCCCCGGACCGGTGAACGGTCCCGGGCCGCCCCGTTCTGTTGCCCGTATCGCCACGGGCCGCCGGATTCTCATGCCCGTATCGTCACAGGCCGCCGGATTCTCTTGCCCGTATCGTCACGGGCAACCCGGCTCTCATGCCCGTATCGGGGATGTCACATCCGGACCTGCACGGCACGGGTGAGCCGGTCGTGCAGTCCACGCCCGTCGCGGTCCCAGACCAGCGCGGGGATGACGAGCAGGAGCAGAACGGTCCGCATGGCCACGCGCACGAACCCGAGCCGCCCGCCGTCCTCGGCAACCACCCGTACGCCCAGGAGGCGCTTCCCGGGTGTGCAGCCGATGGTCCCGACGGTCAGCAGGCTCATCACGAGGAAGACCCCGAGCGCCCAGTTCCCCGCCGCCTGCTGGTCACCGCGAGCGAGCAGCCCGTATGCGATCACCATGCAGAGCGACCAGTCGATGAAGAGGGCTCCGAAGCGCCGGCCGAGCGGCGCGACCGAGCCGGGCCCCTGCTCGGGCAGCCCGAGCCCCTTGCCCCGGTAGCCGAAGTCGGCGCCCATCTCCTCGGCGGCCGCGCGGGGCCCCGAGAGCCACGATCCGATTGCTTGCCTGTTGTCCACCCGTCCACGGTACTGCGCCCGTATCCGCCCCCGGCCGGGCGGGGCACCGGAAACAGTCGCGGAGATGCCGCCCGTCACCGCCCCGGTTAACTTGGGCGAAACAAATGGGTCATGCTTGAGAAACCACGCCTGCCTATGGTCGGGTCCAGCGTGTGCCACCGCACTGGCCGCACCACGAGCTACAACCCCGTCCCTCCCGGGCCGGGAGTAGGAGGAGTTGGATGTTCCAGAACGCCGACGAAGTGCAGAAGTACGTAGCGGACAACGACGTCAAGTTCATCGATGTCCGGTTCTGCGACCTGCCTGGGGTGATGCAGCACTTCACGATCCCGGCAGCGACCTTCGACCCGGCCGAGGAACTGGCCTTCGACGGTTCGTCGATCCGTGGCTTCCAGGCCATCCACGAGTCCGACATGGCGCTGCGCGCGGACCTGTCGACGGCTCGGGTGGACCCCTTCCGCCGCGACAAGACCGTCAACATCAACTTCTTCATCCACGACCCGATCACGGGCGAGCAGTACAGCCGTGACCCGCGCAACATCGCCAAGAAGGCCGAGGCCTACCTCGCCTCGACCGGCTTCGCGGACACCGCGTACTTCGGCCCGGAGGCCGAGTTCTACGTCTTCGACAACGTCCGCTTCCAGACGTCGGCGAACGAGAGCTTCTACCACATCGACTCCGAGGCCGGCGCCTGGAACACCGGTGCGCTGGAGAACAACCGCGGCTACAAGGTCCGCTACAAGGGCGGCTACTTCCCGACCCCGCCGGTCGACCACTTCGCCGACCTGCGTGCCGAGATCTCCCTGGAGCTGGACAAGAACGGCCTCCAGGTCGAGCGCCAGCACCACGAGGTCGGCACCGCCGGCCAGGCCGAGATCAACTACAAGTTCAACACGCTGCTCGCCGCGGCCGACGACCTGATGCTCTTCAAGTACATCGTGAAGAACGTCGCCTGGCGCAACGGCAAGACCGCGACCTTCATGCCGAAGCCGATCTTCGGCGACAACGGCTCGGGCATGCACGTGCACCAGTCGCTGTGGCAGGGCGGCGTTCCGCTCTTCTACGACGAGCAGGGTTACGCCGGCCTCTCGGACATGGCCCGCTACTACATCGGCGGCATCCTGAAGCACGCGCCGTCGCTGCTGGCCTTCACCAACCCGACGGTGAACTCCTACCACCGCCTGGTCCCCGGCTTCGAGGCCCCGGTCAACATGGTGTACTCGCAGCGCAACCGCTCGGCCGCGATGCGCATCCCGATCACCGGCTCGAACCCGAAGGCCAAGCGCGTCGAGTTCCGCGCCCCGGACCCGTCCTCGAACCCGTACCTCGCGTTCTCGGCGCTGCTGATGGCGGGCCTGGACGGCGTGAAGAACAAGATCGAGCCGGCCGAGCCGATCGACAAGGACCTCTACGAGCTGGCTCCCGAGGAGCACGCCAACGTCCAGCAGGTCCCGACCTCCCTCCCGGCCGTGCTCGAAGCCCTGGAAGCGGACAACGAGTACCTCCAGGCGGGCGGCGTCTTCACGTCGGACCTGATCGAGACGTGGATCGACTACAAGCGCACGAACGAGATCGCCCCGATCCAGCTGCGGCCGCACCCGCACGAGTTCGAGCTGTACTTCGACATCTAGGACCGCCACGGGCCGGGCTCACCCGCGCCTGGGACGCCGAGGGCCGCCACCTCCTCCGGGAGGTGGCGGCCCTCGGCCGTTCCGTCAGGCGCGCCGGGCGTCGCCCCAGAAAGACCGGGACCTGCCCAGGACTTCCTTGGCCCCGTCGCCGTGGACGGCCGCGTCACTCAGCCGCCGGAAGGCCTTCCGGTAGAGGTCGACTTCAGAGGGCGCGCTCGGCGGCCCAGGCGCGAAGCTCTCGTCCGAGCGGGGCGGCTCGACCACGTCGGCGTTGCGGGCGTCCACGGTGTGCAGGGCCAGGGCCCGGAAGCCCTCCCGGTCCTGCGGTTCGACACCCCGCAGGCGTACCCTCCCGCCGGTCCACAGGTCCGTCATCGCTCTCCACGGTCCCGGCGGCCCGTGCGGGGTCGGGGGTGCGGAGTGTGCGGGGTGTGCGGGGTGTGGCATCAGTTGCGGGGTCCCGCCGGGCCGGTCATGTGAGCCTGGCGGCGATCGTCCTCGCGCAGTCCAGGGACTCCGCGTTCGTGGTGTCCACCTCCAGGTCGTACGCCACACCCCGGTGGACCATTTCCGCCTGCGCTGCGGCCATGCCCTTCGGGCGGTCACCCCGGGCGACCTCGCGGGCCTCGGCGACCGTGCTCCCGCAGCGGACCCCGACCCACAGCACGTCCAGTCCGGCCAGGGCCTTCCGCCACGGCTCCTGGGAGGCGGGGCCGCCGAGGAACACGTCGTCGACGATGACCCGGGCGCCCGCCCGGACCATCGCCGCGACGCCCTCGCGCCACGCCGCCTCCAGCTTCCGGAACTCCGGCCCGACGGCCACGCCGCCGTCCTCGGCGAACTCGATGCCCGCGTCCGATGCCCTCAAGGACGCGGGCAGCGAATCGACGAAAGCGTCGATCGCGGCGGCGAGCCACGGGTCCGGCAGTTCCGACTGGAGGCAGCGGACGATGCCGGACTTGCCGGAGCTGGACCCGCCGTTCAATACGATCACCTGTGTGGTCACCCCGTAACGGTAGAGGCAACCGCGACAGCGCTCGACCCTGTTTACGGGTCCGGGTCCAGGCCCTTTCCACTTCGTCCGGGCGTCACCGGGGCGGCGGCCAGCGGTCGACGCTCGGCTCGGCGAAGGGAGCGGCGTCCCGGCGGCCCCGCGATGTCTCTCGGGGGCCGGGAGCCGCCCCACCCCAGAGCCTGACCGCACCTCAACATCAGCGACCATGTTCGGGGAGAGCACGACATGCTGACCGCGCTGGTGCCCTGAGCCCGTTCCTGCCCCCCTCCTCCCCCTGCCCCCTCAGCTCCGCCACAGCCGGCGTTATCGGTGTGATGGGCGTCATGGGCAGCGTGCTGGGTGAGGCAGCGGTGCCCTGTCCGGGCTTGATCGTGGAGAGTTGCGCGAGCAGCAGGATCAGCCGGTAGGCGCTCGCGTATTCGGGGGCCGTGCAGGCGACCGTACGGGCGCCGCCGGTACGCGATACGCCCGGTACGAGGGTCGCCAGGTCGACGGCGTGCGGGCTCACCAGGTCGACCTCCACGTCCAGCGGCCCGGTGAGCGTCAGGGGCCGGATCTCCGCGCGGCGGGTGACCGCGTCCGCCGCCGCCCGGCGCAGCCGGTCCCGGGCCTCCTCCGGGTGCAGCGTCACGGCGGCCGCCATGCCCAGGGCCTCCTTGACCGGGACGGTGACCGCCGCGGGGACCAGGTCGGTCAGCTCGGCGCAGGCCGCGTCGTCGCCGCTGAGCAGGACGACCGGTACGCCGAGGTGGCCGGCCATGGCGGCGTTGAGCCCGATCTCGCCCAGGGAGCGGCCCGCCACCCGTACGTCGAGGATCTCGCCGTTCATGGTGTGCGCCAGCACGCCAGGCCCCTCGCCCGCACGGACGTGGTAGCCGACGAACAGCGCCGCGTCGGTCTCCTCGTCGAGCCCGGCGAGCATGTGCAACGCGCGCGGCTTGCCCCGGACCAGGCGGGCCCTGCGGTCGAGCTGTTCCGGCAGGAGGTTGCGGAACGTGCCGTGCGCGTCGGCCACCCGCACCTCGGCGGTGGGTTCGGTGTCCAGGACGCCCGCGACGACCGCGTTCGCGTCGGCCGTCATGTACTCCCGGCCGCGCTGGTAGTCGTAACGCTCGGGGTGCGTCTCGTTGGGATGGACGATCCCCGAGATGCCTTCCATGTCGACCGAGATGAGGAGCTTCATGAGTCCGACAGCCTGCGCCGGGCAGAGGTGGTGCGCCGATCGAGGCAGCCCGGTGGCGGCGCACGAAGGGCGGGGCGAATCTGTGGAGATGAGCGAACAGTCCCCGTACGGGGCTTCGAGCGGGGGCTGGTCACATCCGCCGCCCCCGGCCGCGCCGGAGAAGCGGCGCAGGTGGCCCTGGATTCTGCTGGTGGCGGTCCTGCTGCTGATCGGTGGCTGCGTCGCCGTGGTCGCCCTGGTCGCCGACGAGGTCGTCGAAGAGAGCGAACGGACGGTCCGGGTGCGGTACGAGGTGACCGGCACGGCCGAGGGCGTTTCCATCGCGTACACCACCTGGCGGGACGGCAGGATGTCGATCAGCCAGGTGACGTCGCAGCGTCTGCCGTGGACGAAGGAGGTCACGACGAAGGGGTTCGTGAAGGGCGGTTCGCTGGGCATCACGGTCGGGGCGTCCGGCGGGACGGCGGTCTGCTCGGTGACGGTGGACGACGGTTCACCGCACACGGCGACAGCGTCCGGCGCGTTCGCCAACGCCTTGTGCAGGGGGTTCTGAGGTCCGGGCAGGCCTCTGCCCCGCCCGGCCGGAGGGGCCGGCCGGGCGGGGCAGAGGCGATCACCAGTCGGGGCGGGGCAGGACGAGTCGGGTCGGGGTCGGGGTCTGGGTCGGGTCGGGGTCCGGTCTGGTCTGGTCTGGTCTGGTCTGGTCTGGTCTGGTCTGGTCTGGTCTGGTCTGGTCTGGTCAGCGGCCGTAGCGGATCAGGGCGCGGACCATGCGGCAGGTGGTGTCGGACGGGCGGTGGATGTCCAGGCGCTCGGCGGCGATCCGTATCCGGTGGTTACTGGCGCTGGACGGCTGGTAGACCCCGCTGTCGAGCAGGGCGATGACCAGGCGCATGGCCTTGAGACGCCGGTTGTGGGAGACGTACCACTCGCGGGGGCGGCCCGGGGGCAGCCGCTTCTTCGGCAGCTGGGTGGGAAGCGGCGGGTGGAAGGACATCGGGAGCTGTCGGTCCAGCGGCTCGGTCGTGACTGCGGCAACGGCCATCGGCATCCTCCTGGCAGCGTGGTGGAACCCTCACGAACTCCCTCCATTTTACTGCCCCCCACTGACAATCGCCCCTGGCCAGAGGCCCTTTCGGTAGTCCATCGCGTAACCTTGGCCCCATCGGGATCCGGATCGATCCGGCCGGGTTCGACCTGCCGCAGCGCGCTCCCCCCACCCGGCACCGTCACAGAATCGCGAAATGACAACAGCTCAGCCAGGAGTCCCGTCGCCCTCGACATTGGCCACCATCTTGCGCAGTACCTTGAGCGCGGCCACGTACTCCTCGTCGCTGATGCCCTGGTGAACCACGGCGCGCACCTCGGTGGCCACCTCACGGAGCCGCACCCTGGCGGCCTCCCCGGCATCCGTGAGGTGCAGGCGCTGCCCGTCGTCGATCCGGAGCCACTCGCGGTGGAGCAACTGGTCGACCACCCTGGCGATTTCGTGCGGCCCGTCGGCAAGGTGCGTCAGCTGCGTGACGACCTCCTCGCGGCTCGGCGCTGCGGGACCGCCGTTCACGCGGTTGAGAACCCAGTACTGCGGCTGGGTGACGTCGACCTTGGCCATGGCGTCACGCAGATGCCGGGTGACGGTCGCATGGGCGAGGCCGCACCAGTAGCCAACGGGCTGAGTGGCCAGCATGTCATCGGTGACGGCCGGGTTCGCCGGCGCCTGGTCGGTGTTGGTTCCGGTCGGTGATTCCATGATCGCGAAGCTACATTCCCCCGGCGCGCCAAACAATCGGAATGCAGCATTCACCACAACTCGCCCTGGGCACGCATCGGAATCGTCGGCCAACGTCACCTTCGAGTCCGCCGCACATTTGCACGCCACCATTCCGCTGCCCGGCGCAACCGCTACCGACGACAGCTTTCCCACGCAGTCAGCGGGCACATCACGAAACCGCACGGGAGTACCGGGCGGCGAAGTCGTCCTCAGCGGGAATCCGTGCATTGCCAAGCTCGCGAACAGCCGGCTGATCATGGACTCCGGCGGCGGCCCGACCCCGGACAAGCCCGATGGCGCGCTCCGCCCGCCGGCCGACACCGGCATGGGCGGTGAGCTTCCTGAATCCATTCAGCGGCCTTGCCAAGCTTCTTGCAGTCGGCAATGGCCGTGCGATTCGGCCCGCGATCGCCAGCTCCACCAGGGACGCCCCGGCGATAGCCGAAGCAGCGTTCGCGGGCTCACGCGCGACGCGGGATTCATCGTCCGGCGAGAGGAGTAAAAGCCGTTCTCCCAGAGTTGTTTCCATCTTTTCCGGCTCTCCTTCCCGGACGAGGTTCCCCGGTGGCGGGGACGGGGGCTCGCCGGGGTGGCTGCTGGTGGATACGGCTGGGGCTACGATGCGAAACGGCCCGGCCCGGCAGCCGCTTGTCCCGGATCCGAGGGCTCAGCGTTCGTCCGTGCCCGCGCGCTTGGCGGTGGACAGGGCTATGCGGTTCCACGTGTTGATCGTGAAGATCAGGGCCAGCAGGTGGGCCAGTTCCTCCTCCTCGAAGTGGGCCGCCGCCCGGTCGTAGACCTCGTCCGGCACCCCGGCGTCCCCGATCCGGGTGACCGCGTCCGTCAGGTCGAGAGCGGCCTGCTCCCGCTCCGTGAAGAAGTGGTCCGCCTCCTGCCACACCGCGACCATGTGCAGGCGCTCCTCGCTCTCGCCCGCCTTGCGCGCGTCCGTGGTGTGCATGTGCAGGCAGTACGCGCAGCGGTTCAGGTGCGAGGCTCGGATCTGTACCAGTTCGACCAGCGTCGGGTCCAGGCCGGCGCGGGCCGCCGCGTCCAGGCCGATCACGGCCCGGAAGACCTTCGGTGCGGCCTTCGCGAAGTCGAGCCGGTCCGTGCCGCTGTTGCGCCGGACGGTGGTGGCGGGGGCGGTGGTGCGGTCGTTCGTCTTGATCTCCGTCGTCTTCATGGGTACGAATCTAGAGCGACAGGCGACTGGGTATGGGGTGCATTTCCTTGAAGGATTCATGGGTCAATTCCGCGGAGCTCCTGGGCAGTGATCTGCCGCTGGAGCTGTCCGGTACGGGCAACCGCCGGGCCGTCCTGATGGCCGCCCTCCGTGACGCCGTGCGCGGCGGGCGGCTCGCACCGGGCACCCGGCTGCCGCCCTACCGCTCCCTCGCCGCCGATCTGGGCCTCGCCCGCAACACCGTCGCCGACGCCTACGCCGAGCTGGTCGCGGAAGGATGGCTCGCCGCCCGGCAGGGTTCGGGGACCCGGGTCGCCGAGCGGGCCGTCCCGGTCACCCCCGCCCACCGGCCGCGTACCCCCGAGCGCGCCGCCCGCCCGGTCCATGACCTGGTCCAGGGGCAGCCGGACCCCTCGGCCTTCCCGCGCACCGCCTGGCTGGCCTCGGCCCGGCGGGCGCTCGCCGCCGCACCCGACGACGCGTTCGGGCCCGGCGATCCGCACGGGCGGCCCGAGCTGCGGCGGGCCCTGGCCGGCTATCTCGCCCGGGTGCGCGGGGTGCGGGCCGCACCGGAGCGGATCGTGCTGTGCTCGGGGGCCGCGCACGGGCTGCGGCTGCTGTCGGAGGTGGTGGGCGGCCCCTGGGCGGTGGAGGAGTACGGCCTGCCCTTCCACCGCGGGCTGCTCGCCTCCCACGGGGTCGGCACCCGGCCGCTCGGCGTGGACGCGGACGGCGCCCGGGTCGACGGGCTCACCCGCCACGACCGTGCCGTACTCCTCACGCCCGCCCACCAGTTCCCCACCGGCGGGCCGCTGCACCCCGCGCGGCGGGCGGCCGTCGTCGACTGGGCACGGGCCACCGGCGGGCTCGTCGTCGAGGACGACTACGACGGGGAGTTCCGCTACGACCGGCAGCCCGTGGGGGCCGTCCAGGGGCTCGATCCCGAGCATGTGGTGCTGCTGGGGTCGGTGAGCAAGAGTCTGTCCCCTGCTCTGCGGATCGGCTGGATGGTGCTGCCCCAGCGGCTCGTGGGCCCCGTCGTCACGGCGAAGGGCGAGCGGGAGCAGTGGTCG
The DNA here is from genome assembly GCF_043202835.1 of Streptomyces sp. NPDC048142. Lineage (NCBI taxonomy): Bacteria > Bacillati > Actinomycetota > Actinomycetes > Kitasatosporales > Streptomycetaceae > Streptomyces > Streptomyces sp. NPDC048142. The sequence continues at coordinate 50,491 of NZ_JBIDBC010000003.1, forward strand.
AGCGCCACCGAGCAGCTGACGCTCGCGGATTTCGTCGAGTCCGGCGCGTACGACCGGCAGGTACGCCGGATGCGGCAGCGTCACCGCCGCCGCCGGGACCAACTGGTGGCGGCCCTGGAGCGGCGGGCCCCGCATGTCCGGGTCACCGGTATCGCGGCCGGCCTCCACGCGGTGCTGGAACTGCCGCCCGGCACCGAGCGTTCGGTGGTCCGGGCGGCGGCCTGGCAGGGACTGGCCGTGGAGGGGCTCGCCGACTATCTGCACCCGGGCGCGGAGGGGGCGGCGGCGGGCGCGGAGAGCGCGGGCCGCGCGGAGGATGGTGCGGGGGTGGTGGGCTCGGAGGGGGCGGCAGGCCCGGCACGCGCGGAGGGTGCGGGCCGCACAGAAGGCGCGGCACCCACGGAAGGCGCGGGCCGCACGGAAGGCCCGGCACGCCCAGCACGCGCGGAGGACGCCTCGAACGCCGGTGCCGCTGGTACCGCCAGTACCGCCGGTGCTGCCAGTGCCGCTGGTACCGCCAGCGCCGCCAGAACCGCCGGCACCGCCGAAATCCCCAGCCGGGACGGGCTCGTCGTCGGATACGCGACGCCTGCCGAATCCGCCTACCCGGAGGCGCTGGAGGCCCTGTGCCGGGCCCTGCCGCCGGGGCCATCGTGGGAGGAGACCCGCTAGCGTCCTCGGCGCCGCGCCCCGCCGCCGGGGTGAGCCACCGGATTTTGCGGCTACCCCGCCTGCGCCTGCGTCTCCGCCGCCACCAGCAGCTCCGTGAGGTGGAGGCCGAAGCGCGCGTCGCAGGCGTGCGGCACCCCCGTACGTACCGCTTCGGCCAGGGCGTCCACCGCGCCCCGGAACGCGGTCCCGGCGCCGTCCCAGCCGGGGAGCGACGCCGTGCCCCGCTCGCCCCGGAGCTCGATCTCGACGCCCGCCGCAGCGGGCGGGGCGCTCAGCCCGAGCGTCACCGTGCTGGACGCGCCGGAGGTGTGGCGCAGGATCAGGTGCGTGGTGTCGGCCGGGCCCCGGGCGGCGGTCAGGTGCTCGACGTCGCCCAGGACCGGGATCAGCACCGAGAGCGCGTGCGGGCCGACATCCCAGAGGCCGCCCTTCTCGCGCCGCCACGGGGAGTCCGCGTACTGGCTGGCCGAACCCTCGGCGTAGAGCGAACCCAGCCACTGGGCGCGAGCCGTGAACCAGCCGTCCACCGCGGCCTGTTCGGCGATCCACGCGGAGGTCTCGGGCGCGAATCGCAGCGTGCAGAAGACGACCGAGGCCACCGCTGACTTCTCCGCCGCCTCGGCCACCGCGCGGGCCCCGGCGACCGTCGTGGCGACCGGCTTGTCCATCAGGAGGTGGCAGCCCGCCTCCGCCGCCCGGACCGCGAGCGGGGCCTGGACGTCCGGCGGCAGTGCGAGGGCCACCGCGTCGCTCGTCTCCAGGAGCGCCTCGATGCCCGCCTCACCGGTGTACGCGCGGGTCCCGTGGGCGGCGGCGAGGGTGTCCGCCGCCTCGGCCCGGCGGCCCCACACCCCGCTCAGCTCCACGCCGGGGTGGGCGGCGAGCGCGGGGGCCTGGGTGTTCCGGGCCCAGGGGCCGGTGCCGAGGAGGCCGATGCGCAGGGGGGCGGTGGTGCCGGCAGCTGAATCCATGGCGCCAGTGTGCCGGGTGCGCCGGCCGGCTGGGCAGGGGGCCGAGGCGTCCGCCGTGCGAACATGGAGGGTCGGTTCGTCGGCGCGAGAGCGCGAGCAGTCGTCGGGCACCGAATGCGGTGGCGCGAAGCGACCGTGTCCCGTTACCGTTCCGGAGCCGGCCGCGGGACTCCGGTGCGACTTCCGAGACCTGCCTGTGAAGCGATGATTTCGTTGTTCGCGCCCCCATTCCCCGGCCGGCCTCTCTGTCTATGCCGGAGGAACTTTCACGCATGTTCTACCGGGGGAACTCTCATGTCACGTTCTACCGGGGGAACTTCCATGCACGCGTCCGAGGCCGTACGAGCGTCCGAGACCGTCGCCGACCTCGTCGCCGCCGAGGACGTCCTGCTCTTCGTGAACGCGGCGATCACCGCGACCGGGCAGCGCGAGTTCCGCTCGGACGCCGCCGACCAGCAGCTGTCCCTGGACTTCCTGCACACCTACGTACGGGTCAACTACCGCCGGGTGTACGCGGCTTCCCTGGCCCTGGACATCAACCACCACAACGCGGCGCTCATCGTGCGGCGGCTCCTGGAGACGGCGGGCGAGGCGAGCCCCGAGGAGCGGCGCACCGAGGGCCGGCTGATCGCCGCCCGGCTGGCGCTGCTGCCGCCGCCGCGCGTCTACCGGCTCTTCGGCGAGCTGCGCCGGGCCGGAGTCAACAACCGGCGGACGCGTGCGATCGTGCGGGACTGGCTGGCGGCCCGGCCGGACCTGGGCCATGACGCCGTGAAGTACCGGGCCGGGCTGAAGAGGACCGCCCGGCACATCCATCTGCCCTGCCCCGAGGGGGACCAACCGCTCTCCGAGATCGGGGAGTTCCTGTTCCGGCCCGGCCGGTCGCCCCGCTACGAGCACCCGCTGCTCGACGCCTGGCGGCGCGCCCACTACGAGCAGGGAGCCGTGGCCGAGCTGCCGTTCACCGTCGCGGAGGGGTTCGCCGCCCGGCACGGGATGAAGCGCGAGGTGTTCCTGAAGCGGGCCGCGCCCCGGATGACCCGGCTGGAGCGGCTGCGCACCCAGGAGCGGCGGGCGGCGGTCCGGCGCCCGAACGGTCCCGCGGTGGAGGTGGATCTGACCGTGATGCCGCTGACCCGGCTCGCGCTGTACGTGCTGTCGCTCGGCTTCGAGCAGCGTGCCGGGCGCCGCGCCGAACTGACCGGCGCCCTGCGCGCGGCGGCCCGCCGGGCGGCGGGCGGCCACGCGGGGAGCTGGGGGCGGGTGCACGCGGTGCTGGACGACAGCTTCTCCTCGTCGGGTTCGGGGCAGAAGCGGCGTCGGCCGCTCGCCGTGGCGCTGGCCTGCCACCATCTGCTGGAGGCGCTCGCCGCGCCCGGTGCGTACCGGGGGCTGTGGACCTCGGGCGCGGGCGACGCGCTGCTCGTACGCCCGTGGGGGCCGACCCCGCTGGGGATGCGGGTCCTGGACGCGCTGGAGCCGGGGCCGGGCGGGGCGGGTCCGGACCGGCTGGTGATCGTCTCGGACGGCTGGGACAACGCCCCGGCGGGCCTGGCGGGCGAGGTACTGCGGGTGTGGCGGAGCCGGCTGGATCCGGAGCGGCGGACGGCGGTGGTGCACGTCAACCCCGTATACGACGCGGAGGGTTTCGACGTGCGGCGGCTGGCGGCGGGGGTGGCGACGGCCGGGATCCGGGACGCGGAGGATCTGCCCGCCCTGGTGGAGATCGCCCGGTTCGCGGAGGGGCGCATGGGGCCGGCGGAGCTGTACGCGTATCTGGACCGGCGGGTGGCCCGGTTCACCGGAGCGGGCGAAGGAGAAGGAGTGGTCGCGTGAACCGGCTGGAGCTGACCGGGCTCACCGCCCGGCCCTCGCAGGTGTGGGGCGGTGTCCGTCTCGTGCCGCTGGTCCGCGAGGCGCCGGTGGAGGGACTGCGGCTGCACCGCGAGGTGTACGAGGGCCTGGGCACCGGGGTCGTCGAGCTCGGGCCACGGGACCGCTATGTCTCGTACATTCCGCACGGTCTGGTCGCCGACTGGTCGGTGGAGGACGGCCAGGCCCCGGAGGCGGGCCGGCAGTCGGCCGCGTACGGCACCCAGTTCGGCGGGGGTGGCGCGCCCCGGGCCGTTCCGCTGGCGCCGCTGCCGCACCACCGGATGGCCAAGCGGCGGCCCGGTGACCGGTTGCGGTTCCTGCCGCTGCACCTGGCGTTGGAGGGCTATCTCGCGCTGCACTTCGGCGGTCCGTCGACCGCGTGGGAGGAGTGGTCGCGCACGGCCCTGCGCGACGGGCTCTCGCCGCGCGCCGAGGACGCGTACCTCGGGCGGTCGGTGCGCGGGCTCGGGGACGCGCTGCGGATCTTCGAGATCCACCCGGGCCAGTGCGGGGTGATGGTGTACGTCTCCGACGCGCTCGCCGCCGCCTTCGTCGTCCCGCATCCGGACGACTACCGGCTGCTGCACGCCTCGCTGGTGGAGGACCTCTACGGGGAGCTGGTGCACCAGTACGCGCTGTACGGGGCTCCGGTGGCCCAGGTCCCGGTGCGGATCGGGGGCGAGGCGCACATCCGTGACCTCGGTGAGCTGCGGGCGGCCGCGCTGGTGCAGGAGCGGGCGTGGGAGGAGGCGCACGACACCTTGTTCGCGCGGGAGCTGCTGGACACCTCGTACGCGTTCGACCAGGTGTACCGGATGGAGTCGTTCACTCTGTGGCGCTTCCTGCCGCCGTTCGTCCGGGACACCGGCGGGCAGCACATCGGGGAGACGATCACCGATCACCGGGGGCGGGTCGCCTACCTCAAGACGTTCCGGCTCTCCGACGCGCAGATCCGGCGGGGCCATCTGCTGCGGACCGTGGCCGGGGCCGGCTGGGAGCTGGACCGGGCGGCGGCCGCGCTGGGGTCGAGCCGGCGGGAGCTGGTGCGCCGGATGCGGGCGGCCGGGTTCTCGGCCCTGCTCAAAGGCAGTGTCTGACGCGTCGTCCCGGTGGCCTCCGATGGTTCCCCGGTGGCCACCCGATGGCCCCCGGGGACACCGGGTGACGGGTTCGGACCAGGCGCGCTTCTTCCGCAGGAAACCTCGGTAACACGGGGTTCACATCCGGGCAACGGACGGGAAATCGCGTCTTGCCAAGCTGCGCTGCATAGACCGCTGCACCCGCAAAGGATGGCGTCCGTGACGTTCAAGGCTGAGTACATCTGGATAGACGGCACCGCGCCGACCGCCAAGCTTCGCTCCAAGACGAAGATCATGGACGGTACGCCGTCGGGGGACGTGGCGGAGCTGCCCATCTGGGGGTTCGACGGTTCCAGCACCAACCAGGCCGAGGGCCACGCGTCCGACCGGGTGCTGAAGCCCGTCTTCACCTGCCCGGACCCGATCCGCGGCGGCGAGGACGTCCTCGTCCTGTGCGAGGTCTTCAACATCGACATGACGCCGCACGAGTCCAACACCCGTGCCGCGCTGCGTCCGGTCGCCGAGCAGTTCGCGGGCCAGGCCCCGATCTTCGGCATCGAGCAGGAGTACACCTTCTTCGACGGCCACCGGCCGCTCGGCTTCCCCGAGGGCGGCTTCCCGGCCGCGCAGGGCGGCTACTACTGCGGTGTCGGCGCGGACGAGATCTTCGGCCGCGACATCGTGGAGAAGCACCTCGACAACTGCCTGGCGGCGGGGCTCGGCATCTCCGGCATCAACGCCGAGGTCATGCCCGGCCAGTGGGAGTTCCAGGTGGGCCCGCTGTCGCCGCTGGAGGTCTCCGACCAGCTGTGGGTGGCCCGTTGGCTGCTCTACCGCACCGCCGAGGACTTCGGCGTCTCCGCGACCCTGGACCCGAAGCCGGTCAAGGGCGACTGGAACGGCGCGGGCGCGCACACCAACTTCTCCACCCGGGCGATGCGCGAGGGCTACGAAGCGATCATCACCGCGTGCGAGTCGCTGGGCGAGGGTTCCAAGCCGCTGGACCATGTGAAGAACTACGGCGCGGGCATCGACGACCGGCTCACCGGCCTGCACGAGACCGCCCCGTGGAACGAGTACAGCTACGGCGTCTCCAACCGCGGCGCCTCGGTGCGTATCCCGTGGCAGGTCGAGCAGGACCAGAAGGGTTACATCGAGGACCGTCGTCCGAACGCGAACGTCGACCCGTACGTCGTCACGCGGCTGATCGTCGACACCTGCTGCACCGCGCTGGAGAAGGCCGACCAGGTCTGATCCCGACGCCAGTCACGTATGACGCCAGTCACGTATGAGGGGCCCTCCGGTTCGCCGGAGGGCCCCTCGTGCGTGCCCGGCGCCGGGTCGCGGCGACCTCGACGAGAAGGCGCCCGCCGGTCCGGTCCAGGAACGGGACGCGGTCCGCCCCAGCCGTCGAAGCCCCCGGTCACGGAGGCGTAGGGGGCGGGTGCGGGGGTGGTGCCAGGTACACCCGCTCCGGGTGGCGGACCGGCTGACGCGGCGGGCCGGGCCCGGGTGAGACTGGCTGCGGACCGGGGACCAGCCCGGGTCGGGTGAGGGGAGAGGGACCACGATGAAGGTGTTCTCGGGACGGCTACGGCTGTCGGTGCTCGCGGCGGGGCGCGGCCTTTTCCTGGCCGTGGCCGGCCTGGCGGCGTCCATCACCCTGTTCGTCCTCGCGGTGCTCTCGATCTCCTTCATCCTGCTGGGCATCGGCGTGTTCACCACCCCGGTGGTGCTGGAGATGGTGCGCAAGCACGCCAACCAGCGGCGGCTGTGGGCGGCGACGTGGTCGTACGTGCGGATCCCGGTCCCGTACCGGCCCTTCCCGAAGGATCTGCGGCCGGGCGTGACGGGTCAGGTGGAGCGCACCACGCTGATGCTGAAGGACCCGGCGACCTGGCGGGACCTGCTGTGGCTGTTGCAGGACATGACGGCCGGAACGGTCCTGGCCGCGGTGTCCGCCGGACTGATGCTCTACCCGGTCGAGGGGCTGGTACTGGCGGCGGGCCTGTGGCGGGTGTTCCGGGACGACCCGTACTGGTACGGGTTCGTGCCGGTGGACAGCCAGCTGACGGGGCTGGCCGCCCTGGCGCTGGGGGTCGTGCTCTTCCACCTCGGGATGCGGGCCTCCGAGCCGGTGCTGCGGGCGCACTTCCTGCTCGCCCGTACGCTGCTGGCGCCCGGCCAGGACCAGGAGCTGGAGCAGCGCATCGAGCGGCTCACCGAGACCCGGCACGAGGCCGTGGACACCGCCGCCTCCGAACTGCGCCGCATCGAGCGGGACCTGCACGACGGGGCGCAGGCCCGGCTGGTCGCGATGGGCATGAATCTGGGCACGGTCGAGGCGCTGATCGAGAAGGACCCGGCGCAGGCGAAGAAGATGCTCGCGATGGCCCGGGAGTCGTCGGCGGAGGCGCTGACCGAGCTCCGCGATCTGGTGCGCGGCATCCATCCGCCGGTCCTCGCGGAGCGGGGCCTCGGCGACGCGGTCAAGGCGCTGGCCCTGCGGCTGCCGGTCGCATCCGAGGTGACGGTGGAGCTGCCGGGGCGGGCACAGGCCCCGGTGGAGTCGGCGGCGTACTTCGCGGTCAGCGAGGCCCTGACGAACGCGGTGAAGCACGCGGGGGCGATGCGGGTCTACGTGGACCTGCATCACGCGGAGGGGATGCTCCGGATCTCGGTGACGGACGACGGCAGGGGCGGTGCGGTCCTCGGATCGGGCTCGGGCCTGAGCGGAATCGAACGACGACTGGGTACATTCGACGGCGTCCTGGCCGTCAGCAGTCCCGCAGGCGGTCCCACCATGGTGACCATGGAGATTCCTTGCGAGTTGTCCTAGCCGAAGATCTCTTCCTGTTGCGCGACGGCCTGGTGCGCATGCTGGAGGCGTACGACTTCGAGATCGCCGCGGCTGTGGAGACCGGGCCCGAACTGACGAAGGCCCTCGCCGAGTTGGAGCCGGACGTCGCTGTCGTCGACGTCCGGCTCCCGCCGTCGCACACGGACGAGGGCCTCCAGTGCGCCCTGGCCGCCCGCCGGGCCCGGCCGGGGCTTCCGGTGCTGGTGCTCTCGCAGCACGTGGAGCAGTTGTACGCACGGGAGTTGCTGGCGGACGGCAACGGCGGCATCGGCTATCTGCTGAAGGACCGGGTCTTCGACGCGGACCAGTTCGTCGACGCGGTTCGGCGGGTGGCGGCGGGCGGCACGGCGATGGACCCGCAGGTCATCTCCCAGCTCCTGTCACGCCGTTCGCAGGACAAGCCGATGGGCGGCCTCACCCCGCGCGAGCGGGAGGTGATGGAGCTGGTGGCCCAGGGCCGCTCGAACGCCGCCATCGCCTCGCAACTGGTGATCACGGAGCGGGCGGTGGCCAAGCACACGTCGAACATCTTCGGGAAGCTGGACCTGCCCCCGTCGGACGACGACAACAGGCGGGTGCTGGCGGTGCTGGCGTATCTGGACCACGGCTGACCCGGGACGCACGTCGCCGACCGGTTCCGTGCCGCACCCGGATACGGGCTCAGGGCCGGGCCACGGCAAGACTCACCAGGTAGCTCTCCTCGACCTCGCCGTCCGGGAACAGGGCCGTCAGCAGGGCCCGTTCGCGGTCGAAGTAGTCGCGGACCTCCGCCGGATCGCCGATCAGGAAGTCGGAGAGGGTGGCCATGTTGGCGAGATGGACGTCCCGGGCCGCAGCACCCGGCGCACCTCGGGGACCGAGCGCGCCGGGTCGGTCCAGTGCCACGACTGGGCGTACGTGATCAGGTCCATCGAGCCGGTCCGCAGCGGCAGGCTGTTCCCGTCGCCCCGGACCAGGGAGACGTCCGGCAGCCTCCGGCGGAACTGCTCGGCCATCCCGTCGCCCGGCTCCACCGCGGTGATCCTGGCCCCGCGCTCGTACAGCCGTGCCGTACCGAGCCCGGTGCCCGCGCCGACGTCCGCGACCCGGGCCCCGGCGAGCGGCAGTCCGGCCAGCTCCTCGACGGCGTCGAACAGGGCGGGCGGGTAGGTGGGGCGGTTCGCGTCGTAGGCGGCGGCCACCGCGTCGAAGGACCGGGCCTGCACGGGTTTCGTCATGCGGGCCATCATCGCGCGGGGCCTCGCGGGACGGCACGGAATTCTCCGCACACCTCTGGTCCCCCCGCATACCCGTCAGTACATTGACACCATGTCTAACACTCAGCCAGCGGCGGTCGCGTCGGAGCGGACGCCCCTCAAGGCCCGCAAGGTGTCCTTCGCCTGGGAGGAGACCCCCCTGCACTGGGTGCCGGGGGATCCGTTCACCACGCACACCATCAACGTGCTCCACCTGCTGCTCCCGGCCGGCGAGCGCTGGTTCATCCATGTCTACCGGCAGATCCTCCCGTACATCCATGACGACCAACTGCGCGAGGACGTCATCGGGTTCATCGGGCAGGAGGCCGTGCACTCGCAGGCCCACGACGATGTGCTGCCGCATCTGCGGGAGTTGGGGCTCGACCCGACCCCGTACACCGCGCAGGTCGACTGGTTCTTCGAGAAGCTGCTCGGGGACCGGACCCTGCCGCCGGGTCGGGCGTCGAAGTGGTGGCTGATGGAGCGCGTGGCGACGATCGCGGCGATCGAGCACTACACCGCGTTCCTCGGTGACTGGATCCTCAACGCCGAGGCGCTGGACCGCCGGGGCGCGGATCCGACCATGCTCGATCTGCTGCGCTGGCACGGGGCGGAGGAGGTGGAGCACCGGTCGGTGGCCTTCGACGTCTTCATGCATGTGGACGGCGGCTACCGGCGGCGGCTGCGCACCTGGGCGGCGGCGTTCTCCGCGCTGGTGTTCCTCTGGCAGCGCGGCACCCGTTTCTTCATGGCGAACGACCCCACGCTGCTGGACGGCAAGGCCTCGTTCAAGGCGTTCCACGCGAGCGGGAGGCAGGGCACGCTGCCCACCACGGGGGCGATCCTGCGGTCCGTCCCCAGCTATCTCAGCCGGTCCTACCACCCCTCCCAGGAGGGCAGTACGGCCCAGGCCGTCGACTACCTCGCCCACTCCCCCGCCGCGCTCGCCGCCGAGGCCGCCACGACGGGGAGGTCCTGAACCATGGCCCTGCCCCGGCTGCGTACCGTCGTGCTGGTCTCCGGCGCCGCCCTGCTCACCCGGCGGGCCCTGAAACGCCGGATCGCCCGGTCCCCGCTGTGGCCGCTGCCCGCCCTGCCCGAGCCGGTGTCGGGTCACTCGAAGCGGCGCGCGACGGCGGTCCGCCGGCTGCTGATCACCGGGCGGACCGTGGTCGCCGACGGTGTCGTGTCGCTCCGGCTGGAGGGGAGCGGGCTGCCGCGCTGGGAGCCGGGGGCCCATCTGGACCTGGTGCTGCCGTCCGGTCTGGTGCGGCAGTACTCGCTGTGCGGCGACCCCGAGGACACCGGTGCGTACACGGTGGCGACCCGGCTGGTGGAGGACGGCCGGGGCGGTTCGCGGGAGGTGCACGAACAGCTCCAGGAGGGCCTGGAGATCGAGGTGCGCGGGCCGCGAAACCGTTTCCCGCTGGCCGGGGCCCCGGGTTACGTCTTCGTCGTCGGCGGCATCGGGATCACCCCGGTCCTGCCGATGCTGCGGTCGCTGGCCGCGTCGGGGGCCGAGTGGCGGTTGCTGTACGGGGGCCGGTCGCGGGGGTCGATGCCGTTCCTGGCGGAGGTCGAGAAGCTGGGCGCGGACGGGGACCGGGTCACGGTCGTCGCCCAGGACGAGGCGGGCCACCCGGACGTCGCGGCGGCGCTGGCCGGCCTCGCCCCGGGCACGGCGGTCTACTGCTGCGGCCCCGAACCCCTGATGGACGCCGTCGCCGGCGCGCTCCCCGAGGGGCATCCCCTGCACCTGGAGCGGTTCTCGGCCGCGACGGGGGACGCGGCGGGGTCCGGTTCCGGGCCGTTCGAGGTGGAGCTGCGGCGCAGCGGGCGCACGGTGCCGGTCGCGGCCGGGCAGTCGGTGCTGGCCGCCGTCCGCGCGGAGCTGCCCCATGTCGCGTACTCCTGCGAGCAGGGGTTCTGCGGGACCTGCCAACAGCGGGTCCTGGAGGGCGAGATCGACCACCGGGACGAGCTGCTGACCGACGACGAGCGCGGCGGCTCGATGCTGATCTGCGTCTCGCGCTGCCGGGGCGGGCGTCTCGTCCTGGACCTGTAGGGCCGGTCGTCGGCGTGCCGTCCGCCGCGCGACGCCCGGCCCGCACCCCGGATAGGCTGTGCGCATGACGACCGGGGTACGGCGCAGGATGGGCGTCGACGAGCGCAGACAGCAACTGATCGGCGTGGCGCTGGACTTGTTCAGCCGCCGCTCGCCCGAGGAGGTGTCGATCGACGAGATCGCCGCGGCCGCGGGGATCTCCCGCCCCCTGGTCTACCACTACTTCCCCGGGAAGCAGAGCCTGTACGAGGCGGCGCTGCGGCGGGCCGCGGACGAGCTGGCGACCCGCTTCCTGGAGCCGCTCGAAGGACCCCTGGGCGCGCGGCTGTTGCGGGTGATGGGGCGGTTCTTCGACTTCGTCGACGAGCACGGCCCCGGCTTCTCGGCGCTGATGCGCGGCGGGCCCGCGGTCGGTTCCTCGACGGCGAACGCCATGATCGACGGGGTGCGGCAGGCCGCGTACGAGCAGATCATCACGCACCTCGGGGTGGCCGAACCGCCCGCCCGGCTGGAGCTGGTGGTCCGCTCCTGGGTCTCGCTCGCCGAGTCGACGGCGCTGATCTGGCTGGACGGGCGGCGCATCCCGCGCGCCGAGCTGGAGACGCAGTTGGTGCACGACTTCGCGGCGCTGGCCGCCGTCAGCGCCGCGTACGACCAGGAGATGGCGGGCATCGTGCTGCGGGTCCTGTCGCAGGAGCCGGCGGACGGCCCGTTCGGGGAACTGCTGGCGCGGCTCTCCGCGTTCGCCCCGGACGCGCCCGCCGTCCCGGCGCAGCGTCTGCCGCACCGAGCCTCTGATACCGCCTAAGGGCTGTCCCGTCATCCCTGGTGGATCAGCGCGCGGCGTCAGATGCGGTGCATCGCAAGGCGGAGGGACGTCCGCATACTGGATGTATTCGGGCGTTCCGACAACGCGGCGAGGTGCCGTAGCTGTCGTCGTGCGCCCACCAGGGATGACGGGACAGCCCTTAGGCCGGCAGTCCGTTGCGGTGGGAGACGCGGCGGGCGGCGGACAGCAGGGCGTGGATCTGCGGGCCCGCCTGGTCGATCTCGGTGACCGGGCGGGGGAACGGCAGCCGCACGTCCTCGTGGGCGCCCGGGTATTCGAGGCGCAGGGTCACCCCGTAGCGGTCCATCGCCAGCGGCACGGCCCGCGTCATGCCGCGTTCCGGGCGGGGGTGGACGAGGCGCAGGAGCAGCGGGACGAGTTCGGCGTGGTCGTCCACCAGATGGGTGAGCATGCCCGCCTCGCAGGCGGCGATCGGGTCGGTCTCCACCTCCTCCAGCTCCTCCAGGGTGACGAAGGTGCGCCCCTCGGCGTCCTCCAGGACGGCCTGCCCGAACTCCATGCAGGTGCTCTGCTCGGTGCCGGTGCTGTACGGGGCGGCCAGCAGCCCGGTGACCGTGACGCGGGCACGCAGCCGGTCGCGTACGGGAGTGGGGGCGACGTCCGTGAACTCCAGGCGGGCCGGTACGCGTTCGGCGCTCGGCGCGTGGCTGCCGTCGTCCGGGGCGTGCAGGTGGATGTGCCCCATCGCGCCCGTGCCGTCGAGGCGGCGGACTTCGGTGTGCAGTCCGTCGCTGACCACCGTCATGGAGTGGGCGACGGTCAGGATCGACCGGACGCGCTCGGCGCGGGTCGGCTGCGTGGCGCGGGGACGGGAAAGACGCATCCGAGTCCTCCAGGAAGGGTCAGCGGAACCCAAGCGGCTACTTAGGTATGCCTAACCTTACCCACACGCCCCGGTGTGCGGATAGTCCGGGGACGCGGCGGGCGGCTCGTGAGCCACCGCGCCCCGGACCGGCGGCGACTTGTGGGGTGGGCGTCAGAGCTGGAGCTCGGTGCGCAGGGCGGCGGCGAGGCCGACCTCCGCGTTGTCCGACTGGCCTCGCTCGAAGGCGCGCTGGTAGGCCTCGTCGCCGATGGCCGCCCGCGCCTGGAGCTCGCAGGCCTCGCGGACCGGTCCCAGCTCGGGCGTGCCGCGCTGGGGGTGGCCGACCATGCGCCAGTACGCGTGCCCGGTGCCGTAGACCCGGGCGGCCTGCGCGCCCGCGCCCTGAGCGGCGATGGCGGCGGCCAGAATGTCCAGGCCCAGCGCGATGCCGAAGCTGTCGCGGAGCCGGTGCTTGCCCGCGAGCATCGACCGGGCGTGTGCGGCGGAGGCCGCCGGGCGCCCCTGGAGCAGGGCGATCAGGGCGAGCTGGTAGTCCGCGTAGGAGCGGGTCCAGTATTCGCCGCCGCGTTCGCAGGCCTGGCGCAGCGTGGTGGTCGCCGCCTCGGACTCGGTGAGCCGGCCGAGCGCGGTGAGCGCGAAGACCGTGACGAGGTGGCAGCGCAGCCGGTGGGCCGAGCCCGCCGGGACGCTCCCGGTCATCCGCAGGACCCGCCCGGCCATCTCCAGGGCCGCCGCGGGTTTCCCGGTCATCAGCTGGGTGAGGCCGCAGAGATAGGCCGCGCCGAGCATGCCCTCGTCGTCCCGGTCGTGCAGGGCGATGGCCGTGCAGAGCGCGCCGTACTTCTCGGCGGTCGCGAAGTCGCCCTGGAGCAGCGCCGCGACGCCGAGGACCCAGTGCAGCCGGGTCCGGTGGGGCCCTTCGACGGGGCCCGCGTCCAGGGCGCGCCGGGCGTAGCTCCGGGCCTCGGCGAGATGGCCGCAGCAGGCCCAGAAGAAGCCGACCCGGCCCGCCATCTCCTGGGCCGCGCCGATGTCGTGGACGAGCAGGTGTTCCAGGGCGGCGCACAGGTCGAGGTGGGTGTCGGACACCTTGTGGTACCAGGACACCTGGTCCGGCCCGGTCCAGCCGTCGTGGGCGCGGCGGGCGAGGCCGAGGAAGCTGGCCGCGTGCCGGTCGGCGGCGGCGCGGGCCTCACCGAGCTCGGTGAGCCACATCCGGCCGTACTCGCGTAGGGTGTCGAGCATCCGGTAGCGGTCGCCGTCGCGCTGGAGGACGGACTGGGCGACGAGGCCCTGGAGCGCCCGGTCCACCTCGACCGCGGTGAGCGGGCCCCCGGCGCAGACCTCGCGGGCGATCTCCTCGTCGAAGTCGGCCCGCAGCGGGGTGAGACGGGCCCACAGGAGGCGCTCCAGCGGGGTGCACAGTTCGTGTGACCAGCCGATGGCGGTGCGCAGGGTGCGGTGGCGGCGGGGCCACACCCTCTCGTCGGCGAGGAGGTCGAGGCGGGACACGCCCGACGCCCCGAAGCCCCCGTCGGGACCGCCGTCACCGAAGCCGGCGGCATCGAAACCGCCGGTCCCGGGGCCACCCGCTGCTGCCGCGCCGAAGCCGGCGCCCCGGGCGTCGAAGCGGGTGCCGATCCGGGTGGCGAGCTGGGCCACGCTGTGCCGGCCGATGCTCGCGGCGGCCAGCTCGATGGCGAGCGGGATGCCTTCGAGGCGGCGGCAGATCTCGGCGGCGGCCGCCTCGTCGCCGGGGGCGTCGAGACCGGCCCGGGGGTCGGTCGCGCGCAGCCGGTCGGAGAAGAGCTGGAGCGCGTCGGGCGCGCCGTCGACCGGGAGCGGCGGCACCTCGACGACGTACTCGCCGTGGGTGCCGAGCGGCTGCCTGCTGGTGACCAGGACGGTCAGGCCCGTCGAGGTGGTCAGGATCTCGGCCAGCAGATGCGAGCAGGGGCCGCGGAGGTGTTCGGCGGAGTCCAGGACCAGCAGGAGACGCTTGTCGCCGAGCCATTCGCAGAGCGCCTCGACGGGCATCCGCAGGGTGTGGTCGGCGAGTCCGACCGCGTCCGAGACGGTGGGGAGCAGCAGCCCGTCGTCGTAGAGCGGGGAGAGGTCGGCCCACCAGGCGCCGTCGGTGTAACGGTCGGCGGCGGCGCGGGCGGCCCGGAGCGCGAGCCGGGTCTTGCCGACGCCGCCGGGGCCGATCAGGGTGGTCATCCGCCGGGTGGTCAACGCGGTGTGCAGCCGGGCCAGTTCGGCCCGCCTCCCGACAAAGCTGCTCGTCTCCTCGGGAAGGTATCCCACCGTGGTCATCATCACCGTCCGGGCGCTGGGGCAGGGGGGCGCCGGCGAGCCGGCCGCCCCGGGTGGGGCTCCTGCCGCGCACACCGGGCCGGCCCCGCCTCCCCGACGGGGAGAGCGGGACCGGCCCGGTGGACAGGGACGGCTGACGCGGCTTCGTTGCCGACGTATTCCGTCACCGTAGTGCCGTCCGAGGTCAGCGCAGAGTGAAGACGGCCGCCGTGCGTCCCGGGACGGTGAAAGTGGCCGATTTCCCGTCGTACCTGGCTCGTTTGACCGTAGGATCCGCGCCCTTGGCCTGGACGGGGTGCAGCGCGTACGTCTTCCCCGCCGGTGCCGCGAGCCGCTGCTCGGCGGTGGTCGGCGCGGCGTTGAGGACGACGACCAGCTTGCCGAGGCGCATGGTGATCACGCCCGGGGTCTCGGCCTCACCGGAGAGCGGGAAGGACAGGCCGGACTGCACCTGGCCCGTGGTGCGCAGGGAGAACTCCTTCTCGGTGCTGCGGATGGTGAGCAGGTCGCGGTAGGCGGCCGAGGCCCCGTCGATCTGTGCGCACTTCGGCGCGATGGTGCCGGTGGCGGCCAGGAGCGGCTTCGCGTACGCCCACTTGTCCTGGTTGTCGGCGGCGGGCGGCAGGCCCCGGCCGAAGCCGTTGCCGTCGCGGCAGTCCCAGTGCAGGGCGTTGAACCAGTCGCCGCTGTCGTAGGAGTTGCGGTCCAGCGACTTGGAGCGCAGCAGGTCGGTGCCCGCCTGGGAGAGCGAGGGCCCCTGGGAGAGGACGGCGGCGGCCATCGCCACCACCTGGGCCCTGGCCCGTTCGGCGGCCGTGGTGGAGGCCGGAAGCTTGAAGGCGAGGGCGTCGAAGAGGGTCTCGTTGTCGTGGGCGTCCGAGTAGGCCAGGGCGTCGCCGGGGGCGGCCGCGTATCCGGCGGGCGCCCCGTTGTAGTCGACGTCGGAGCCCTTGACCGTGCGGCCGGAGCTGTCGGTGAAGGTGTAGTCGGCGAGGTTGCCGGTGAGGCCGACCTTGATCAGGTCCTGGTAGTGCAGCAGCCGGGCCTTCTGCTCGGCGCGGGTGCCGTTGGCCGGGGAGGAGTTGGGGTCGGTGTAGAGGCCGGTGGCGAAGCCCTGGACGCCGGGGTCCTCGTCGAAGGGGCCGCCGCCGCGCACGGCGTCGCGGGCCCGGTCGGAGAAGGTGGCGATGCCGGTGCCGGCCATGTTCTGCTGGGTGGCCTGGACGAAGCGGGCGTCGTCCGCGATCTCGCCGAAGTTCCAGCCCTCCCCGTACAGGACGATCTTCTTTCCGTCGACGCCGTCCTTGGCGGGCGTGAGCCCGTCCAGGGCCTTGCGGACGGCGAGGATGTTGTCCTTGGGGTGGTGGCCCATCAGGTCGAAGCGGAAGCCGTCGACCTTGTACTCCTTCGCCCAGGTGACGACCGAGTCGACGACGAGCTTGCCCATCATGGTGTTCTCGGGCGCGGTGTTGGCGCAGCAGGTGGAGGTGGCGACGGTGCCGTCCGCCAGGAGCCGCTGGTAGTAGCCGGGCACGATGCGGTCGAGGACCGACTTGTCGTCCTGTCCGGAGGCGACGGTGTGGTTGTAGACGACGTCCATGACCGTGCGCAAACCGGCCCGGTTGAGGCCCTGCACCATCTGCCGGAACTCGACCGTGCGCCGCGTGCCGTCCGGGTCGGAGGCGTAGGAGCCTTCGGGGACGGTGTAGTGCAGCGGGTCGTAGCCCCAGTTGAAGCCGTCCTCGGCGGCGGCCTTGCCGACGCAGGCCTGCTGTTCCTCGGAGTCGGGCGCGTACACGGACAGGTCGCAGGCGGGCTTCGCCTGGTCCTTCTTCCTCTCCGGGACGGTCCCGATGTCGAAGACGGGCAGCAGGTGGACGTAGCTGGTGCCGGAGTCGGCGAGCTTCTTGAGGTGCTTCATGCCGGCCGAGCGGGTGTCGGTGAAGGCGAGGTATTCACCGGGGTGCTTCGCCGTGCGGTCCGTGACCGAGAAGTCGCGGACGTGCAGCTCCTGGATCTGGGCGTCCCGCAGCGGGGTGGCGGCGGGCTTCTCCAGGCCGGACCAGCCGCGCGGCGCGAGCTTCGGGTCGGTGAGGTCGACGACGAGGCTGCGGGCGGAGTCGGCGGTCAGGGCGGTGGAGTAGGGGTCGGTGACCTTGTTGGTGACCAGCTTCTGGACGGTGGGCGCCCAGACGGTCACGGCGTACCGGTAGGGCTTGCCCCGCCAGTTCTTCTTCCCGGTGACCGACCAGACGCCGGTGCGGTCGTCGCGTTTCATCGGGTGCCTTCGGCCGCCGAGTTCGAGCGATACGGTCCGGGCGGTCGGGGCCCACACCGAGAGGGTGGGCCTGGACTTGCGGAAGACCGGGCCGAGTTGTGCGCAGGCCGCCTTCTTCCCGTACAGGTCGTCCAGGATGCCCGCGGTCTGTACGCCGGTGGCGGCGAGCAGGGCGCCGTTGGCGGCGCGCTGGGTGGCGATGAGCTGGCCACGCAGGGATTCACGGACCCGGTCCCGGTCGCGGGTGTCGACGGTGAACGCCGGATAGTCCTTCAGGTGCGGGTACTTCGCCTTCTGCGCGTCACTGAGCGCGGCCTGCGTGAGCCGCAGCCACTGCCCCTCGTCGGAGAGTGCCCCGTCGACGACGGAGATGCCGCCCTTCTTCGCGTACACGAGCTGCTGGCTGGTGGCGTCGGTGGCCTTCACCTTCCAGACGACGGTGTCGGCGTCGATCCACTGCGCCTCGGCCTTGCCGAGGTCGGGGGCCGCGCCGCCGCCGGTCTGCGGGAGCAGGTAGCCGGGCTTGCCGCCGAGCAGCCAGACCTCGTGACCATAGGTGGTGAGGTCGAGCGACTGGTCGCTGGGGAGGTCCTTCTCGTCGCCCTTGTGCAGGATGTAGCTGAGGGCGGTGGCGCCGTCGACGAGCGGCACCTCGAAGGTGACCCCGTAGGCGTCCTTCTTCACGGGCGTCAGCGGCTCGGCCCAGTCGGTGGGCTCCTTGGCCCCGGCCCAGGTGTGCAGCCCCCAGCCGTCGTAGTTCCCGTCCGGGCGGTGGTAGTTGAGGACGGCCTTGGTGGTGTCCTGCGGCGGAGCCTCGGGGGCCTCGGCCGTCTGGTCGTCCTTGCCCTGCTCGATCCAGACCTGACCGGTCCGGGCGAGGTCGATGGTCCGCTCCGGGCCGTCGGCCGTGCCGTTCCTCTCGACGGTGTACGGGAGTGAGCTCACGCCCTCCTCCAGGTCGAGCCAGGCGAACGCGCCGTACGCGTCCCGCCCGATGAACTCGGCGCTCTTCCCACCGGACTTCAGCTGCCAGCCCTCGTAGTCGCCGTCCGCGCGCCGGTAGTGGACGACGGCCCGGTCCCGCTCGACGGCCACGGGCTTCCCGGGCGGCGGGGCCTGGCCGGCGGTGGTCGAGGCGAGGGCGCTGGCGGTGCGGCCCGTGCGGTCGACGACAACAGCCTTGTAGCGCAAGGGCGTTCCCGCCCTCACCGAGTCGTCGAGGTACTGGGTGACCTTGTACGGGGCGTGGTCGGCCGAACCAAGGGTCTTCCACTTGCCGTTGCCCACCTGAGCGGCGAAGACGACCCGGTTGAGCTGTCCGCCGTCCACGTCGGCGGCGATCTCCACCGTGCCGGTGGCTCCGGCGCCCGGGGCCTTCAGAACGATCGCGGGCTTGGCGGCCGGGGCGCCCACACGCCTGTCCGCCCGCAGCACGATGCTGGAGAGGGCGGGCACGGTGACGGTGACCGTCTTGTCCGCGCCGCTGCGGACAGTGCCGGAACCGCCGTACAACGTACGGAAGTTCATGCCGGACGACTCGGTGGCGAGCCGCACCTCCTTCGGGCTGGTGCCGTTGTTGGAGGCGACGAGATACTCGTGAGGGCGCTTGGTGTCGATGCGCGAGACGGCGTACACCGAGCCCTCCGCCCCTTCGACGGCCCGCTCGATCTGGGTGCCGTCGCGCAGGGCCGGGTGCTTCTTGGTGAGCTTGGAGAGCGCGGCGATCGAGCGGTAGACCGGGTGCTTCGTGTCGTACGCGTCCGAGGCGTGGGTGCGGTCGGTGCCGAGCTGGTCGTCGTCGAGGTAGTCGGCGGTCTTCGAGGCGAAGAGAGTCTGGCGGGCGTCCTTGTCGCCGCCCGCGCCGGTGAAGCCCTGCTCGTCGCCGTAGTAGATCACCGGGTTGCCGCGGCCGAAGAACATCAGTTCGTTGGCGAGCCTGGCCCGCTTCAGGAGTTCGGCGTCATCGGCCTTCGGGTTGTCCTGTTCGAGGAAGGTGCCGATGCGGCCCATGTCGTGGTTGCCGAGGAAGGTGACCTGCTCGTAGGCGTTGGCCTTGTCGGTGGTGTAGCGGTAGTCGTCGCCGTACACCGAGGCGAGCCGGTCGGCGGGCGCGCCCCGGGAGGCGAACTGCCGGGCGGCGTCCTGGAACGGGAAGTCGAGGGTGGAGTCCAGGCGGCCCCGGGTGACGTAGGGCGAGGTGACCTCGGTGTCGGCGGAGTAGACCTCGCCGAACATGAAGAAGTCGTCCCGGCCGCGCTTCGCGGCGTACGCGTCGAGCGCGGTGGCCCACTGGGTCCAGAAGTCCAGGTCGACGTGTTTGACGGTGTCGATGCGGAAGCCGTCGATGTCGAAGTCGCGGACCCACTTCCGGTAGATCTTCTCCATGCCCCTCACGACCCGGGGGTGCTCGGTCCACAGGTCGTCGAGCCCGGAGAAGTCGCCGTACTCGTTGGACTCGCCGGCCCAGGTCGAGTCGCCCCGGTTGTGGTACATGGTGGGGTCGTTGAGCCAGGACGGAACCTTCTTGCCGGTGCCCGGCGTCTGCACCGGGGTGTACGGGAAGGAGTCCTGGTCGACCTTCTCGACGCCGTCGCGGTCGTCGAAGGGACGGCCGTCCTTGTCGAGGTAGGGGAAGGCGCCCTTCGGCTTGTAGCCGTAGGCCTTCTCCGCGTAGTCGACGGTGTCGGCGGTGTGGTTGGTGATGACGTCGAAGAAGACCTTCATGCCCTTGGCATGGGCCTTGTCGATCAGCCGCTCCAGGTCGGCGTTGCTGCCGAAGTGCGGGTCGACCTGGGTGAAGTCGGTGATCCAGTAACCGTGGTAGCCCGCCGACGCGTTCTCGCCGGTGCCCTGCACGGGCCGGTTCTTGAAGATCGGCGCCAGCCAGATGGCGGTGGTGCCGAGGCCCTTGATGTAGTCGAGCTTCTGGGTGAGGCCCTTGAGGTCGCCGCCCTGGTAGAACCCCTTGTCGGTGGGGTCGTGGCCGTGATCGAGGCGTGAACCGGTCAGCCCGCCCCGGTCGTTGGAGGCGTCGCCGTTGGCGAAGCGGTCGGGCAGCACGAAGTAGAACTGTTCGCGCGTGAGGTCGTGCCGGGCCGCCTCACGGGCGAGCCCGGCGTCCGAGGGCGGGGCGGGCGGGCGGGGCGAGGCGGCGGCGGTGGCCGCCGGGACGAGGGGCAGCAGCGCCGCGCACAGGGCGGCCACCGCCCCTCGTCTCAGGGTGGTTCGGGACACGGAGGGTGCTCCTCGGCTTGATCGGTCGGGGTCGACCGGTGGGGAAGCGGACCGGTGGCGATGCCACCGGCCCGCCGAGGGGGTAGGGATCAGCTCCGCCAGACGTCGGCGGTCAGCGTGACCTTTCCGGAGGCCGGGACGGTGGCGGTGCGGTTGGCGCCGCTCTCCCAGGTGACGTTGCCGTCGGCGTCCTTGCGGACGTACTTGTACGCGAACGTGGTCCCGGCGGGGAGGCTCACGTCCAGCTTCCACACGGGGTACGCCGCCGGGTCGAGCTTCGGCGCGGTCGCCGGGTTCCAGTTGCCGAGGGCTGCCTGGTCGCCGGTGACGTGGATGTTCTGGCCGGGCCGGGTGGTGGCGTTGACGCCGAAGGAGGCGCCGGAGGAGCCGTCACCGGGGCCCGGGTCGGGGTTGGGGCCGCCGCCTCCGCAGGTACGGGCTTCGGCGTGCAGGGCCATGGCGGTACCGGCCGGGACGGTGGCGGTGAACTGGCCGGAGCCGTTGACGCTCACGCCGTTGCCGGACTGCACGTCGCAGTAGTCGCCGGCGGGCAGCGAGGTCTGGAAGGTGCGGGTGAGCGAGGAGCCCTCGTGGTTGATGGCCACGTACGCCGTGTCGCCCCGGCCGAAGGCGATCCGGTCGCCGCCGTCGTCCCACCAGTTCGTGACGGCCTGGCCGCGTGCGGCGTTGCGGAGGCCGACCATGGAGGAGATCTCACGCCAGTCGTGCTGGCACTTCCAGCCGTCGCTGTAGCAGGCGCTGACCCGGCCGCCGTTCGGCGGTCCGGCGTCGTGGTCGCTGAACTCGTAGCCGGAGTGGACGTCCGGGGAACCGTAGGGCCAGGCCAGCATGAACACGTTGGCCAGGGTGTAGGCGGAGCCGTACCTGTAGTTGAGAGTGTCGCCGCCGCGCTCGGTGTCGTGGTTGTCGACGAAGACGGCGGACTTGCCGGACTCCATGAAGCCCCAGCCCTCGCCGAAGTTCTTGAGGTTGGCGAGCTTCTCGTCGAGGAAGACCTGCTTGAGGCTCCGCCCGTAACGGAACTCCTGGACGTCCCCGGTGCCGAGGTACTCGGACGGCGAGACGGCCTCACCCGCTCCGTGGATCGCCTCGTGCTTCCAGTAGACGTTCGGATCGCTCAGCCGGGACTTGATGTCGGCGAGGTCGCCGGCGGGCATGTGCTTGGCGGCGTCGATCCGGAAGCCGTCGACGCCGAGCGAGATCAGGTCGTTGAGGTAGGCGGCGATCCTGCCGCGTACGTGGTCCTCGCCGGTGTCCAGGTCGGCGAGGCCGACAAGTTCGCAGTTCTGGACGTTGGCGCGGTCCTGATAGTTGTTGATCTGCGAGGTGCAGTCGTCGAGGTCCGGCACCGAGTAGACGCCCGGATAGTCGTACTTGGTGTACGAGGAGCCGCCGGTGCCGGTGCCGTTACCCGCCGACATGTGGTTGATGACGGCGTCGGCGACGACCTTGACCCCGGCCGAGTGACACGTGTTCACCATGGCGCCGAAGGCGGCGCGGTCGCCGAGGCGGCCGGCGATCCTGTAGCTGACGGGCTGGTAGGACGTCCACCACTGGCCGCCCTGGATGTGCTCCTGAGGCGGCGAGACCTGGACGTAGCCGTATCCCGCCGGACCGAGGGTGTCCGTGCAGGCCTTGGCTATGGAGTCGAACTTCCACTCGAACATCACAGCGGTGACGTCCTTGTCGCCCGGAGCGGCGGCCTGCGCGGGGGACGCGGCGCCGAATCCGGTGGGGATGACGAGGGCGGCGGCGCCGGCCACGAGGGCGAGCGCGGCAGACAGGGGTCTGCGTGCCATGTCTTTCCTCCTGCGGGTGGGGGAAACGCGGGTGACGGTGCAGCCTCAGCCGGCAACGCGCCGTGCCCTCAAGGCTCCTGAAGGTTCTTGCTGCAAGAATGCAAACCTTGCCGCGGAGCAGACCGTACGAGCCCCCCGGTCACCGGTCAACCCTTTGGACATCTCCCGCTCACATCCAAGAAACAGGCGATTCTCCTGCCGATTTCTTGCTGCAAGGTCTTCCGCAAGATATTGCGGACCTGTTACGTTTCCTTCCGACTCCGGTCCGGTCGGACGCGTCCATCGGGGCCCGGCGCCGCGTTCGCGTCGTCGGAACCCAGCGCCCGGCCGGCCCCGGACCGGTCGCGACAAGAGAGGCACCCGGAGTCGCTACAACTCCCCGCCGGCCCTTCCTGGGCCGACTCCTGGTGCCTCTCCTGTACGTGCCCCCACCGCCTGGCTCAGCCCCCCGTGCGCACCGCCGCCGTCGAGCCCCGGACGACCAGCTCCGGCTGGAAGACGTACTCGGTGCGCTGCACCGGACTCCCGCCGATCTCCTCCAGGAGCGCGCCCACGGCGGCCGCCGCCATCGCCTGCACGGGCTGGCGCACGGTCGTCAGCGGCGGGTCGGTGAACGCGATGAGCTGCGAGTCGTCGAAGCCGACGACCGAGACGTCACGCGGCACATCGAGACCCCTCCCCCGGGCGGCGCGGACCACGCCGAGGGCCATCAGGTCGCTGCCGCAGACGATGCCCGTGCAGCCCGCGTCGAGCAGGGCGCCCGCCGCCACCTGGCCGCCTTCCACGCTGAACAGCGTGGAGCAGACCAGCAGTTCGGCTTCCGTGCGTTCCATGCCGAGCATCGAGACGGCCGCCTCCACGAACCCGTCGCGCTTGCGGCGGGAGGGGACGTAGCGCTGCGGTCCGATGGCCAGGCCGATCCGGCGGTGGCCGAGGTCGGCGAGGTGCCCCAGCGCCATCCGTACGGCGGCATCGTCATCGGGCGAGACGAACGGGGCGCTGATGCGTTCGTTGTAGCCGTTGATCAGGACGAACGGCACGCCGCGCTCGCTGAGCGCGGCGTAGCGCCCCGGGTCGGCGGAGGTGTCGGCGTGCAGCCCGGACAGGAAGACGATGCCGCCGACACCCCGCTCCACGAGCTGCTCGACGAGTTCGTCCTCGGTGGCGCCGCCGGGCAGTTGGGTGCAGAGCACGGGGGTGTAGCCGTGTCCGGCCAGCACCTGCTCGACGGACTGCGCGAACGCCGGGAAGATCGGGTTGGTGAGTTCGGGCGTCACCAGGCCGATCAGTCCGGCGCTGCGCTGCCGCAGCCGTACGGGCCGCTCGTAGCCCAGGACGTCGAGCGCCGCGAGCACCCGCTGACGCGTGGAGTCCGCGACGCCCTGCTTCCCGTTCAGGACCCGGCTGACCGTCGCCTCGCTGACCGCCGCCTGTCCGGCGATGTCCGAGAGGCGGGGCGCGGCGGTGGTCCTGGGCGCGGGCAGTGTCACACCGTCCACCACACCGTGGTGTCGGCGGGCAGCTCGGCCTCGGCGCCGTCCACGGTGACCGGGGAGCTGGCGAGCAGCACCCGGCCGCGGGCGGCGATCCGGGCCGGGGCGCCGGTGGTGTTGACGGTGCAGACGAAGCCGGGGCGGGAGAAGACGAGGACGCCCTCGGGGCCGTCTAGCCACTCGACCTCCGTGCCCGCGCCGAGGCCCGGGTGCTCCCGGCGGGCGGCGATCGCGGCCCGGTACAGCTCCAGGGTGGAGCCCTCCACGCCGGTCTGCGCCTCGACGGACAGCTCGCCCCAGCCGGCGGGCTGCGGGAGCCAGCTGCCGCCGTCGCCGAAGCCGTACGAACCGCCTTCGCGGGTCCACGGGATCGGGACGCGGCAGCCGTCACGGAAGCCGTCCTGGCCCTCGGCGCGGAAGAACGAGGGGTCCTGGCGGGCCTCGTCGGGCAGGTCGGTGACGTCGGGCAGGCCGAGTTCCTCGCCCTGGTAGACGTAGGAGGAGCCGGGCAGGGCGAGCATCAGCAGGGTGGCGGCGCGGGCCCGGCGCAGGCCCAGCGCGCGGTCGCCGGGGGTACGGATCTGGGTGCCGAGGCCCGCCGGGTTGGCGAAGCGGGTGGCGTGCCGGGTGACGTCGTGGTTGGAGAGCACCCAGGTGGTGGGCGCGCCGACCGGGCGCATCGCGTCGAGCGAGGTGTCGATGACCTTGCGCAGCTCCTCGGCGTCCCAGGCGGTGGCCAGGTACTGGAAGTTGAACGCCTGGTGCATCTCGTCGGCGCGCACGTAGTTGGCGGTGCGCTCGACGGTGGGGGTCCACGCCTCGGCGACGGCGATCCTCTCGCCGGGGTACTCGTCGAGGATGGTGCGCCAGCTGCGGTAGATCGCGTGCACGCCGTCCTGGTCGAAGAACGGCATGACGTCGTTGCCGAGCAGCTTGAGCTGGTCGTGGGAGCCGAGGTCGGGCAGGCCCTCCGCCTTGACGAGGCCGTGGGCGACGTCGACCCGGAAGCCGTCGACGCCCATGTCGAGCCAGAAGCGCAGGATGGAGCGGAACTCGTCGGCGACGGCCGGGTGTTCCCAGTTGAAGTCGGGCTGCTCGGGGGCGAAGAGGTGGAGGTACCAGTCGCCCGGGGTGCCGTCCGGGTCGGCCGTACGGGTCCAGGCGGGGCCGCCGAAGATGGACTCCCAGTCGTTGGGCGGGAGTTCGCCGTCGGCGCCCTTTCCGGGGCGGAAGTGGTAGCGCTCGCGCAGGGCGGAGCCGGGGCCCTCGGCCAGGGCGCGCTTGAACCACTCGTGCTGGTCGGAGGAGTGGTTGGGGACCAGGTCGACGATGATGCGCAGGCCCAGGCCGTGCGCCTCGCGGATCAGCGCGTCGGCGTCCAGCAGGCTGCCGAACATCGGGTCGATGGCCCGGTAGTCGGCGACGTCGTACCCGGCGTCGGCCTGCGGGGAGGCGTAGAAGGGGGAGAGCCACACCGCGTCGACACCGAGGTCCCGCAGGTAGGGCAGGCGGGCGGTGACGCCGGCGAGGTCGCCCATGCCGTCGCCGTTGCCGTCGGCGAAGCTCCGCGGATAGACCTGGTAGATCACCGCGTCCTGCCACCAGCCGGTGTGGTGGCCCGGGGCGTCGTCGGACGTGCCGGTGGAGGGGGCAGCGAGGTGCTGGGTCATGTCGTCCCTGGGGTGTCTGGGTGGGGAGCGGCGCCGGTGACCGGGTCGGGGTTTCCGGCGCCGCCGTGACGGGTGCGGTGGTGCGGGTGCTGGTGCCGGCCCTGGAGGGCTGTGGGGCTCAGAGCCTGTCGGGTGACCTTCGGCCGCCCGGTCAGAGGTCACCCGACAGGCTCTCAGCCCTTGACGGCCCCGGCGGACATGCCGGTGACGAGGTGCTTCTGGGCGAAGAGGAACACCAGGGCGGCCGGGATGGCGATGAGGACGGAGGCCGCGGTCATCGGGCCCCACTGGGCTCCGTACTGGTTGACGAACTTCTGGAGTCCGCCGGCCAGCGTGAGGTTCTCGTCGCCGACCAGGAAGGCGGAGGCGTACGCCACTTCGCCCCAGGCGGTGATGAAGGAGTAGAACGCGGTGACCGCGAGGCCCGGCTTGGCCAGCGGCAGGATGAGCCGGAAGAAGGTGCCGAACGGGGTGAGGCCGTCGACCTCGCCCGACTCGTCGATCTCGCGCGGGATGGTGTCGAAGAAGCCCTTCATCATCCAGGCGCAGAACGGCACCGAGATGGTGAGGTAGGTGATGACGAGTCCGGCGGGCTGGTTGAGCAGCCCCAGGCTCGACATGATGTTGTAGATCGGCACGATGAGGACGGCCACCGGGAACATCTGGGTGATCAGCAGCGTCCACATCAGCCCGCGCTTGCCGGGGAAGCGGAAGCGGCTCACCGCGTATCCGGTGGTGGCGGCGACGAAGACGCCGATCACGGTGGAGAGTCCGGAGATGATCACGGAGTTGGCGAACCAGTTGAGGAACTCGGTGTCGCGGATCAGGTTCGTGTAGTTGACGAACGTGGTCTCGCGGAAGAAGTCCGTGGTGGTCGCGTACTTGGCGGGCTTGAGCGAGGTCAGCAGGACCCACAGCACCGGGAAGACCGCGATCACCGAGGCGATGACCAGGGTGAGGTGCAGGGCGACGGAGGCGAGCGGGGAGCGTTCGCCGCGCAGCCGGACCTTGGGCACCGCGTGCCGGGCGGAGGTGTCGGTCACGGTGGTCACCAGTTGTCTCCCTGGGAGCGCAGGACTCGCCGGTAGACCACGGCGAAGAGCATCAGGAGTACGAGGATCAGCACGCCCCATGTGGAGGACTGCGCGTAGTCGCGCGGGCTGATCTCGAAGGAGAACTTGTACGCCTGGGTCACCAGGATCTGGGTGGCCTCGCCGGGTCCGCCGCGGGTCAGCAGGAAGATCACCGGGAACATGTTGAAGGTCCAGATGGTGGAGAGCAGGACCACCGTGGTGGAGACCGGGCGCAGTCCGGGAAGGGTGATGTGGCGGAAGCGCTGCCAGGCGGTCGCGCCGTCCATCTCGGCCGCCTCGTACTGCTCGGAGGGGATGGACTGGAGTCCGCCGAGGAGGGCGACCATCATGAACGGGATGCCGAGCCAGACGTTGACGGCGATGACGGAGAACTTCGCCCAGGTGGGGTCGTTCAGCCAGGGGACGCCGTCGATGCCCGACCCGGTCAGGATCTTGTTGAGCAGCCCGCGGTCCTCGTTGTAGAGGAAGCGCCAGGCGAAGACGGAGACGAAGCCGGGGATGGCCCAGGGCAGGATGAGGGCCATGCGGTAGGCGGAGCGCCCGGCGATGCGGCGGTTGAGGATGTTCGCCAGGGCCATGCCGAGGACGAAGGTGACGCTCACGCAGGAGACGGTCCACACCAGGGTCCAGCCGAGCGTGCCGAGGAACTGCGAGCCGGTCAGCGCGTCGATGTAGTTGTCCGCGCCGACGAACTCGTAGGTGGCGGGGATCTCGTTGACCCCGATGGAGCGTGCGACGTTGCGCTCGTCGGCGTCGGTCATCGAGAGGAAGATGCCGCGGACCAGCGGATAGCCGATGATCACGCCGATCACGACGACGACCGGGGCGACCATGGCCCAGGCGTACCAGTGGACCGACAGGGCCCGCCGGAGACGGCCGGGCGTCGGTGGTGGGGTGCCAGTACCGCGGCTCCGGCCGCGGGCGACGTTCTCGCCCGCGGCCTTCACCACCGACTGGCTGGTGTGGACAGCCATCAGTCGGCCAGCCTTCCTGTTACTTCCAGCCCTCGAGGAGCTTGCGGTAGGAGTCGCCGGTCGACTTGGCGGCCTTCTCCGGCGTGGTCTGGCCGGTGAGGACCTTGGTGTACTCGACGCGCAGCGGCTCGAAGAGGCTGCCGCCCTCGGGGATCCAGGGGCGCTCGACGGCGGTCTCGACGACCGGCTTGAAGAAGCCGACGATCTCGCTGTTCACGGCCTCCTTCTTGGCGTACGCGGAGGTCCGGGTGGGCAGCAGGTTCAGCTCGCCGGCGGCGGTGGCCTGACTGTCCACGGACGTCATGTACTCGACGAAGGCGTAGGAGGCGTCCAGGTTCTTGGAGCCCGCGTAGACGGCGAGGTTGTGGCCGCCCTGCGGGGCGCCCTGGGCGGCGGATCCGGCCGGGACCGTGGCGATGCCCAGGTTGTCCTTGTCGGTGAACTCCTCGCCGGTCAGGGTGTCGGCCACGGCCCAGGGGCCGTTGATCATCATCGCGACGTCGCCGTTCTTGAACGACTGCATCATGTTCTCCCAGCCGTCCGAGGCATCCGTCTTCGCGGTGCCGTCGTCGACCAGGTCCTTGACCGCCTTGAACGCCTTGACGCCCTCGGGCTGGTCCACGGTGACGGACTTGGTGCCGGCGTCGACGAGGTCGCCGCCCTCGCCGTACAGGAAGGAGAGGAAGTAGTACGGGTCGTCGCCGCGCAGGTAGAGGCCGGTCTTGCCGGTCTTGTCCTTGATCTTCTTGGCGGCGGTCTTGAGGTCGTCCAGGTTGGCGGGCGCCTCGACGCCGGCCTCCTTGAGCAGCTTCTTGTTGTAGAACATGCCCATGGAGTCGATGACCTGCGGGACGGCGTAGGTCTTGCCCTCGTACTCGGTGGACGCGACGGCCTGCTTGAGGAAGTCGTCCTGGTTCTTCAGGGCGGCGGTGCCGTCCAGCGGTGCCAGGTAGCCGAGGTTCGCGAAGTCCGGCGTCCAGGCGACCTCGGAGCGGATCACGTCGGGGGCGCCGTCGCCGGCCTGGGCGGCGTTCTTGAACTTGTTCTGGGCGTCGCCGAAGGGCACGTTGACGTACTTGACGTCGACCTTCGGGTGCTCCTTCTCGAAGCCTTCGGCCAGCTTCTTGAAGACCTTGTCCTCGCTGCCGACGCTGGAGGTGTCCCACCAGGTCACCGTGCCGGAGAGCTCGCCCGAGCTCGTGCCGCCGGACTCGTCGTCGCTGCCGCAGGCGGTCGCCGCGAGCGCCAGGGCCGCGACCAGGGCGGTGGCCGTTATGCCACGTCGCATCTGAACTCCTTCAACTGCCGTACCGCTCCGTCGCGGCGCCGGGTCGACGTGAACGTAACAAGGATGAAAGACGACCGAAAGACCTTGCGGAAGATTTCTGCAAGCCCTGGTGATCGTTACATTCGCGTGTCCTCAAGGTTGCCGTCAAGCCCCTTGACGGCCGCCCCCGAACCCTGGCAGAGGCAGGTGGGGCACGCCGTACCCACAGTGCGACGATCCGACCGCAGCCCGCGATCCAGGGCCGCAAGTCCTTGCAAGAGGTTGCCGGAAAGCACCCCGAGGGCCTCCCCCGCACCGCCCCACGCACGGTGGGCAATCCGACACGGGCCCGGTACAGTCCCATCCCATGACCGCACGGCTTGCCGATATCGCAACTCAGGCGGGGGTCAGCGAAGCAACGGTCAGCCGAGTCCTGAACGGCAAGCCCGGAGTCGCGGCGACCACCCGCGAATCCGTCCTCGCGGCGCTCGACGTGCTGGGGTACGAACGCCCGGTGCGACTGCGCAGGCGCAGCGCGGGGCTGGTCGGCCTGATCACCCCGGAGCTGGAGAACCCGATCTTCCCGGCGCTGGCCCAGGTCATCGGCCAGGCGCTGACCCGGCAGGGCTACACCCCGGTGCTGGCGACCCAGACCCCCGGCGGCTCCACCGAGGACGAACTCACCGAAATGCTGGTGGACCGGGGCGTTTCCGGCATCATCTTCGTCTCCGGGCTGCACGCCGACACCTCGGCCGATATGCAGCGCTACGAGCAACTCCGCGGCCAGGGCGTCCCCTTCGTCCTGGTGAACGGCTTCTCCGCCAAGGTGCAGGCCCCCTTCATCTCGCCCGACGACCGGGCGGCGATGCGGCTCGCGGTGACGCACCTGGTGTCCCTGGGACACACCCGTATCGGCCTCGCGGTCGGCCCCAAGCGTTTCGTGCCGGTGCTCCGCAAGATCGAGGGCTTCCACGCGACGATGCGGGAGCAGCTGGGCCTCGTCCCGGACGAGGTGGAGGAGTTGATCCAGCACTCTCTGTACACCTTGGAGGGCGGCCAGGCCGCCGCCTCCGCCCTGATGGAGCGCGGCTGCACGGCGGTCGTGTGCGCGAGCGACATGATGGCGCTCGGGGCGATCCGGGCGGCCCGCCGGCTCTCCAGGGAGGTGCCACGCGATCTGTCGGTCGTGGGCTATGACGATTCGCCGCTCATAGCGTTCACGGACCCGCCGCTGACGACGGTCCGGCAGCCGGTGACGGCGATGGGCCAGGCCGCGGTGCGCACGCTGCTGGAGGAGGTCGGCGGAACCCCGGCCCCCCACAGTGAATTCGTCTTCATGCCTGAGCTGGTGGTTCGCGGCTCGACGGCCTCCGGCCCCGCAGGCGGCTCAGGGTTCCAGCCTCGTCCTTGAGGCGCAGAACGTGCGACAGGAACCCGACCGGAGGATGATCGGGGCCAGGGGAATCACTATGGAAGACTCTCTGCCTATGGGCGAAACACGGGTGACAGCGCAGGAAGGCCGGTCGGCGGCCGGTTCTTCACCCATCGTGGTCGAGACAGTCCCCGAGACCGCCGCCGTATCCACCGCCACCACCGCTCCCCCGGCCTCCGAAGAGCCCGGAAAGGCTTCCGGCAGGACGGGGTGGGCCGACTGGCCGGCGCGGCTCCGCTCCCTGCGGGTGCCCCGCCGCCCCCGGCTCTGGTTCGAGATCCTGCTCATCGCGGTCAGTTACTGGCTGTATTCGCTCGTGCGCAATGCCGTCCCCGAGCAGAAGACGGCGGCCCTGAGCAACGCGGACTGGATCTGGTCGGCGGAGAAGTCCCTGGGCCTCGCCTTCGAGGAGGCGGTCAACCACGCGGTCAATTCCGTGACATGGCTGATCGTGTCGATGAACTACTACTACGCGACGCTGCACTTCGTCGTGACCATCGGCGTCCTCGTCTGGCTGTTCCGCCGCCACCCGGGCCGTTACGCCGCGACCCGGCTGGTGCTCTTCGCGACGACGGCCGTGGCCCTGCTCGGCTACTACCTCTACCCACTGGCGCCGCCCCGTCTGATGAACGGCGCGAACTTCATCGACACCGTGCTCCTGCACGAGACCTGGGGCTCGATGGCCTCGGGCGACTTCAAGAACATGTCGAACCAGTACGCGGCGATGCCGTCGATGCACATCGGCTGGTCGCTCTGGTGCGGTCTGACGATCTTCGCCCTGGCCTCGGCGCCCTGGGCCCGCATTCTGGGCCTGCTCTACCCGATGCTCACCCTGGTCGTCATCGTGGCCACCGCCAACCACTTCTGGCTGGACGCGGTGGGCGGCATGGCCTGCCTCGCGTTCGGTTACGCGCTCACCCGCCTCTGGTACGGCTCGCTGCCGCACCGGCTGCCGAAGTGGGTGCCCGCCGGGAACGGGATGGAGCGGCTGACCGGACTGCGCGCCGCCCGGCTGCCACGCCCGGCTCCGCAGCCGAAGCCCGCACCGGAGGCGGAGCCGGCCGGTTCGCGGGGGCCGTAGCGGCAATCCAGCCCCTCCGGCGCTTGAGGAGCGGGGTCCGGGGCGGAGCCCCGAGGTCCCCGGGGCCCGGCCCCGGGGAGCACGCCCCTAGGACGCCGCCCCGTAGAACCGCTCCTCCACCACCGCCCGCGCCCGCCGCGTGATCCGCCGGTAGTCGTCCAACATGTCCCCGACATGCCCCGGCTCGTACCCCAGGTACCGCCCGACCGCCGCCATCTCCCGCGCCTCGGACGGGAACGTGTCGCCCGGCCGTCCCCGTACCAGCATCACCGCGTTGCGCACCCGTGTGGCCAGCACCCACGCCTCGTCCAGCGTCTGCGCGTCCTCCACCGGAATCAGCCCCGCCGCACACGCGGCGGCCAGCGCCTCGCGCGTACGCGTCGTGCGCAGCCCCGGCTCCGCCCATCCGTGCTGCATCTGCATCAGCTGCACGGTCCATTCGACGTCGCTCAGCCCGCCCCGCCCCAGCTTCGCGTGCAGCGTGGGGTCCGCGCCGCGCGGCAGCCGCTCGGACTCCATCCGCGCCTTGAGCCGGCGGATCTCGCGTACGGCGTCCTCGCCGAGCCCTTCCATCGGATACCGCAGCGGATCGACGAGCTCGATGAAGTCGCGCCCCAGCTCCTCGTCGCCCGCGACCGGTTCGGCCCGCAGCAGCGCCTGGCTCTCCCAGACCAGCGACCAGCGCCGGTAGTAGGCCTCGTACGACTTCAGCGTCCGCGCCAGCGGCCCGGTCTTGCCCTCGGGCCGCAGGTCGGCGTCGATCAGCAGCGGCGGATCGGCGGTGGGCAGCTGAAGGAGCCTTCGCATCTCACCGACGACGGTGCTGGCGGCCCGCGCCGCCTCCTCGTCGCCGACGCCCTCGCGCGGCCGGTGGACGAAGAGGACGTCGGCGTCGGAGCCGTAACTCAGCTCGTGCCCGCCGAAGCGGCCCATGCCGATGACGGCGAAACGGGTCGGCAGGGTGTCGCCCCACCGCGCGCGGACGGCGGCCCGCAGCGCGCCCGCGATGGTGGCGGCGTTGAGGTCGGTGACGGCCGAGCCGACGCGGTCGACGAGCGCCCCGTGGTCCTGCTCGGCGGGGCTCTCCTCGGTGCCGTACGAGCCGATGAGGTCGGCGGCCGTCGTACGGAACAGCTCGCGGCGGCGCACCCCGCGCACCACCGCGACGGCCGGCTCCGCGTCCCCGGCACGCCCCACCGCGGCCAGTACCTCCTGCTCCAGGTGAGCCCGGGTGCGGGGCGTGAGCCCCTCCGGGTCGCCGAGGATCGCCACCGCCTCCGGGGCCCGCAGCAGCAGGTCGGGGGCGAGCCGGCCCGCGGAGAGGACCCGGGCGAGGTTCTCCGCGGCGGCCCCCTCGTCGCGCAGGAGCCGCAGATACCACGGGGTCTTGCCGAGCGCGTCGGACACCTTGCGGAAACCGAGGAGCCCGGCGTCCGGGTCGGCGGAGTCCGCGAACCAGCCGAGCAGCACCGGCAGCAGGGTGCGCTGGATGGCGGCCTTGCGGGAGACCCCGGAGGAGAGGGCCTCCAGGTGCCGCAGGGCGGCCGCCGGGTCGGCGTACCCGAGGGCCCCCAGACGGTGGGCCGCGGCCTTCGCGCTGAGCCGGGACTCGGCGGGGGCCAGCTGGGCGACGGCGTCCAGCAGCGGCCGGTAGAAGATCTTCTCGTGCAGCCGCCGTACGACGGAGGCGTGCCGCTTCCAGGCCTTGTTCAGCTCGGCCACCGGGTCGGTGCGCATCCCGAGCGACCGGCCGAGCCGCCGCAGGTCCGCCTCGCCCTCGGGGACCAGGTGGGTGCGGCGCAGCCGGTAGAGCTGGATGCGGTGCTCCATGGAGCGCAGGAAGCGGTACGCCTCGTCGAGCTGCGCGGCGTCCGCGCGTCCCACGTACCCGCCCTCGGCCAGCGCCCGCAGCGCCTCCAGGGTGGAGCCGCTGCGCAGCGAGGCGTCGCTGCGCCCGTGCACCAGCTGGAGGAGCTGCACCGCGAACTCGACGTCGCGCAGTCCGCCGGGGCCGAGCTTCAGCTCCCGCTCGATGCGGTCGGCGGGGATGTTGTCGACGACGCGGCGGCGCATCTTCTGCACGTCGGGGACGAAGTTCTCCCGGTCGGCGGCCCCCCAGACGAGCGGCGACACCGCCTCGACGTACTCCGCGCCCAGCTCGGGGTCGCCGGCCACCGCACGGGCCTTCAGCAGGGCCTGGAACTCCCAGGTCTTGGCCCAGCGCTGGTAGTAGGCGAGGTGGGAGCTGAGCGTGCGCACCAGCGGCCCGTTGCGGCCCTCGGGGCGGAGGTTGGCGTCGACCTCCCAGATGGTGCCCTCGACGGTGGTCTCGGAGCAGATCCGCATCATGTGGGCGGCCAGCCGGGTGGCGGCCTGTATGGCCTTGGTCTCGTCGACCCCGTCGCGCGCCTCCCCGACGAAGATCACGTCGACGTCGGAGACGTAGTTCAGCTCCCGCCCGCCGCACTTGCCCATCGCGACGACCGCGAGCCGGCACTGCGCGGCGTCCTCGGGCGCGGCCGTCCGGGCGACGGCGAGAGCGGCGCGCAGGGTGGCGGTGGCGAGGTCGGCCAGCTCGGCGGCGGTCTGGGCGAGGCCGGTCGTCCCGCACACGTCCCGGGCGGCGAGGGTGAGCAGACACCGGCGGTAGGCGATCCGCAGCGTGTTCGGGTCGACGGCGTCGGCGAGCCCGTGCTCGAACTCGGCGACACCGGGGTGCAGGTCGACCGCCTCGTACGTGACGAGCGCCTGCCAGTCGCTCGGATGCCGGGCCAGATGGTCCCCGAGCGCCTCCGAGGCGCCGAGCACCCCGAGGAGCCGGTCGCGCAGTGGCTTGGCGGTGACGAGGGTGTCGAGCAGCACCTGCCGCTCGTCTGCCGCCCCGGCCTCCACGATCCGGACCAGTCCGCGCAGGGCCAGATCCGGGTCGGCGGTGGCCCCGAGCGCCTCCAGGAGGACCGGATCCGACCGTACGGAGGCCAGCGCGTCCAGGCCCAGGAGCTGCTCCGCGGCGGACGGGGCGGTGAATCCGTGCCGCAGCAGCCTGGTGAACGTACTGCTTCTGCGCCCCGGCACCGTCGTCATTCCGTGTTCTCCTGCCCGCCGAACCGATCTGCGTAGCTGCTCGGCCGCCCCCTTGCCGCGTCACAGCTCTCCGAGCCTAGTCCTGTGCCGATGAATTCGGGGCGGGGGCGGAGTCCACCCCAGGGGGAAAGCACCTGACAGCACCCCTTTGACGTCCCCGCGGAGGAACCATGTCCACGACCGAGCACCCCCTGCCCGACCGTTCCCCGGCCGATGCCCCCGCCCCGGCCCCGGCGACCGAGCTGGACGCCCGCTACAGCAGCGGGGGCGCGACGGCCCGCCCCTGGCCGGAGGCGGCCGCCGTACTCGCCGGTGCCCCGCTGTACTGGCTGTCCACGGTCCGCCCGGACGGCCGCCCCCACGCCACCCCGCTGATCGGCGTCTGGTCCGACGGCGCCCTCCACTTCTGTACGGGCCCCGAGGAGCGCAAGGCACGCAACCTGGCGGCCAACCCCGAGGTGGTCCTGACGACGGGCGCGAACACCCTGGACTCCGGCTTCGACATGGTGGTGGAGGGCCGGGCGGACCGGGTGACCGACCACGGCCGGCTGACCGCGCTGGCCCGGCAGTGGGAGGCGAAGTACGGCGGCGACTGGCACTTCGACGTCGAGGACGGCAGCTTCGTCCAGGCGGGGGCGGGCCACGCCCACGTGTTCGCGGTCCGCCCCCGTACGGCCTTCGGCTTCGGCAAGGGGGAGCCGTACAGCCAGACGCGCTACCGCTTCATGTGATCCGCCGGGCCCGTCCCGACGAGGACGGTGGCGTACAGCTCCTCGGAGACCAGGACCCGGGTGCTCAGCCCGGCGGTGCGCAGGACCTCGACCGCCGTGTCCCGCTGCCGCTCGCTCGCCTCCACGAGCAGACTGCCGCCGGGCGCGAGCCACGCGGGCGCTTCGGCGGCGACCCGGCGCATGACGTCGAGCCCGTCGCCGCCCCCGTCCAGAGCGACGCGCGGTTCGTGGACGCGGGCCTCGGCGGGCAGCAGCTCGATGTCGTCGGTGGGGACATAGGGGACGTTGGCCAGCAGCACGTCGACCCGGCCGCGCAGGGCGGCGGGCAGCGGGGCGAACAGGTCGCCCTCGTAGACCTGCCCCAGGTCGCCGACGTTGCGCCGGGCGCAGCGCACGGCGGCGGGCTCGACGTCGCAGGCGTGCAGTTCGGCCGCCTCCGACGCGCAGGCGAGGGCGACGCCGAGCGCGCCGGAACCGCAGCAGAGGTCGACGACGACGGCCCTGCGGGGTGCGAGGGCGGCGGCCTGCGCCACCAGGAACTCCGTACGCCGGCGGGGCACGAAGACGCCGGTGTCCACGGCGAACCGGCGGCCGTGGAAGTCCGCCCAGCCCAGGACGTGTTCGAGCGGCAGTCCGGCGGCGCGGCGCTCGACGAGGGCGGACAGTTCGTCCGGGGAGGTGGTGGCCTCGTGGAGGAGGCGGGCCTCGTCCTCGGCGAAGACACAGCCGGCGCGGCGCAGGGCGGCGACGGTGGAGGAGGAGACAGCGGGGTGAACCGGCATACGAGCGAAGCCTTTCGGGAAAAACCGATGGGCGCTCCGCGATCGTCCTAGTTCGTCCGGTCGGCTGCCGCTGTTGCCGCTGCCGGTCGTTCGACGTGATCGCGCGGGGTGAGCACCCAGCCTGATCCAGCGGTAATGGGTCTCACCTCCTCGGTCGATCTCGTCGGTCCCCGTGGCGTACGGGGGTCATAACAGTACAACAGCCCGTTCCCACGCCTGTACGGGGCATGGGGACGGGCTGCCCGGCCGGTCCTCGGCTACGCGTTCCACATCACCGACCGGGAGCGGAGCACCGAAGGACCGGGCTCGGCGGGAGCACGGTCCTTCGGCCCCCGGCTCAGGGATCGGGCTGGTCGACGCGGATCTCGTAGGCGATCTCCCAGCGGATGTCCGGCACGACGATGTTCGCCGTCTCCACGGGGCGGCCATCACGGTCGAAGTACGTGCGCTCGATCTCGATGACCAGGTCACCGATGGAGATGCCGAGCAGGTTGGCCTGTTCGCGCGTCGCGCGGGCCGGGCGGGGCAGTTCGATGCCGGTGGTGATGCCCACGCCGATGGAGCGCATGCGCTCGACCACGCCGATCTTGCCGTGCGGACCCATCTCCGGGAGCAGGACCGGCGTCCCGTCCGTGATGGCCATCGGCTCCCAGCTCTTGGCGAGCTGTACGGGCATGCCGTCGGCGAGGAACTCGTAGTCGGTCACGACACAGAGGTCGCCGGGCTCGATCGCCAGGCGTTCCGCGATGTCCTCCGGCGCGGGAACGCGGGCCGTGCTGGTGCACTCCCAGTCGGCCTCGTGGTCGAGCTCGCTCATGTTCGCGGCGAACGGGCTCTTGTTGCGCTGCTCACGGTGGCGTGAGCGGACCATGCGCCGGCGCTCGCGGGCCCGGCGGACGTACGTGCCGGAGCCCGCGCGGCCTTCGAGGATGCCCTCGATGATCAGGCGCTCCATGGCCCGCTGCGCCACGGACTGGCCGACGCCGTACTCCTCGGCGAACCGCGCCCGGGACGGCAGCTTGTCCCCGACCGCCCATTCACCGGCTCGTACGCGTGCCCGCAGTTCGTCCGCCACCTTCAAGTACGGCGTATCACGTGGCATTTGAGCAGCTCCGTGTGTTCGGCGTCGATAGGGGCGTCGCTGTTGACAAAGCTAACCCATCAGGTTGAAGCTGAATACTCAGCATTACATGGAGTGACATTCGGTTCACCAGGGGAGAAGTGTGCGCTCTGCACAAGCGCGGGTCGCGGCACTGACCGGCATGCTCACCGCCGCCACAGGCACCGCGTCTCGCGTGGCCACCGACCTGGACGGCTTCCGCGTCGAGGCCGATCTCCCCGCCGAGTTGAGCGCGACCGCCCACGCGGCCGTCCTCGCCGCCCTGGCCACGGCGGACCGCTACGGACACACCCGCACCCGCACCTCCGAATACGTCTGGGCCGAGATCAGCAGAGAGGCGAACGTGACCACGAACGAATCCCCCGACGCGGCGTACCGCGCCCTGCTCGGCCACACGATGACCTGCACCGCCTGCCGGACCGGCACGGCCTGCCCCGACGCCACGAAGCTCGTCCGTGTCTGGCGGGAGACCCGCAGATGAGGTGGGGTGCACGGCTGCCGTCGCCCCGGGCCCCGGCACCGGCCCGGACCCACACGGCCCCGTGCCCCACCCGAGGCCCGGGACGACGGCGCCCGGCCCGGCCGGCGCGGCTGCCCGCCGCTTTCCGGACGGCCGGGCCGCCCCCGTGACCCCCTGCACCCCCTGATCCCGGTCCCGGCCGCCCGTTCCTCGCGGGACAGCGGCCGGGCCGGTTCGCCACCCATCCACCAGCGACGGAGGCACCTGATGCGTCCTACCTGCCGGCCCTTACCGACACCACCGCCCGGGAGGCCCGGGTGATCACGCTCTCCGCCACGGACACCCGTACCTGCGAGGCGTGCTGGAACGCCCCGGTCACCGCCGCCCGGCAGACCCCCGCCGGCCGCGACCTGCTCTGCGAGGAGTGCGCGGAGGGCAACTACCCGTGCCGCGTCGACCTCTTCCCGCCGTTCGGCGTCTACGGCCTGACGGCCCGCAAGCTCCTGAACGACGGGAAACACGGCAGCGGCCCCCCGAAGACCCCGCCGGACCCGGGCCCGCCGCTGCCCAACCCGCCCCCCGCGCCGTCACCGCCGGGGACGCCGCCGGTGTAGCGCGCCCTGTCACGTCCGGCTCGCACCTCCGTCGCAGAACGGTGCGGGCCAGGCCGCGGACAGGACGCTGCCGCACCGCATACGCCTGATCGGCCTCACCGGCCCGGCCCGGCCTGTCGGAAGGACCCGCACCGGCCGGTCCGCTGCTGCCGCCGCTGCCGCTGCCGCTGCTGAACAACCGGCCTGCGCTTCCGGCCCGCAAACGGCTTCGGGCCGACGGTGTGACACCGTCGGCCCGAACTCGTCAGTCACGCACGCGGGCTCCACGCCCGACAGGCGGCGCTACAGCACCGGCAGCAGGTTCTTCAGCTCGAAGGCCGTGACCTCGCTGCGGTACTCCTCCCACTCCTGCTTCTTGTTGCGGAGGAAGAAGTCGAAGACGTGCTCGCCCAGCGTCTCGGCGACCAGTTCGCTCTTCTCCATCAGCGAGATCGCCTCGCCCAGGTTCTGCGGGAGCGGCTCGATGCCCATCGCACGGCGTTCGGCGTCGGAGAGGGCCCAGACGTCGTCGTCGGCGCCAGCCGGGAGTTCGTAGCCCTCCTCGATGCCCTTGAGGCCCGCGGCGAGCAGGACCGCGTAGGTGAGGTACGGGTTGGCGCCGGAGTCGATGGAGCGGACCTCGACGCGGGCCGAGCCGGTCTTGCCGGGCTTGTACATCGGGACGCGGATGAGCGCGGAGCGGTTGTTGTGGCCCCAGCAGATGTACGAGGGGGCCTCGCCGCCCGCGCCGGCCGCGCGGGAGGAGCCGCCCCAGATGCGCTTGTAGGAGTTGACCCACTGGTTGGTGACGGCCGAGATCTCCGCGGCGTGCGTCAGCAGGCCCGCGATGAAGGAGCGGCCGACCTTGGAGAGCTGGTACTCCGCGCCCGACTCGTAGAAGGCGTTGCGGTCGCCCTCGAAGAGGGAGAGGTGGGTGTGCATGCCCGAACCGGGGTACTCCGAGAACGGCTTGGGCATGAACGTGGCCTGCACGCCCTGCTCCAGCGCCACCTGCTTCATCACCAGACGGAACGTCATGATGTTGTCCGCCGTGGAGAGCGCGTCCGCGTACCGCAGGTCGATCTCCTGCTGGCCGGGGGCGCCCTCGTGGTGGCTGAACTCGACCGAGATGCCCATCGATTCGAGCATGGTGATCGCCTGGCGGCGGAAGTCCATGCCGACGTTCTGCGGCGTGTGGTCGAAGTAGCCCGAGCTGTCCGCCGGGGTCGGGCGGGTGCCGTCGACCGGCTTGTTCTTCAGCAGGAAGAACTCGATCTCGGGGTGGGTGTAGAAGGTGAAGCCGAGGTCCGACGTCTTCGCGAGGATGCGCTTCAGCACGTAGCGAGGGTCGGCGAAGGAGGGGGAGCCGTCGGGCATCAGGATGTCGCAGAACATCCGCGCGGTGCCCGGGGCTTCCGCGCGCCAGGGCAGGATCTGGAAGGTGCCCGGGTCCGGCTTGGCGATCATGTCCGACTCGTAGACCCGCGCGAAGCCCTCGATCGCCGAGCCGTCGAAGCCGATGCCCTCGTCGAAGGCCTGCTCCAGCTCGGCCGGAGCGACGGCGACGGACTTGAGGAACCCGAGGACGTCGGTGAACCACAGCCGCACGAAGCGGATGTCGCGCTCCTCAAGGGTCCTGAGGACGAATTCCTGCTGCTTGTCCATTGCCACATCCTTGCAGTTCAGACGGTCCGTGCACCACCGCCCGGGGTAGGGGAGACACTGCCAGTATCACGACCCGGGATTTCACCCACATTACGCACTCGGTGTGAGAGGGAGCACTCGGCCACCCACTACGATCGGCGACCGTGGCGCACGGGGGCGGTGACCGAGCGATGACCGGCTTTCCCGCCCGTCCGCGCGCATCGGTCCACGGACCGTCCTCCCGCCTCCCGGCCCCTTCGCGGAAGGACCCGACGACTGAGCTTCGATCCCCGGTACCCGCAGCCGCAGCCGCAGGCCCCCGACACCCGCGCCCGCTCCGCCCGCAACCGGGCCATCGCCACAGGGCTGGGCGCCGCCGTCGTGGCCGGTCTCGTCACCTTCGGCTCGTACCCGCTGCTGGAGCGCTCCGAGGCGAACGAGAAGTCAGGCGACGCCTCGGCGGCCCAGGACGGCAAGCATCCGGGCGGGCACGGCGACTCCCACGGCGACGCCAAGGGCGGGGCCATCGAGGGGCTGAAGTCCTGGGACGCGGCGAAGCTGGGCCGCGACCACGTGGCGGGCCCGGTCGACTATCCGATGAAGCCCCCGGTCGGCGGCAACCACAACCAGTCCTGGATGAACTGCGACGGCGACGTATACGAAGAGGCCCTCGCCGACGTCAACGCCGTGCACTCCCTGGAGCACGGCGCGGTCTGGGTCACGTACAACGACAAGGCCGCCGCTACCGACGTGGCCGAGCTCGCCGAGCGCGTCAAGAGGACCCCGTTCACGCTGATGAGCCCGTACGCCGGCCAGGAGGGCGCGATCATGCTCAGTGCCTGGGGCAAGCAGGTCACCGTGGACTCCGCCGCCGACCAGCGGGTGGACCAGTTCCTCACCCAGTTCGTCCAGGGTCCGCAGACGCCCGAGCCCGGCGCACCCTGCACCGGCGGGCTGGCGACGGTGCCGCGGTGACGGCGGGGCAGCGGACACCGCAGGACGAGGACGCCCACACCCTCGTGGAGCGGCGGAAGACCCGACGTGTCCGATGGGCCGCAGGGACCGCCGTCGCCCTGGCGCTGCTCTTCGCGGGGGCGGCCACGGTCGCCTCCGCACGCGGCGACGGGGGCGGGGACGGGGACGCAGATGGGCAGGGGCAGGGGCAGGGCTACGCCCGTGTTCCGGCGGCCTCCTCCGCCGACGCCGGGTTCGCCCGGGACATGGCCGTCCACCACCAGCAGGCCGTCCAGATGTCCTTCGTCGTCCGCGACCGCACGGACGACGAGGACGTGCGCCGACTCGCCTACGACATCGCCAACACCCAGGCCAACCAGCGCGGGATGCTGCTCGGCCTGCTCGGCCTGCTCGACCTGTGGGAGCTGCCGAAGATCGCCCCGGCCGGGGAGCAGCCCATGGCCTGGACGGCCGATACGGATGCACACGGGAAGGGACACGGACAGGGGCCGGGGCAGGGGAAAGGGCACGGGCACGGTGGGCATGACTCGGGCGGTGCCGAGACCGGGGCCGGAGCAGGTGCCGGCAGCGCTGCTGATGGCGTACGCATGGCGGGCATGGCCGGCCGCTCCGAGCTGGAGCGGCTCGGGCGCCTCGACGGCGAGCAGGCCGAGGTGTTCTTCCTCCAGTTGATGACGGACCACCACAGGAGCGGCGTCGCCATGGCCGAGGCCTGTGCGTCGCTGTGCGCGGTTCCGGCCGAGCAGCGGCTCGCCCGGGGCATGGTGGAGGGTCAGCGGTCCGAGCTGGGGCTGATGCGGGACATGCTGGCCGAGCGGAAAGCCACGCCCCGGTCCTGAGCCGGGCCGGCCGGGCCCGGACAGCGGGTACGTCAGCTTTCGCCCTCCTGCCGGCACACCCGAACGGATGGTTGCGGTCGCGCGGCCCCGGCGGGCCGATGACGATGGGTTGCGCTCGGGGCCGTACCGCATGCCATCAGCACGCAGGAGGAAATC
This sequence comes from Streptomyces sp. NPDC048142, assembly GCF_043202835.1. Lineage (NCBI taxonomy): Bacteria > Bacillati > Actinomycetota > Actinomycetes > Kitasatosporales > Streptomycetaceae > Streptomyces > Streptomyces sp. NPDC048142. The sequence goes on from NZ_JBIDBC010000003.1 coordinate 91,967, forward strand.
CCCCATGACGACCGCCAAAGACATCATGCACAGCGGGGCCCGCTGGATCCCGGCCCACGAGACCCTCGACCGTGCGGCGCAGCTGATGCGCGAGCACAACGTGGGGGCGCTGCCCGTCTCCGCCAACGGCGAGTCGGACCGGATGGTCGGCATCATCACCGACCGCGACATCGTCGTCGGCTGTGTGGCCAAGGGACACGATCCGGCGGAGATCACAGCGGGCGATCTGGCGCAGGGCACGCCCCGCTGGATCGAGGCGGAGGCCGATGTGAACGCGGTCCTGGAGGAGATGCAGACCCACCGCATCCGCCGGCTGCCCGTCGTCGAGAACAAGAAGCTGGTCGGCATGATCAGCGAGGCCGACCTCGCGCAGCACCTCACCGAGGAGCAGATCGCGGGCTGGGCCGAGAAGGTCTACTCCCGCAGCTGAGAAGCCGGGAAACACGTGCGTGAAGCCGGGAACACGTGCCGGTGTGCGTACGCATGGATGTGCGCAGGTACGTGCGTGAGCAGCTGCGAGCACGTGTGACGGTGGCCCGACGCCCACGGCCCGTTCCGGTCGCGGGGTGCCGGGTCGCCGTTCGTTCGCATACCCGCCGGGGGTAGGCTGCCCGCATGGCGGGCACGGCGTGGAGCGGAAGCGGGACGTACGGGCGGCTGATGCTGTTCGCCGCCTTACTGTTCGGCATCGTCACCATGCATACGGTCGGGCATCCGGCGGAGCACAGCGGTTCGCCGTCAGCCCCCGCCATGACCGGGCACCTGGCCCAGGCCCCCGGCCCGGTCCCCGCCCCGGCCGCGGGCGCCGCCGACGTGCGACACCTGCCGCCGCACGACTCCCCCGCCTCCGGCACCCCCATGAGCGGCATGGATCCGCTCTCCGTCTGCCTCGCCGTCCTCGGTGTGTGGGGCCTCGCCCTCCTCGGTTCCTGGCTGCTCGGGCTGCGCGCCGACGGGCGGCCCCTCGGTACGCCGGTGGGTGCGGGGCTACTGCGGGTACTCCGGCCGGTCCCGCCGCCCCGGATATCGGTGCTCGCCAGCGTTTCGGTGCTGCGTATTTAGGAGTGGGCGTTTCACCTCCGCCCCTCCCTGAACCACCGGAACCACCGGAACCAACGCTCTTCAGATCTTCAGAGGTGTATTCGGCATGCCCACGCAACCCACTCGACGCGCCGTGCTCGGCGCCGCTCTCGCCGTCGCCGGTACGGGAGCCCTCGCCGGCTGTTCCGACGGCAGCGGCCACGGCGGTACGCACTCCCCCGGCGGGGCACAGGACTCAGGTACGTACGTCTCCCCCGGCGGCAAGGAGGTCGAGGCGACCGAGGCGGCGCGCGGCTCCGGGCCCGTACGCGAGGTCTCCCTCACCGCCACCCGCGCCCGGCTCGACCTCGGCGGCGGGCGGACCGTCGCCTCCTGGGCGTACGGGGACCGGCTGCCCGGACGCGAGGTGCGGGTGACGGCGGGCGACACGCTCGCGCTCACCCTCGCCAACCACCTGCCGGAGCCCACCTCCCTGCACTGGCACGGGCTCGCCCTGCGCAACGACATGGACGGGGTCCCCGGGCTGACCCAGCGGGAGATCGCGCCGGGTGCCGACTTCGCCTACCGGTTCGCCGTGCCGCATCCGGGGACGTACTGGTTCCACCCGCACTCCGGCGTCCAGCAGGACCGGGGGCTGTACGCGCCGCTGATCGTCGAGGACCCGAAGGAGCCGTTGGCGTACGACAAGGAGTGGGTCGTCGTCCTCGACGACTGGGTCGACGGGGTGGACGGGTCCACTCCGGACGCCGTCCTCAAGGAGCTGTCCGGCGGCATGGGCGGCGGGATGGATCACGGCGCGCACACCATGTCCGGCGAGGGAAAGGGCAAGAGTGAGGGTGAGGGCGAGCCGGGCGGTGACGGGCCCTCGCGGATGATGATGGGGGCCACCAGTGAGCTGCTCGGCGGGGACGCCGGCGATGTGGCCTATCCGCACTACCTGGTCAACGGGCGGGTGCCGGAGGACCCGGAGTCATTCACCGCGCGGCCCGGTGACCGTATCCGGCTGCGGATCATCAACGCCGGTGGCGACACCGCCTTCCGTGTCGCGCTCGGCGGGCACCGGATGACCGTGACGCACACCGACGGGTTCCCGGTCCGGCACACCACGGGTGACGCGCTGCTGCTGGGGATGGGCGAGCGGTACGACGTCCTCGTCACCGCCGGCGACGGGGTGTTCCCGCTGACCGCGCTGGCCGAGGGGAAGAAGACCGCGGGGACGGAGGCGTCCGCGCTGGCCGTGCTGCGGACCGGGAGCGGGGCCGCGCCCGCCGCCTCCGTACGCCCCCGGGAACTGGACGGGAAGCTGGTGGAGGCGGGGCGGCTGGTGCCGGACCCGTCGGTGGCGCTGCCGGCCCGTGCGCCGGACCGGACGATCCGGATCCGGCTCACCGGTGGGATGGCGGCGTACGACTGGGCCTTCGACGGACAGCCGTACAGCGCGGAGCAGCGGCGGCCGGTCGAGGCGGGCGAGCGGGTGCGGGTCGTCTTCGACAACGGGACGGCCATGTGGCACCCGCTGCATCTGCACGGGCACACCTTCGCGCTCGGCGGGAACGCCGCCGGGGCCCGTAAGGACACCGCGATCGTGCTGCCGCACCGGTCGCTGACCGTGGAGTTCGACGCCGACAACCCGGGGCTGTGGATGGTCCACTGCCACAACGTCTACCACGCGGAGGCGGGGATGATGACGGTCCTCGGTTACCGGAGCTGACCGTACGGCCCTCGGCCGGCCGGGGCGGATTCCGCTTCGACCTGCGGTTTCGGCGGGCCGCGGCAGTTTTTGCCCGGCCCGCCGGGACATCGCGTCAGAAAGACGATTACACTGGGCGGCGTGCCTCAACTACGCCTCGCACTGAATCAGATCGACTCGACCGTCGGCGACCTCGCCGGCAACTCCGAGGCGATCGTCCACTGGACCCGGCACGCCGCCGAGCAGGGCGCCCACCTGGTGGCGTTCCCCGAGATGGTGCTGACCGGATACCCCGTCGAGGACCTGGCCCTGCGGTCGTCCTTCGTCGAGGCCTCGCGACAGGCGCTGCGTGCGCTGGCCGCCCGGCTCGACGCGGAGGGCTTCGGCGAACTGCCGGTCGTCGTCGGTTACCTGGACCGCTCCGAGCACGGCGCGGCGCGCTACGGGCAGCCGGCCGGCTCCCCGCGCAATGCCGCCGCCGTGCTGCACCGGGGCGGGGTCGCGCTCAACTTCGCCAAGCACCACCTGCCGAACTACGGGGTGTTCGACGAGTTCCGGTACTTCGTGCCGGGCGACTCGATGCCCGTCGTCCGGGTCCACGGCATCGACGTGGCCCTCGCGATCTGCGAGGACCTGTGGCAGGACGGCGGGCGCGTCCCGGCCGCCCGGTCCGCCGGGGCCGGGCTGCTGCTGTCGATCAACGCCTCGCCGTACGAGCGGGACAAGGACGACACCCGGCTGGAGCTGGTCCGCAAGCGGGCCCAGGAGGCCGGCTGCACGACGGCCTACCTGGCGATGATCGGCGGACAGGACGAGCTGGTCTTCGACGGCGACTCGATCGTCGTCGACAAGGAGGGCGAGGTCATCGCCCGCGCCCCGCAGTTCTCCGAGGGCAGCGTCATCCTCGATCTGGAGCTGCCCGCCGCCGGGGCCGTGGCGCCCTCGGGTGTGGTGGACGACGGGCTGCGCATCGACCATGTGGTGCTGTCCGAGCAGCCCGTGGACGCGTACGAGCCGGAGCTGGCGGGCGGGTACGCGGAGCGGCTGGAGGACGACGAGGAGATCTACTCCGCGCTGGTCGTCGGGCTGCGCGCGTACGCCGCGAAGAACGGTTTCAGCAGTGTGCTGATCGGGCTCTCCGGCGGGATCGACTCGGCGATCTGCGCGGCCATCGCGTGCGACGCGCTCGGCGCTCAGCACGTGTACGGGGTGTCGATGCCGTCGAAGTACTCCTCGGACCACTCCAAGGGCGACGCGGCCGAGCTGGCGCGGCGGACCGGGCTGAACTTCCGCACCGTACCGATCGAGCCGATGTTCGACGCCTATATGGGGTCGCTCCAGCTCACCGGCCTCGCCGAGGAGAACCTCCAGGCGCGGCTGCGCGGCACGATGCTGATGGCCCTGTCCAACCAGGAGGGGCAGATCGTGCTGGCGCCGGGCAACAAGTCGGAGCTGGCGGTCGGTTACTCCACGCTGTACGGGGACGCGGTCGGCGCGTACGGGCCGATCAAGGACGTCTACAAGTCGTCGGTCTTCCGGCTGGCGAAGTGGCGCAACCGGGCCGCCGAGGAGCGGGGGCAGACGCCGCCGATCCCGGAGGCCTCGATCACCAAGCCGCCGAGCGCGGAGCTGCGGCCGGGGCAGGTCGACACGGACTCGCTGCCGGACTACGACGTCCTGGACGCGATCCTGGAGATGTACGTGGACCGGGACCAGGGTCTTGATGCCATCGTGGCGGCCGGGTTCGACGCGGAGCTGGTGGCGAAGACGCTGCGGATGGTGGACACGGCGGAGTACAAGCGGCGGCAGTATCCGCCGGGGACGAAGATCTCGCCCAAGGGGTTCGGGAAGGACCGGCGGCTGCCGATCACGAACCGGTGGCGCGAGTCGTAGGGGGCGTCGACGTGGCCGCGGGCCCGCCCGGCGCAACGGTTCCGTCCTCGAACGCCGGACAGGCCGGAGAGGGCGCCGGACGGGCCTGGTTCGCTGCCACCACCACGCGGGATTTCCGCGCCGGGCCCCGGTCCAGGCAGCCCGCTGTCACTGCCACCGCCAGGCCGGTCACCGCCAGCACCGCGCCGACCAGGGCCGGGGACGTCCAGCCCCAGCCCGACGCGATGGCCACGCCGCCCAGCCAGGCGCCGCCCGCGTTGGCCAGGTTGAACGCGGAGTGGTTGGAGGCGGAGGCCAGGGTCGGGGCGTCCTTCGCCTTGTTCATCACCAGCATCTGGAGCGGGGTCGTCGTCATGAAGCCGACTCCGCCCAGCAGCACCACCATCACCAGCGCCGCCCACTGCACGTGCACCACGAACGGGAAGACCACCAGGACCACCGCGAGTGCGCCGAGCGATCCGTACAGGGTCGGGCGCAGTGCCCGGTCCGTGAGGGGGCCCGCTGCCAGGGCGCCCAGGGTCATGCCGATGCCGAAGAGGGCCAGGACCAAAGTGACGGAGGATTCGCCGAAGCCCATCGCCTTCGTGGTCATGGCCGAGAGGTAGGAGTACACCGCGAAGACCCCGGCGAAGCCGAAGACCGCGGTGAGCAGGCCGAGCAGCACCTGACGGTTGCCGAGGGCGCGGAGTTCGCGGCGTACGTCCTGGTGCGCCTCGACCGGGATGCCGGGCACCAGGCGGGCCAGGGCGGCCATCGCGGCGAGGCCGATCGCCGCGACCACGAGGAACGTGGCCCGCCAGCCGAGGTGCTGGCCGAGCAGGGTCGCCGCGGGGACGCCGACGATGTTGGCGACCGTCAGACCGAGGAACATCGTCGCCACCGCCCGCGCCTGACGGCCCTCGGAGACCAGCCGGGCGGCCACGACCGCGCCGACGCCGAAGAACGCGCCGTGCGGCAGACCGGCGAGGAAGCGGCCCGCGATCAGCCAGCCGAAGTCCGGGGCGAGCGCGGAGGCCAGGTTGCCGACGGTGAACAGCGCCATCAGGAGCAGCAGCATCCGCTTGCGCGGGACCCGTGAGCCGAGGCCGGTGAGCAGGGGCGCGCCCACGACGACACCGATCGCGTACGCCGACACGAGGTATCCGGCGGTGGGCACGGAGGTCCCGAGGTCGTCCGCCACGTTGGGCAGCAGCCCCATCATGACGAACTCCGTCGTGCCTATGCCGAAGGCGCTCACGGCCAGGGCGAGGAGGGCCAGGGGCATGGGGAGGGAACCTTTCACGGTGGTGCGCGGCAGGGAGCCGCCGCCGCGGCACACAGGTGCCGGACAGCGGCTCACGCCATATGTAAGTTACCGGAACAAATTCTCGCAGACGCTCATGCCGGGACGCCTACCGGCGGGTGAACAGCTCGTTGCACCGGACTCGCCGGACCTGTCGGTCTCCCGCCCGTCCCACCCGTCCCACCGGATGCGTCACAGCTCCACCCGTCCCACCGGATGCGTCACAGCTCCACGCGGGCCGCGATCGGGAGGTGGTCGCTGTCGGTCGCCGCGAGCGTCCAGGAGGACAGCGGCTCGACCCCCTTCACCATGATCTGGTCGATCCGGGCCATCGGGAACGAAGCGGGCCAGCTGAATCCGAAGCCGTCGCCCGCCGCACCCTGGGTGGAACGCATCTGGGAGGTGACCGCGTTCAGCGAGCGGTCGTTCATCGTGCCGTTCAGGTCGCCGAGCAGGACGACACGCTTCACCGGCTCGTCGGCGATGGCCTCGCCGAGCGCGTCGGCGCTGTCGTCGCGCTGGTTGGCGGTGAACCCGGCGTGCAGCTTCACGCGGACGGACGGCAGGTGGGCCACGTACACCGCGACCTCGCCCTGCGGGGTCGTGACCGTGGAGCGCATCGCCCGGGTCCAGCCCATCTTGATGTCGACCGGCTCGGTGTCGCTGAGCGGGTACTTGCTCCACAGCCCGACGGTGCCCTGGACCGAGTGGTACGGATAGCGGTCGGCCATCGACTTCTCGTACGTGGGGACCTGCCGGCCCGGGAGTTCCTGGAGGGCCACGACGTCCGCCCCGGAACCGGCGACCTGCTGGGCGGTGCCTTCGGGGTCGGGGTTGCCGGCGTTGACGTTGTGGGTGGCGACGGTGAGGTCGCCGCCACCGCCGCCGCTCTTGTCGGTGAGCAGGCCCCCGAACACGTTGAGCCAGACCACGGCGGGCAGCAGCAGCGCGATCAGGGCGGTCGCGGAGCGCCGCACCAGGGCCAGGACCAGCAGCACCGGGACGAAGAGCGCGACCCACGGCAGGAACGTCTCGATGAGGCTGCCGAGGTTGCCGAGCCGGTTCGGGACCTGGGCGTGGAGGACCATCAGCAGGGTCAGCAGGACCGAGCAGAGGGCCAGCACGATCCCGCGCCGCCAGATGCCCCGGTCGGACGTCAGACGGTCCCACAGGCCCCGGAAGCGGGATCCTCCGGCCCCCGGCTGCTCCGCGCTGCCGTTGCCCGTGTCCGCTCCGTACGCCTGCACCATCGCGCTGTCCTCACTGCCGTGCCCTGCCCATTGCCGCGCTCACGACCCTAGGCGATGAGCTGCGCCATTCCCTCCGCCGGTCCGCCGGCCTGTCCGGCGACCTGTCCGGCGTCCGACGACCGTACGGAGAGCTACGGAGACCCCGTACGGAAGGCAGGACGACAGATGCGGGACGGCGGGTTCCGGCCCGGGGCCGGTCGGGGGGCCTTATGAGGGAACGATCACACTTGTCCGGGGGCGAGGCCCCCCAGCAGAGCGGCGATGACGCGGTCCACGAGGTCCTCGGGGAGCGGCGCGTCGGGGCGGTGCACCGTGCGGACGAGCATGGGGCCGACGAAGAGGTCGTCGATCAGCTCCACGTCGAGGTCGTCGCGCAGTTCCCCGGCGGCGACGGCGCGCCGCACCGCCTCCAGCATCGCGACGCGCCGGGGGGCGATCACCGTGCTGAAGTACTCCTCCCACAGCTTCGGGTGGCTCTTCATCTGGGCGAAGATGTTGACCAGGAGCACCGAGGAACGCTGGGCGAGGCCCCGGGTGCGCATCGATTCCATCATCACGCGCAGGTCGGCCAGGCCCGCGGTGCCGGAGACGGGCGGGTCGGTGGGCTCCATGTCGCGTACGACGTCGACGAAGAGCTCCTCCTTTCCGCCCCAGCGCCGGTAGATGGTGGCCTTGCCGACGCCCGCCGTGCGTGCGATGCGCTCGATGGAGAGGCCCGCCAGCGGCTCGCCCGCCTCCAGGAGGGCGATGACGGCGTCCAGGATCGCCCGTTCCGCCGCGGCGGAACGGGGCCGTCCGCGGCGGGGCTCCGGATCAGCCGCCCCGGCCGGTCGCTCGCCCCCGTCCCGTGCCCCGCACCCGTCCCGCTCGCCGTCCTGGCCTTGCACCTGAAACCGCCTCTCACCGCGCCGTCGTCCCTCGTACGTCCCGGCGCACGCCTGGCGCACGACCGGCGTACGTACGCCATACGTCCGCCGTACGTTCGTACGTCTGCCGTACGTCCGTTGTACGTCCGCCCGTCGTTCCGCGTACGCACGTCGCCCCGATTCTCGCCGACCCTGGGAGCGCTGAGCGACGAGCCTCACCGGGCCGGCCGTGGACCGTCGGTTCGTCAGTGGCCGATCGGTTCGTCAGTGGCTCAGTTGTTCCTCCGTGGGCCGGGCTTCCTCGGGGGCCTCCGCCGCCGGGGTCCGGCCGGGCAGGAACAGGCCGACGACGACCGCCCCGATCAGGGCGACGGCCGCCGAGCCGAGCGCGGTCACGTGCATGGCGCTGATGAACGCGTCGTTGGCGGCGGCGGCCAACGGCTTTCCGGCCACCGGGCCGAGCTTCTCGGCGACCCCGAGCGTGGCCTCGATGGACTCCCCCGCCATGTCCCTGACCCCGGCCGGGACCGCGCCGAGGTGACCCTCGATGTCGCCCCGGTAGACGGTGGAGAGCACCGAGCCGAGGACGGCGATCCCGAGCGCGCCGCCGACCTGGCGGAAGGTGTTGTTGATCGCCGATCCGGAACCGGCCTTCTCGCGGGGCAGGGCCTGCATCACGGCGACGGTGACGGGCGGCATGATGTGCGCCATCCCGGTGCCCTGGACGAAGAAGACGAGGCACATCGCCCACACCGGCGTACCGGCGTCGAACAGGGCGAACGAGGCGAGCCCGGCGGCGACGAGCAGCATGCCCACCGTGCAGACCGCGCGGGCGCCGAAGCGGTCGACGACCAGCCGGGCCCGGGGCGCGAAGATCATCTGCGCGGCGGCGAGCGGAACGATCAGCAGGCCCGACTCCAGGGCGGTGTAGCCGCGCACGCTCTGGAGGTAGAAGGCGGCGAAGAAGGTCACTCCCATCAGCGCGAAGAAGACCAGCGCGATGGCGGCGACGGCGGCGGAGAACGCGGGCTCGCGGAAGTACGTGATGTCGATGGCCGGGTGGCTGCTGCGCTTCTCGTGCCAGACGAATCCGGCCAGCACCAGCAGCCCGCCGACGATGGAGAGGAGAACGGTCGTATCGGTGAAGTCGGCCAGTTCGCCGCCCCGGATGATCCCGTACACCAGCAGGACCAGGCCCACGACGGAGAGCGCGACGCCCACCGGGTCGACCTTGCCGGGGTTCGGGTCGCGGGAGTCCGGGACCAGGATCGCCATGGCGACCAGCGCGATCACGACCACGGGGACGTTCACCAGGAAGATCGAGCCCCACCAGAAGTGCTCCAGGAGCAGCCCGCCGGTGATCGGGCCGATGGCGATGCCGAGCCCGACGCTGCCCGCCCAGATGCCGATGGCCTTGGGCTGCTCGTCGCGCTCGAAGACGTTCATCAGGACGGCGAGGGTCGCGGGCATCACGAAGGCCGCGCCGAAGCCCATCAGCGCCCGCCAGGTGATGAGCTCGCCGGGTGAGGCGGAGAAGGCGGCCAGCGCGGAGCCGGTGCCGAAGACCAGGATGCCGGCGAGGAGGACCTTCTTGCGGCCGATGCGGTCGCCCAGCAGGCCGGCGGTGAACAGGAGTCCGGCGAAGACGAGCGTGTAGGAGTTGATCGCCCACTCCAGCTCGCTCTGGGTGGCGCCGATACCGGTGGGTGCCGGGCCGGCGATCGTCTTGACCGCGACGTTCAGGATCGAGTTGTCCAGCACCACGATGAGCAGGCTGAACATGAGGACGGCGAGAATCCACCAGCGGCGGCGGTGGATCGCCTCGGGAACACGGGGCACGGCGGCGGGAGCGCCGGACGGTATGGGCATGGGGACGATCCTAGCTCCATTTCGATACGAGACCGTCTCGTATTGTTAAAGCTTTCCCCCGAGGCCGCCGCTTTCCCCTCGGGGCCGCTTTCCCCTGGGGGCCGCTTTCCCCTCGGGGCAGGGGGTCCGGACACACGTGCGGGCCCACTTCCCGAGGAGCGGGGCGGGATGCCACCATGGAAGGGATCCGGGGACGCCGTCAGGGCGCCTCGAGATGACGAAGGAGCCACCGGCCATGTCGCTTCCGGCTGCACAGAATCCGTCCTCCCCCGCGGGCGCCTCCGCCGACAGCAGCAAAGCGCTGTACGGAGGGAAGTCCACCCGCCGCATCACCGTCCACGACATCGCCGCCGCCACGGAGCGCGGCGAGAAGTGGCCGATGCTCACCGCCTACGACGCGATGACCGCGTCCGTCTTCGACGAGGCCGGGATCCCGGTCATGCTCGTCGGGGACTCCATGGGCAACTGCCACCTCGGCTACGAGACCACCGTGCCCGTCACGATGGACGAGATCGCCATGCTGTCCGCCGCCGTCGTACGGGGCACCAAGCGCGCCCTGATCGTCGGCGACCTGCCCTTCGGCTCGTACCAGGAAGGCCCCGTCCAGGCGCTGCGCAACGCCACCCGGCTGATCAAAGGGTCGGGCGTCGGCGCGGTCAAGCTGGAGGGCGGCGAGCGGTCCCACGAGCAGATCCGGCTGCTGGTCGAGGCCGGCATCCCGGTCATGGGCCACATCGGCCTGACCCCGCAGTCCGTCAACGCGATGGGCTACCGGGTCCAGGGGCGCGGCGAGGAGGCCGCGCAGCAGCTGCTGCGCGACGCCAAGGCCGTGCAGGACGCGGGCGCGTTCGCCGTCGTACTGGAGCTGGTGCCCGCCGAGCTGGCCGCCGAGGTCACCCGTACGCTGCACATCCCGACCGTCGGCATCGGCGCCGGTTCCGCGACCGACGCGCAGGTGCTGGTCTACACGGACATGGTCGGGCTGACCGGCGGCAAGGTGCCGCGCTTCACCAAGCAGTACGCGAACCTGCGGCAGGTCCTCGGCGACGCGGCGAAGGAGTTCGCGGACGAGGTCGTCGGCGGCACGTTCCCGGCGCCGGAGCACACCTTCCACTGACCGCCGGAGCACACGTTCCACTGACCGCCGCAGCCACATTCCGCTGACCGCCGGAGCCACGTTCCACTGGCCGGCGGCCCATGGCGGACCTGCTGGTCCACCGACCATTTCCCGCACCACCGACAGCCCGCCGACATCCCCCGTCGGCGGGCTGTCGCCTGCGCGACGGCCGGTGCCGGGCCGTGTCGGCGGCCTGTCGGCGGGCGCTGGTCTGCTGGTGGACATGGAACGAATCGACAAGAACCCCAACAGCGGCCGGAACGCCGTCGAGGTACGGGGGCTGGTCAAGCACTACGGCGAGACCAAAGCGCTGGACGGCGTGGACCTAGACGTCCGCGAAGGCGCCGTCCTCGGTGTGCTCGGCCCCAACGGCGCCGGCAAGACCACCCTCGTACGCTGCCTGTCCACCCTGGTCACTCCCGACGCCGGCCACGCGTTCGTCGCGGGCTACGACGTGGTGAAGCAGCCCCGGCAGCTCCGCCGCACCATCGGCCTGACCGGGCAGTACGCCTCGGTCGACGAGAAGCTCTCCGGCTGGGAGAACCTCTACATGATCGGGCGGCTGCTCGATCTGCCCCGCAAACAGGCGCGGGCCCGCGCCGACGAGCTGCTGGAGCGGTTCTCGCTCACCGGGGCCGCCAGGCGGGCCTGCATGGAGTACTCCGGCGGGATGCGCCGCCGGCTCGACCTGGCCGCCTCGATGATCGGCAGCCCCGCCGTGCTCTACCTGGACGAGCCGACGACGGGGCTCGACCCCCGGACCCGTAACGAGGTCTGGGACGAGGTGCGGCGGATGGTCGCCGAGGGCGCGACCGTGCTGCTGACCACCCAGTACATGGAGGAGGCGGAGCAGCTCGCCAAGGAGCTGACCGTCATCGACCAGGGGAAGATCATCGCCCGGGGCGGGGTCGACGAGCTGAAGGCCAAGGTCGGGGGACGCACCCTGCGGATCCGGCCATCGGACCCGGCGGAGCTGGCCGCGATGGCGCGGGCGATCCGGGAGGCCGGGCTCGACGGCGTCGCCGGGGCGCAGGCCGTGCCGGACGAGGGACTGCTGCACGTGCCGATCCTCAGCGACGAGCAGCTGACCGCTGTCATCGGGCTGCTGGGCGTCCGGGGGTTCTCCCTCGCCCATGTCTCGACGGCCCTGCCCAGCCTCGACGAGGTGTTCCTCGCGATCACCGGCGACAAGGCCACTCCCCTCTCCGACCGGGCTCCCCAGGAGGTCGCCGCGTGAACACCACGACACTGCCCCCCGCCCCCGTCGGGTCCGCGGGCACCGGTCCGTCGAAGGACCGGGTGGCCGAGGAGGGCCGGATAGGGATGCGGGCCGATCTGCGGCACGTCGGGGCGCTGGTCCGGCGCAATCTGCTCCAGATCAAGAAGGACCCCGAGTCGATGTTCGACGTCCTGCTGATGCCGGTCGTCTTCATCGTGCTCTTCGTGTACGTCTTCGGCGGCTCGGTCGGCGCCAGCCTCGGCGGTGACCGGCAGTCCTATGTGAACTACCTGGTCCCCGGGCTGATGGCGATGATGGGCGTGAACATCGCCATGGCCGTCGGCACCGGCGTCAACGACGACTTCCGCAAGGGGGTCATGGACCGGTTCCGGACGATGCCGATCGCCCGCTCCTCGGTGCTCGTCGCCAAGATCGTGGTCGAGCTGGGCCGGCTGCTGGTCGCCACGCTGATCCTGCTCGCCATGGGGTTCGCCCTCGGTATGGAGCTGAACGGCTCGGTGTTCGGGCTCCTCGGAGCGGTCGCGCTGGCCGCGGCGTTCGGCGCCGCCATGATGTGGATCTTCATCCTGCTCGGGCTGGCCATGAAGACGGCCCAGGCTGTTCAGGGGACGGCGATGCTCGTGCTGATGCCGCTGCAGTTCGGTTCCTCGATCTTCGCGCCGCCGCAGACCATGCCGGGCTGGCTCCAGGCGTTCACCGACCACAACCCGCTGTCCAACCTCGCGGACGCGGCGCGCGGGCTCATGCAGGGCGACCCGGTCGCGGAATCGGTCTGGTGGACGCTCGCCTGGGCCGCCGGGATCACGGTGGTGGTGGCTCCGCTGGCGGTCGCCAAGTTCCGCAGGAAGGCCTGAAGCAGGGGCGGGCGCGCCGCTGGCAGGGCACCTGCGCCCCCGGCCCGGGGTGTTACGCCGGCGGGTCCCTCCGGTACGTCTGCGCCAGGGCGGTGGCCTCGTCGAGGGTGAGGCCGCCGCCCTGCTCGTACGCCGCCGTGTAGGCGTCGTCGTCGAGCCGGGCCCGCACGGCTTCCTCGGCCTCGATGAGGCCCTGGCACTCCAGGGCGGTCGGCACATGCCCGGCCGGCACCAGAGTCGCCTGGAGGCCGAGCAGCCGGGCTGCGGCGGCCGGGGCACCGGGGGCGTCGAGTCCGGCGAGGGCGCGGGCGATGGTCATCAGCTGTCTGGAGGCCATCTGCGGGGCCATCATCCTGGCGAGCCGGTCCTGGGCGCGGGCCAGCGCGTCCAGCCCGGTGGCGAGTGCGGAGGCATGATCACCCACCAGGTTGTCCAGCCATGCCAGCACCCCGAGCACGAACCCGTCGAAGACCCCGATCGTGCGGGAGCTGAACTCATCACGCAGCAGGACGATCTGCTCCCGTGCCTCGGCCACCCGGCCCACGCGGCCGTACAGGAACCCCAGATGCAGCCGGGCGGTCGGCATCGCCTGGTGCCCGGCGAACCGGCCGCCGTCGACGACATCGCACAGGACGGCCTCGGCCTCGTCAAAGCGGTCGAGTTCGGTGAGGGCCCCGGCGTACCGGGCTCGCAACACGGCCACCTGGGCGTGGGCGCCGAGCGCCCGTGCGTAGTCGATCGCGGCCAGATAGTCGGCGGCGGCCTCGGCGAACCGGCCCTTGCGCTCGTTCGCCTCCCCCCGGGAGGACAGCGATTCGGCCGCACCCCAGTCGTCGCCGAGCCGGACGAAGATCTCCAGGCTCTCGTCGGCGTCGGCCAGCGCCTCTCCCGCCCAGTCGGGGCGGTTGGCCAGTACCTTGGCGCGGATGTCCAGCGCGGCGCCCAGCTCCCATTCGTAGGCGAACTCACGGGAGGACCGGACCGTCTCGTCCATCACCTCCCGCATCTCGTCGGCCTTGCCGGTGAGCAGGACCGCGAACATCCAGAGCGCACCGGGTGTACGGCAGGCCTGGGGCTGCCCGGCCCGGTAGGTCCGGGCGATGATCCGCATCCGCTCCAGGCCCTGCGGGGTGAGCCACTCGTTCATCGCGCGGTCCATGCTGACCATCCGGATCAGCCCCGCCCCGCGCCGCGCCTCCTCGACCTGCTCCGGTTCCCAGGGCGGCGGCCGGTCGGTGGTCCGCTCCAGCAGGGAGGGGGCCTGGACGCCGGGCGGGGCGAACGGGTCGGGGCCGAGAGCGGCCACCGCCCCGGACCACTGACGGGCGTCGGCGTTCAGTTCGTGCATCAGCCAGTACCAGGCCATCGAGAGGACGATGCAGAGTCCTTCCTGCTCCTCACGTGCCGCGACGGCGTGCCGGAGCGCGGTGCGCAGGTTCTCGTACTCGCGCTGGAAGACCACGATGGCCTCCCGCTGCCCCGCGCCGCGCAGCCTCGGCCCGGTGCTACGGGCCAGTTCCCGGTAGTGGGCCAGGTGTCGGCGCTCGACGGCGTCCCGCTCGCCCGCCTCCCGCAGACGCTCGGCGGCGTACTCGCCGACGGTCTCCAGCAGCCGGTAGCGCATCTCCTCGTCGTCGCCGGGCGCGGCGACGACGAGGGACTTGTCGATGAGGGAGCCGAGCAGGGACGCGACGTCCGGGGATTCCACGGCGAAGCCGCCGCCCGGGGCGGGCAGGGCGCAGACCTCCTCGGCGGCGGCGAGTGAGCAGCCGCCCGCGAAGACGGCCAGCCGGCGCAGGACGGCCCGTTCGGCGTCGTCCAGCAGGTCCCAGGACCAGTCGACGACCGCGCGCAGGGTCTGCTGGCGGGGCAGCACGGTGCGGCTGCCGCTGGTGAGGAGCCGGAAGCGGTCGTCCAGCCGGCCGGCGAGCTGGCGGGGGGGTGAGCATCCGCAGCCGGGCGGCGGCCAGTTCGATGGCGAGCGGCAGTCCGTCCAGGCGGCGGCAGATCTCGGCGCAGGCGGCGGCGGTCGCCTCGTCCGCGTCGGTACGGAAGCCGGGGCGGGCGGCGGCCCCGCGCTCGGCGAGCAGGCGCAGCGCCATCGGGCCGGGCAGCGGTTCCACGGGGCGCACGAACTCGCCCGGTACGCCGAGGGGTTCGCGGCTGGTGGCGAGGACGGTGAGCTGGGGGCAGTGGGCCAGCAGATGGCCGGTGAGGGCGGCCGCCGCTCCGACGACGTGCTCGCAGTTGTCCAGGAGGAGCAGCATCCGGCGCGGGGCGCAGTGCTCGGTGAGGCGTACGAGAGGGTCGGCGCCGGTGCGGTCGGCGGCCCGCAGCTCCTCGGCCCCGGCCCCGCGCAGCACGCTCTCCCGGGCGCCGAGCGCGGTCAGGACGGCTTCGGGCACGACGTCCGGGTCGTCGACGGGGGCCAGCTCGGCGAGCCAGACGCCATCGGGCCAGGCCCCGGCGGCGGCCTCGGCGGCCTCCGCGGCCTCCTGGGACAGCCGGGTCTTTCCGGAGCCGCCGGGGCCGAGCAGGGTGACGAGCCGGGCGCGGCCGAGGTCCTCGCGCAGGGCGGCGATGTCGGCGTCGCGGCCGACGAAACTGGTGAGCCGGGCCCGGAGGTTCCCGTGGGCGGGCGGAGGCGTCGGGGGCGGGGCCGCGTGGGCGGGCTCCGGGGCGGCGGGCGGCGCGGCCGGTTCCTGCTGGAGGAGCTCGGCGTGCAGCGCGCGCAGCGCCGGGCCGGGGGCGGTGCCGAGGCGGTCGTCGAGCAGGGTGCGGACCTCCTCGTACGCGGCCAGCGCCTCGGCGGGGCGTCCGGCGTCCCGCAGCGCCCTGATGCGCAGGACCTGGAGCGGCTCGTCGAGCGGTTGGGTGTCGCAGAGCGCGGCCAGCTCCGGCAGCGCCGCCCCGGGGCTCCCGACGGCGAGGAGGGCGCCGAGCCCGGCCCGCCGCGCGTCGAGCCTGCGGGCCTCCCAGCGGGACGCGGCCGCCGTGCGGTCGGGAAGATCGGCGAGGGCGGGCCCGGCCCACAGCGCGAGGGCCTCCTCCAGGACGGCGAGGGCGCTCGAAGCGTCGCCGGCCTCCAGCGCCCGGCTCCCCTCCCCCGTCAGGCGCTCGAAGCGGTGCAGGTCCACGGCGTCCGGCGGGGCGGCGAGCCGGTAGCCGCCCGCCACGGACTCGACGGCGCTCCGGCCCAGGGCCCGCCGCAGCCGCCCGACGAGGGCCTGGAGGGCGCCGGCCGCGTCGGCGGGCGGGTCGCCGTCCCACACCTCGTCGACGAGGACCCCGGCCGGGACGGTCCGTCCGGGGCGCAGCGCGAGAACGGTGAGCAGGGCGCGCAGCCGCGCCCCGCCGAGGGCGACGGCCGTACCGTCGTCGCGAAATGCCCGGGTGGTGCCGAGGATGCAGTAGCGCACGGGGCCATTGTCCGTGACGGCGCGGGGCGCGGTGTTGACAGGGTGGAACTCCGTCACCGGTCCCCGACGTTCCCGCCGTGTCGGAACCGCCGGACCCGTACCAACCGTCGAAACCGTGCCAACCGTGGAGTGCGAACCGTACGATCGCCCTTCCCGGCACCGCGCCCTTGTGCCACCCACCCCCAGGAGTCGAGTGCCGATGACCACCGCAGCCAAGCGCGGCGACCGGAGAATCAGTCCGGTCTTCCTCGGCATCGCCGCCGTCACCGCGGTCGCGGGCTGGGCGGTGTGGACGGGTTTGGCGGACGCCACCGGCTTCGCGGTCTTCCTGTTCGTCACCGGGGCCTGGGTCGTCTCGCTCTGTCTCCACGAGTACGCGCACGCCCGTACCGCGCTGCACAGCGGGGACCTCTCGGTCGGGTCGAAGGGCTATCTGACGCTCAACCCGCTGAAGTACACCCACGCGCTGCTCAGCATCGTGCTGCCGGTGCTCTTCGTGATCATGGGCGGGATCGGACTGCCCGGCGGCGCGGTGTACATCGAGCGCGGCCGGATCCACGGCCGCTGGAAGCACAGCCTGATCTCGGCGGCGGGCCCGCTGACCAACGTGGCGTTCGCGATCGTGTGCACGGCCCCGTTCTGGCTGGACGCCCTCGACGGGGTGCCGGTCGCCTTCCGGTACGCGCTGGCGTTCCTGGCGATGCTCCAGGTGACGGCGGCGATCCTGAACTCCCTGCCGATCCCGGGGCTGGACGGCTACGGGATGATCGAGCCCTGGCTGTCGTACCGGATCAGGCGTCAGGTGGAGCCGATCGCGCCGTTCGGGCTGATCGCGGTGTTCGCGATCCTGTGGATCCCCGAGGTGAACATCGTCTTCTTCGACGCGATCCACGCGCTGCTGGGCGGACTCGGCGTCGAGGAGTTCCAGCGGTATTGCGGTTATGACCTCTACCGCTTCTGGCTGGGCCTCTTCGACGAGCAGGATCCGGGCTGCGCGGTCGCGTAACGGAAGCGGCGGGGCGGGCTCAGCCCGCGTCGGCGGCGGTCATCCGGTGCCTGCGGATGTAGAACCAGGTCATGTTCGACGAGAGGCCCGCGATGAGCACCCAGACGATCCCGAGCAGACTGCCCTGCGCGAAGGAGACCACGGCCGCCACGACGGCGAGGACGCAGACGACGAGGGCGTAGAGAGCGATGCGGGGCATGGGGGTCGACTCCTGTCGGGGAACGGGTCGCGGTCCCCTCCAGTGTCCCCCATGCCCCGTTGTGCCCCGCCCCGGGGAGCCGTGCCGGGGTGGCGTGCCCCGGGGACGGGGTGCCCGGGGGTGGCGCGCCCCGGGCGCGGCGGTCCGGCCGCCCGGGGAGGGCTCCTCCCCGGGCAGGCCCGGTCAGACGTCGGTGGTGCGCAGCCCGGCGTGGGCCTTGTAGCGGCGGTTGACCGAGATCAGGTTGGCCACCAGCGACTCGACCTGGTGCGCGTTGCGCAGGCGGCCCGCGAAGATGCCGCGCATCCCGGGGATGCGGCCCGCCAGCGCCTGCACGAGGTCCGTGTCGGCCCGTGCCTCGCCCAGGACCAGCACGTCGGTGTCGATCTCCTCGATGGACTCGTCCTGGAGCAGCACGGCCGAGAGGTGGTGGAAGGCGGCGGTGACCCGGGAGTCCGGCAGCAGGGCGGCGGCCTGCTCGGCGGCGCTGCCCTCCTGCGGCTTGAGGGCGTAGGCGCCCTTCTTGTCGAAGCCGAGCGGATTGACGCAGTCGATCACCAGCTTGCCCGCGAGCTCCTCACGCAGGGACTCCAGCGTCTTGGCATGGCCGTCCCACGGCACGGCGACGATCACGATGTCGCTGCGCCGGGCGCACTCCGCGTTGTCCGCGCCCTCGACGCCGAAGCCCAGCTCGGCCGCCGCCTGTTCGGCACGCGCCGCGTCCCGGGAGCCGAGGGTGACCCGCTGTCCGGCGCGGGCGAGCCGGTAGGCGAGGCCGCGCCCCTGCGGTCCGGTCCCGCCGAGCACGCCGACGCTCAGGCCGGAGACGTCGGGAAGGTCCCAGGGGTCCTTGGCGGGGGGCTTGGGCGCGCTGCCGCTGTCCTGTGTAGTCATGAGCCGACCCTACTGCCAGGTAGCTCCCGGGAAACCGGCTCGCCCGGCCGACCCAGCCGCCGCCCTCCCCGCCGGCGGCCAAGGGGCCCGGGGCGTACCGGAAAATCGGCTTGCCCTGATCGTCCGGCAGTACGGATCATGGCCCTTCGTGACCGCAGCGCCGCCCTCCTCCGCCCCCTCGTCCCCTTCATCCCCCCCGCCGCTGTCGGCCCGGATCCGCGCCCTGCTGCCGGATCTTTCGCCGTGGCGTTCCTCGACGGACTTCCGGCTGCTGTGGGTCCAGGGCCTGATCACGTACTTCGGCAGCTTCATGGCGCTCATCGCGCTGCCGCTCCAGATCAAGGACCTCACGGGTTCCCCGCTCGCGGTCGGGGCGATGGGCGCGGTGGAGCTGGTGCCACTGGTGGTCTTCGGGCTGTACGGCGGTGCGCTCGCGGACTCGGTGGACCGCCGCCGGGTCATCCTGCTCACCGAGGCGGGGCTCGGGGTGCTCGCCGCGATCCTGCTGGTGAACGCGCTGCTCCCGGAGCCGCTGCTGTGGCCGCTGTACGTGGTGGCCGGCGGGGTGTCCGCGCTCGCCGGGCTCCAGCGGCCCGCGCTGGACTCCCTGATGGCCCGGATCGTGCCGCACGAGCAGCAGACGGCGGCGGCCGCGCTGAACTCGCTGCGCTGGCAGATCGGGGCCATCGCGGGCCCGGCGCTGGCCGGTCTGGTGGTGGCGTACGCCGGTCACGGCACGGCGTATGGAGTGACGGTGGGCACGTTCGCCGTCTCCGTCGTGCTCTGTCTGCGGCTCTCCCCCGCGCCGCCGGCGCGTGACGCGCGGAAGCCGTCGCTGCGCGGGATCGTCGAGGGGGCGCGGTACGCGTGGAGCCGGCCGGTGCTGCTGGGGACGTACGCGATCGACCTGGCGGCGATGTTCTTCGCCTTCCCGAACACGATCTTCCCGTTCCTGGCGGACGAGCTGGACGCGCAGTGGTCGCTGGGCCTGATGTACGCGGCGGGCTCGGTCGGCTCGCTGGCGCTGGGGCTGACCAGCGGCTGGACGTCACGGGTGCGCAGACACGGGCTGTTCGTGGTGTTCGGTGCGGCGGCCTGGGGGCTGGCCATCGCCGCGGCGGGCTGGTTCTCCAGTGTGTGGGTGGTGCTGCTCTGCCTGGCCGTGGCGGGGGCGGGCGACATGCTCAGCGGGCTGGGGCGCGCGACGATCTGGAACCAGACGATCCCGGAGGAGCTGCGGGGCCGGCTCGCGGGCATCGAGGTGCTCTCGTACAGCATCGGCCCGCAGCTGGGTCAGGTGCGGGCCGGGGCGATGGCCGGCTGGACGGGGACCCGGTCGGCGATCTGGACGGGCGGGGTGGCGTGCGTGGTGTCGGTGGCGCTGCTGACCGCTGCGCTGCCGAAGCTGGTGCGGTACGACTCGGAGACGGATAAGGACGCGGTACGGAGGCGGCAGGCGCGGGCGGAGACGTGAGCGGTCCGCCGTTTCCGGGGCTCCGCCCCCGCCCCCACTCCTCAAGCGCCGGAGGGGCTGAAAAGGTGTCCTCAATCGCCGGACGGGCTTGAGGGGCCCTTGTCCTCGTCGTGCCACTTCGGGTCCGTGTCCCACTCCAGGTTGCGGTCGCGGGCCGTGTCCATCGCGTGTTGTGCCGCCTCGCGGGAGGTGTAGGGGCCGAAGCGGTTCTGGGCCGGGCACTCCGGGCCCTCCTCGACCTTCTTGTGCTCCAGGCAGTAGTACCACTCGCCCGGTTTGCCGACCGTGCGCTTCTTGAACAGGGCCATCGACGGCTCCTTTCCTCCCTGCCATGGTGCCCCGGGGCCGCTGGTTAGACTCGCTGACATGTCTGGCCAGTCGCTTCTCGTACCAGGGGAGATCACTCCCGTCCGTTCCGTACCCGGAAACATCCGGCGTCCCGAGTACGTGGGGAAGCCGGCTCCGACGCCGTACACCGGCCCGGAGATCCAGGACGCCGATACCGTGGAGCGGATGCGCGTCGCGGGCCGTATCGCCGCGCAGGCGATGGAGGAGGCCGCCCGGCACATCGCCCCCGGGGTCACCACGGACGAGCTCGACCGGGTCGCGCACGACTTCATGGTCGATCACGGCGCGTACCCCTCGACGCTCGGCTACCGGGGCTTCCCGAAGTCGCTGTGCAGCTCGCTCAACGAGGTCATCTGCCACGGCATCCCCGACTCCACCGTGCTGCGCGACGGCGACATCGTGAACCTGGACGTCACCGCGTACATCGACGGAGTGCACGGCGACAACAACGCCACCTACTTCTGCGGCGACGTGGACGAGGAGTCGCGGCTGCTGGTCGAACGCACCCGGGAGTCGCTGAACCGGGCCATCAAGGCGGTCAGGCCGGGACGCCAGATCAATGTGATCGGCCGGGTCATCGAGTCGTACGCGAAGCGGTTCGGCTACGGGGTCGTCCGCGACTTCACCGGGCACGGGATCAACACCTCGTTCCACTCCGGCCTGATCGTCCCGCACTACGACAGCCCGCACGCCACCACGGTGATGCAGCCGGGGATGACGTTCACCATCGAGCCGATGCTGACGCTGGGCACCCACGAGTACGACCTGTGGGAGGACGGCTGGACCGTGGTGACGAAGGACCGGAAGCGGACGGCCCAGTTCGAGCACACGCTGGTGGTCACGGAGACCGGAGCGGAGATCCTCACCCTTCCGTAGTCACCCCCTCCTGTAGATCACTCCCTCCCGTAAACCACCCCAAAGCTTTCATAACTGCACACTTCACCCGCTCTGCGCGTAGTTTTTTACCGACAGGCAGTCGGGAACCAGTTGACTTAGGTAAGCCTAAGTAGGAGGATCGGGCTATCGGCACACACCGCCGCACTCCTCGCGGCGGCCACCTGCCGATATTTCCGTCCGTCTCTTTCTGGACTTCCCGTCCCCCTCGGTCTCCGGAGGCCCGCCTTGGACGCAACCGCCACCGTCACTCCCTTCTCGACGCTGATCCGTACCGCGTCGCACGAGCAGCACACCGAGGCCGAGACCTCGACCTTCATGAGTGACCTGCTCGGCGGGCGGCTGGGAGTGGACGCGTACACGCGCTACACCGAGCAGCTGTGGTTTGTGTACCGGGCGCTGGAGGAGTGCGCGGAGGCGCTGCGCGACGACCCGGTCGCGGGCCCGTTCATACAGCCCGAGCTGATGCGCTCCACCGAGCTGGAGCGCGACCTGGCGCATCTGCGCGGGGCGGGCTGGCGCGAAGGGCTGGAGCCGCTGCCCGCCACCTCGGCGTACGCGGCCCGGGTCGCGGAGTGCGCGCGCACCTGGCCCGCGGGTTACATCGCCCACCACTACACGCGCTACCTCGGCGACCTCTCGGGCGGCCAGATCATCCGCGACAAGGCGGAGAAGACCTGGGGCTTCGAGCGCAAGGGCGACGGCGTGCGGTTCTACGTCTTCGAGGAGATCACCAACCCGGCCGCCTTCAAGCGGGGTTACCGCGAGCTGCTGGACGCGGTGAAGGCGGACGACCTGGAGAAGCAGCGCATCATCGAGGAGTGCAAGCGGGCCTTCGCACTGAACACCGCGGTCTTCCGCGACCTGGGCGAGGTCTTCCCGCTCAGCGCGTGAACAACCTTCCCGCTCAGGGTGTGAACGCCGGCACATGATCACCGGCTGCTGAACGCACACGCATCGGCGCGCGGCTCCACCGGAGGTTCCGGGGGAGCCGCGCGCTTTCCTCATTTCTCCCCTTTTTTGCCGCACGAAAAGGGATAAAACCCCACGTCACATGGTGTTTGACGCCCCATAGACCTGCGGGTAGATTCCGGTTCCGCCTTCACTTCACTTTCACATGGCATCCGGGCGGGGGAGCCTTCTGGTGCGTGGGTGCCATGCCTGAAAGAACGATTTCCCGCCGCGGAGTCATGTCCGTCGACAGGAAATATCATCGTGCCCCGACTCCGCCCCCGTGCGGCTGTGACGAGCGGGCTGCTGGCAGCAGCCCTCGTCTCAGGCACCTTTCTGGCCCCTGCGGCCCAAGCCGTGGTGGGAACCCCGGCCGCCGACGACGCCTACGCGTTCACCGCGCGGCTGGACATAGGCGACGGCAAGCGCGCGTGTTCCGCCACGCTCGTCGACCGTGACTGGCTGCTGACGGCGGCCAGTTGCTTCGTGGACGACCCGGCCCAGGCCCAGCAGCTCCTGCCGGGCGCGCCGAAGGACGCCACCACGGCCTTCGTCGGCCGCACCGACAGCACCACCACCGCCGGCCAGGTCCGCACCGTGGTCGAGCTCGTGCCCCGCGCCGACCGGGACCTGGTGCTCGCCCGGCTGGCCAAGCCGGTCACCACGATCACCCCGGCCGCACTCGCCGCGACCCCGCCCGCCCCGGGCGAGACCCTCACCGGCACCGGCTTCGGCCGGACCTCCGACGAGTGGGCCCCGGTCCGGATGCACCAGGGCCGCTTCTCGGTCGACGGGTCCGACGCCACCACCGTGAGCATCACCGGTGTGGACGGCGCGGCCGTGTGCGCCGGCGACACCGGCGGGCCCGTGTTCCGCGAGCAGGGCGGCAGCGTCGAGCTCGTCGGCGTCAACAGCCGGTCCTGGATGGGCGGTTGCTTCGGCACTCCGGAGGAGGAGACCCGTACCGGCGCGGTGGAGAGCCGCGTCGACGATCTGCACGCGTGGGTCACCGAGACCGTGACGGCCGCCCCGTACGTCGACTTCAACGGCGACGGTCACCGCGATGTCGCCGTAGCCGACCCGAAGGCCACGGTGGCCGGCGCGACCGGTGCCGGACTGGTCCGCGTGGTGTACGGCAACGGCGCGGGCGTCTCCGAGCTGGTCCAGGGCGGTCCCGGTGTCAACGGTGGACCCGAGGCGGGCGACGGCTTCGGTACCGCGCTGGCCACGGTGGACTACAACGCCGACGGCTACACCGATCTGGTGGTCGGCGTGCCCAACGAGGACATCGGCAAGGTCGCCGACGCCGGGGCGGTGCAGATCGTCTACGGTTCGCCCGCGGGGCTCGGCAAGGGTCGCGGCGGAACCTGGTTCGAGCAGGGCAGGGGCTCCGGCGCGTTGCTCGGCTCGGCGTCCGAGGCCAAGGACTACATGGGCTTCTCCCTCGCCGCCGGGAACACCTCCACCGGTGAGCCGTACATCCTGATCGGCATGCCCGGAGAGGACCTGGGCGCCACCGTCGACGCGGGCAGCACGATCTATGTGCGCGGCGGCACGAGCGTCGCGGTCCACCAGGACAAGGACGGCGTGCCGGGAGCGGCCGAGGCCGGCGACCAGTTCGGCTACTCCGTCGCGGGTTCGCCGAACCACATCGCCATCGGCGTCCCCAGCGAGGCCATCGGCACCGTGGCGAAGACCGGCAGCATCCAGATCCTGAGACACGAGCTCAACGCCGACAAGATCCCCGCACCGGTGAAGTCGGTCCACCAGGACACCGCGGGCATCAGCGGCGCTGTCGAGGCGAACGACCTCTTCGGCAAGGCGCTGTCGATGACCTCCTACCGGCCCGAGGGCGCGGCCACGGACAGCGACTCGATCATCGCCGTCGGCTCCCCCGGCGAGGGCATCAAGGTCAACGGCGCCAACAAGGCGAACGCCGGCCGGGTGGTCACCCTGCACGTCACGGCACGCGGCGCGGTCAGCGAACTCCGGGACATCCAGCAGGAGAAGACGGACGTCATCGGGGTCTCCGAGTCGGGCGACCGGTTCGGCGAGCAGGTCTCCGTCGTCAACACCCGGCCCAAGAACGTCGGCACGACCACGACGATGCTGCTGGCCGTCGGCATCCCGGGCGAGAACCAGGGCACGGTCGTCGACTCCGGTGCCATCCAGAAGTTCTCACTGCTCGGCGCTCCCGGCCTCAACGACCGGTGGATCGTGCCGGGCAACGCCGGCCTGCCCGGCGCCCCCGGCACCGGCGAACGGCTCGGCAGCAGCATCACCGCCACCGGTACGCACCTGTACATCGGCATGCCCGACGGGCCCGCCGCCCGTGGTGCCGCGCATCTGATGCCGTGGTCCAACCTCACCGGCGGCGCGGTCGAGGCCGTGACCAGCTACGAGCCGGGCAAGGGCGGCCTGCCGGCCGTCGGCAAGGCGTTCGGCGGCGCTCTGCGGTAACGCGGCGAGCGGCGGGACGGGCCCGTCCGGGGTTCAGCCCCGGACGGCCATCAGGACGCGGCCCCCGACCTCCACCGTGCCGTCCGGCGCGGGTGCGGTGAGGATCTGGGAGCCGCGTCCCTGTGTGATGTTGAGGGCCCGGCCGAGCCGCGCGCTGAGCAGCAGGGCCGCCGCGCCCGTCGCCTCGTCCTCGACGATCCCGGTCTCCTCCCCGCGCCTCGGGAAGGCCCGCGCACGCACTCGCCCGGCGGCCTCGTCCTCCCAGGCCCAGGCGTAGAGCCAGCCCTCGCCGGGCGGGGGTCCCGGCAGCGCCTCGACCTCGGCGGCGCTCGCGTACTGCTGGAGCGTGCGCGGCGGGACCCACTCGGGGCGGGCGGCGATCCAGGTGAACTCCCCGTCCTGGCGGGCGAACACGTCCCCGACGGCCAGTTCCAGGACCTCCAGGTCCAGCAGCCAGGCGGTGCCCACCAGCGGGTGCCCGGCGAACGGCAGCCGCAGCCCCGGAGTGTGGATGTCCACCCGCCCGCGCTCCGGGTCGTCGACGAACACGGTCTCGCTGAAGCCGAGTCGCCGGGCGAGCCGCTGCCGGGACGCCTCGTCGGGGTGGTCGCGTCCGTCGCGTACGACGCCGAGGGCGTTGCCGTGCCGGCCGTCGGGTCCGCAGAACACCCGCAGGACGTCGATGCCCCGGGGTACGTCGTAGTCGTTCACGGAGGCATTCAAGCACTGCCCGGCGCCGGGGCGGGAACCGAGCGGGTACGGCCTCGGGGCCGTACCGGCGAGCACTGCTGCTTGCCGGTACGGCCCCGGGGGACACCTGCGGGTGGGTCAGGCGATGACGTCACGGCGGCGGCGCGCCGCGATCACGGCACCGGCGCCGGCCGCCACGACGACGCCGGAGGCGGCGATCAGGGCACCGGTCGGGACGTCGGAGCCGGTGGCGGCCAGGGCGCCGGAGCCGCCGACCGAACCGCCGGTGGAACCGCCGACCGTGGCGCCGCCGGTGGTGGAGCCGCCGGCCGTGGAACCGCCGGTGGAGCCCGAACCGCCGGTGGAGCCGGAGCCGCCGGTGGAGCCGGAGCCGCCGGTGGAGCCGCCCGGAAGCCGGGCGTCCTTGTCGAGGGAGACCGCGACGTTCAGGGCGTCGAGCTCCTCCCCCTGTGGGTACATGCCGCTGAACGCCTTGGAGCCGTCCTCGGTGAGCGTCGCCGGGATGTCCTTGAGGTTCACGATGCCGTTCTCGGCGGCGAGCGCGCCCGCGGGCACCTTCAGTTCCGCGAAGGGCACGCCGGTCAGCTCGGTGGCCTCGGGCTTCGGATTCGCCCCGGTCGGGCGCGGCTTGGTGGTGACGTCGGCGACGAGCTTGCCGGAGGTGCCCTCGATGTCGACCTTCAGGTTGCTGAGGGCGAGGTCGAGTTCGTACGCGCCGCCCGTCTCGTGGCCGAGGAAGCGCACCTTGCCCTTGAACGCGGCGTTCAGCGTGTTCTCGTCGGCGTCGAGGTGGCCGGTCGCCTTGGTGAAGCGGTAGCTGTCGGCAAGGGAGGCGGCGCCCTCGCTGGTCTCGACCTTGCCGTGCGCGATCGGGCCGACGACGTAGGAGCGGAACCGTTCCTTGACGCCCCAGTTCAGGGTGCCGTCGACGACCGGGCCGCTGACGGGCGCGGCGGTCTCGGAGGCGGTCGGGGTCGGGTCGGTGCTCGGCTTGCCGGTGGGCCCGGTGGGCTTGCCCGTCGGCTCACCGGTGGGCTTGCCCGTGGGCTCACCGGTGGGCCCGGTCGGCTTGCCCGTGGGCTGCCCGGTCGGCTCGCCCGTGGGCTGACCCGTGGCCGGCTTGACCGTCAGGGTGGCCGGGTCGATCGGGTCGCCCTCCTTGTACGCGGAGCCGAAGACGGCCGCGCCTTCCTCGGTGAAGGCGGCGGGGATGTCCGCGAACCGCATGCCCTCGGCGCCCTGGGTGGGCTCGACGTCGGTGAGGTCGAGCTCGGCCATCGTCAGGTCGTCGGTGACGACGGCGTCCTGGCCCGGGGACTTGGTGGTCACGTCGACGGTGATCCTGCCGCTCTTGCCGAGCGTGAGGACCTTGACGTCGGCGAGCTTGATGTCCAGGACACCGCCGTGCGCCTCGTAGTGCACGCTGCCCTTGAAGGAGGACGTCACGGCGTGGGTTCCCAGCTCGTACTCCCCCTTCTCCAGGGGGAACTCGTACGAACCGTCCGCGTTCCTGGTGGCCCCGTCCGCGAGTGTGGCGGTGCCGCCCAGGCGGTCGATCATGGAGCGGAAGGAGGCCTTGAGGCCCCAGTCCAGGGTGCCCGACTCCAGCTGGTAGATCTGTGAAGGGGCGCCGACCGCCGCGGGGGCGGCCCCGGCGACGGAGCCGTCGGCCGCGAGGGCCGGGAGGGCGAAGGCCGCGCCGAGGGCGGCGGCCGTGGCGACGGCCGCGGCCAGGGCTATGGGGCGGCGGGTTGCTGCCATGTCGGTGGTTCTCCTCAAGGAACAGGGGGCGGAAGAGCGGCGTGGGGGGAGGGGGTGATGATCCATAAGGCGCGCACGGGGGATGCCGGGGTCAGGAAGTCGGGGGCGCGTCGGGGCCCGCCGAGACGTCGGCCGCCTCGGGGGCCGGCTGCGCCGCGCGGCGGCGCAGGGCGAAGAACGCCGCTCCGGCCGCGGCGAGCAGCAGCACACCGCCGCCGACGGCGAGGTAGGTGCCGGTGCCCGGACCGGAGTCGGAGGCGGCGGCCGCCGGTGCGGCCGAGGGCTCCTCGGCGGTCTTCTTCGTGGGCTCGGCGGCTGCCGTCGGCTCGCTGCCGAGGTCCGGCAGCGCGGGCAGCCGGGCCTTCTCGTCGACGGCGACGGCGAGCGAGACCGGGTCCATCGCGGTGCCCGCCTTGTACAGGGAGCCGAACGCCTTCGCTCCGTCGGCGGTGAGGGTGGCGGGTACCTCGGTGAGGACGGCGAGGCCCTCCTTCGGCGCGAGGTCCTTCGCGGGGAAGGTGATGACGGGCACGCCCTTGCGGGTGGCGCCCTCGCTGGTGACGTCCGCCGACAGGGTGCCCTCGCCCTCGGCGACGGCGACGGTGACGCCGGCGAACTTCAGGTCGAGGCCGTGGGCGCCGGTGAAGCGGATGCTGCCGCTGAAGTCCGCGTCCAGCGTCTGCTTCTTCGCGTCGTACGTCCCCTTGCCCTGCGGGAAGCGGAACAGGGCCCCGCCGTCCTGGGCGCCGTCGGCGAGCGTCCACTCGCCCTGGCCGATGGAGCCGGTGACGTACTCGCGGAAGGTGCGGCGCACACCCCAGTCGACGGTGGCGTCCTCGAAGCGGCCCGCCTTCTCCTCGCCCTTCGGCTCCGCCTCGTCCTCGTCCTTCTTCCCGCCCTCGTCCTTCTTCTCGTCCGGGGCGGTCGGCTTCGGCTCGGCGGCCGCGCCCCTGGTGTCGACGGAGAGGCTGATCGGGTCGAGGGGGGTGCCCGCGGTGTAGTAGCCGGCGAAGGCGGCGGCACCCTGGGCGGTCAGCGTGGCGGGGACGCCGGTGAGGGCGATGGGGGTGGAACCGCCCTTCATGTCGATCCCGCCGAGGCCGAGCGTGGCCAGCGGCACCTGGGAGCGGCTGGAGACCTTGCCGGTCCCCCGCTCCTTGCTGACCATGTCCGCGTGGAGCGTGCCGCTGCCGCCGTTGATCCGGACGGTGGGGCGGCTGATCGTGAGGTCCAGCTCGTTGCTGCCGTCGGCCTTCTTGTGGCCGGTGAAGTGCACGCCGCCGGAGAAACCGGCGCTGAGCGCGCCGGTGTCCGGGTCGTAGGAGCCGGTCGCCGAGTGGAAGCGGAACTGGCTGCCGCCGACCGTGGCCGCGCCACCGGTCAGGCTCCAGCTGCCGTTCGCGATGGGCCCGGTGACGTAACTCTGGAAGGAGGACTTGATGCCCCAGTCCAGCCGGCCGCCCTGCACCGTGCGGCTTGCCGCTTGCGCGGTGATGGCGGGGAGCAGGGCTCCCAGCAGTACCGCGAGAAGCGCGACGGCGAGCGCGCGGGCCGATCTGGACGACGACATGACGTACCCCTCCAAGGACTGGATATGTAGGTAAGGCTAACCTAAGCTATTCCCGGCCTGTGCCGGAACCCCTCCGGTCACGCCGTTCCCGACGAACGGTCAACCGCACGCCGCAGAACGACAGGACGGTGCCCAGTGCGCATCTCGCAGGACTTCGCCTCCGGGGCGCCCGGGGCGTGTCCGGCCCCGATCCGCCGGACACACCATGACGGCCATGAGGGCGCAGCGGACGGACCACCGGTCCGCCGTCGCCCGGCCCGGGGCAGGGCGGCCGCCGCCCTCACCGCGGCGGTGGCCTTCGCCCTGGTCCTGACCGGCTGCGGCGGCGGGGATTCCACGGATTCCACGCCGAAGTCCGACGGAAGCGCCCGGGGCGCCGCCGACGCCGACCGGGTCGAGCCGCTGGCCGCCCCGCCCGCGCCGAAGCTGCCGGTGACGGTCGACTCGGCGGACGGCACGAAGGTCACGATCGGCTCCACCGACCGGATCGTGCCGCTGACCGGGTCGCTGAGCGAGATCGTCTTCACCCTCGGCTTCGGCGAGCAGGTCGTCGCCCGGGACATCACCGCCACCTTCGAACAGGCCGAGAAACTCCCGGTGGTGACCCGTGCCCACGACGTCTCGGCGGAGAGCGTGCTCTCGCTGAGGCCGACGGTCGTCCTCGCCGACACCAGCACCGGACCGAGCGAGGCGATCGGCCAGATCCGCGACGCGGGCATCCCGCTGCTCGTCGTCGAGCCCGCCAAGGAGCTCGCCGACGTCGGCCGCCGCATCGACACCGTCGCCGAGGCCCTCGGCGTACCGTCGGCGGGCACGGAGCTCAAGGAGCGCACCGAGGCCCGGATCGCCGCCGTGCAGAAGTCCATCCCGGCCCCCGAGGACGGCGAGAAGCCCCGGGTCGCCTTCCTGTACCTGCGTGGTTCGGCCTCCGTCTATCTGCTGGGCGGCGCGGAGTCCGGGGCCAGTTCACTGCTGGAGGCGGCGGGCGCGGTCGACGCCGGGAAGGAATCGGGCCTGGACAAGGACTTCACCGCCATCACCAGCGAGGCGCTCGCCAAGGCCGCGCCGGACGCGATCCTCCTGATGACCAAGGGGTTCGAGTCGGTCGGCGGTATGGACGGCCTGGTGAAGATCCCCGGCATCGCGGAGACCCCGGCCGGGATGGACCGCCGGATCGTCACGGTCGACGACGGCGTGCTGCTCAACTACGGGCCGCGCACCGACCGGGTCCTCACCGAGCTCGTCGAGCAGCTGTACGCGAAGGGCGGCAAGGGCCGGTGACCACCTCGTACGAGGAACGCACCGAGTCCGGGGGCAAGTCCATGGACGCCATGGGGAAGTCCACGGGCAAGGAGGCGAAGAAGGCGGGGGGCGCCGCCCCCGGGCCGTCCCGGAGCAGGGCGTTCGCGCTCACCCTGGTGCTCTCCCTCGCCCTGCTCGCCGGCTGTCTGCTGTCCGCCGCGATCGGCGCGTACTCCCTCCCGCTCGGCGACGTCCTGTCCTCCGTGCAGCACCGGATCGGGCTCGGCGGCCAGGAGCTGGACCGGGTCGGCGAGAGCGTCCTGTGGAACGTACGGCTCCCCCGGGTCGTCCTCGCGCTGCTCGTCGGCGCGTCCCTCGGCTGCGCCGGCGCCCTGATGCAGGGCGTGTTCGGCAACCCGCTCGCCGAGCCCGGCGTGATCGGGATCTCGGCGGGCGCCGCGGTCGGCGCGGTCGCCTCGATCGCGCTGGGGCTGTCCTTCTTCGGCAACTGGACGATCACCGTCTGCGCGTTCGTCGCGGGTCTCATCACCGTGCTGCTCGTCTATGCGCTCTCACGGTCGGGCGGCCGGACCGAAGTGGTGACGCTGATCCTCACCGGTATCGCCGTCAACGCGTTCGCGGGCGCGCTGATCGGTCTGTTCATCTTCTTCGCGGACAACGCGCAGATCACCCAGATCACCTTCTGGCAGCTCGGTTCGCTCTCCCAGGCGACCTGGCCCAAGGTGCTGGCCGTACTGCCGTGCGCGCTGGCCGGGCTCGTCGTCGCCCCCTTCTACTCCCGCAAGCTGGACCTGCTGGCCCTCGGCGAGCGGCCCGCCCGGCACCTGGGCGTGGACGTGGAGCGGCTGCGGATCGTCCTGGTGCTGGTGGTGGCGCTGCTGACGGCCGCCGCGGTCGCCGTCGCCGGGATCATCTCCTTCGTCGGGCTGCTCGTCCCGCATCTGCTGCGGATGGCGAACGGTCCCGGTCACCGCTTCCTCGTCCCGGGCAGTGCGCTCGGCGGCGCCCTGGTCCTGGTGGCGGGCGACCTCGCGGCCCGTACGGTGGCGGCCCCCGCCGAGCTGCCGCTCGGGGTGCTGACCGCGCTCTTCGGCAGCCCGTTCTTCTTCTGGCTGCTGCGCAGGACCCGTCGTAGGCAAGGTGGTTGGGCATGAGGACGCTGAGAGACCTGTTCGCGGTACGCGCCCGGGAGCTGCCCTCACCCGTCGCCGCCGGCTCCCCCGTCGTCGAGGCCGCCGGTCTGTCGGTCCGGCTGGGGCCCCGGCAGGTGCTGGACTCCGTCGACCTGACCGCGCACGCGGGCGAGGTGGTCGCCCTGGTCGGGCCGAACGGCGCGGGCAAGTCGACGCTGCTGGCGGCGCTGGCCGCCGATCTGCCCGCCGGGAGCGGCGAGGTGCGGATCGACGGCCGCCCGGCCCACGCGTGGTCCGCGCCGGAACTGGCGCTGCGCCGCTCGGTGCTGCCGCAGTCCGCCGCGCTGTCCTTCCCGTTCCCGGTGGAGGACGTCGTACGGATGGGGCGGGCGCCCTGGGCCGGTACGGAGCGGGCGGACGAGGACGAAGCCGCGGTGGCGGCGGCGATGGCGGCCACCGAGGTGACCCGGTTCGCGGGCCGCCCGTTCTCGGCGCTGTCGGGCGGTGAGAAGGCCCGGGTGACGCTGGCCCGGGTGCTGGCGCAGCGGGCCCCGCTGATGCTGCTGGACGAGCCGACCGCCGCCCTGGACCTGCGCCACCAGGAGCTGGTACTGCGGATCTGCCGGGAGCGGGCGGCCGCCGGGGACGCGGTGGTGGTCGTGCTGCACGATCTCGGCCTCGCCGCGGCGTACGCGGACCGAGCCGCCGTCCTGCGCGACGGGCGGATCGCGGAACTGGGCCCGCCGGAGAAGGTGTTCACCGGCGAGCTGCTCGGCGAGGTCTACCGGCAGCCGGTGGAGGTGTTCCCCCATCCGCGTACGGGCACACCGCTGATCGTGCCGGTACGTCGGACCTGAGCCGGCCTCGACGCTCGCCGCCAGGTCACGGTGCGGACGCTGTATCCGGTCCCCGCCCGCACACCGTTCGCCGCCCGGTAGGGTTTCGACGGTCAGTGCGGGCGACGGATCAGAAGGCGCAGAAGCAACGGATGACGAGACACCCTGGGCTGGGTCGGCTGACGGCGGGGCTCGCGACGGCGACGGTTCTGTGCGTGACGGCGAGCGGCTGTGTGACGGTGCACGGGGAGCTGGAAGTGCTGCCCGGGGCGAAGCCGGCGGAGGCCGCGCAGGCGCTCAAGGACTTCACCGACGCCTACAACGCGGCGGACAAGGCGTTCGATCCGGCGCTGGACGCGGACCGGGTGACGGGTTCGCTCGGCGCGATCAACCAGGCCGGGCTGAAGGCGCGGCGGACGTACAACCCCGAAGGCAACAAGGCGCACAGGCCGCTGGTGCTGGACGACGCGACGTACGTCATTCCCAAGAAGGCGGGCTGGCCGCGCTGGTTCCTCGCGGACACCGACTCCAACCGGGACCAGGACGGCGGGAAGCTGGACACCCGCTGGCTGGTGGTGTTCGTACGGTCGGGACCCGACGCGCTGTGGAAGGCGTCGTATCTCGCGGTCGTCCCGCCGTCCCAGGTACCGGAGTTCGCCCTGGACGGGGACGGGCTCGCCACCCCGGTGGAGCCGGGGGACGAGGGGCTGGCCGTCGCCCCGGCGGACCTGAGCACCGCCTACACGACCTATCTGCGGGACGGTGAGCCCGATGTGTTCACGCCGGGCACGGCGACCTCGGGCTGGCGCGAGACGCGCCGCACCACCCGGCGGGCGGGGTTCTCGTACCAGTACATCGACCAGCCGCTGACGGGTACGACGTTCGCACCGCTCGGACTGCGCACCGAGGACGGCGGGGCGCTGGTCTTCTTCAGCAGCAAGCACTTCGAGCGGCAGACCGCGGCGAAGGGGCTCAAGCCGGAGGTCAACGCGGATGTGAAGGCGCTGCTCACCGGCGAGGTGAACAGCAGCCTCACCAAGGAGCGGGTCTCCAGCCAGCTGGTACACGTGCCGCCGAGCGCGACGGGGGCCGGTTCCGGTTCGGACACGGGCGCCGGCGGCAAGGTGCGGATGCTGAACCGGCTGCCCGGCCTGGTCGCGGCGAAGGGCGAATAGCCCCGCCGGGCCGCCGTCGGCCGGGCAGCCGAGCGGCGGCTCAGGCGGCCAGGCCGCTCAGCGGCTCAGCGGCCAGGCGATCGAGTCGTGGTCCAGCTCGCTCTGCTCGGCACTGCCCGCGTACCGCGCACAGGCGTCGGTGAGTGTCTCCAGCAGGGTCAGCGGGTCGGGCAGCTCGTGCTCGGGGCCGCGCACCCAGTGGACGTCGAGCTCGCCGGGGAGCCGGGCGGGCGGCAGGAGGACATAGCTGCCCCGGCAGTGCCAGCGCAGGCCCGGGTGGGCGTCCATGGTCTCGGGGTGGCAGTCCAGCTCGCAGGGCCACCACTCGTCCTCGTCCTCGGGGGTGCCTCGGGTGGCGGTGAAGAAGAGCATCCGGTCCTCGCCGGACTGGGCGACCGGGCCGACGTCGATGCCCGCGTCGAGAAGACGCTCCAGGGCACTGCGGCCGGCGGTGAGCGGGACGTCCAGCACGTCGTGGACCATACCGGTCGCGGTGATGAAGTTGGCCAGCGGCTGGCCTGCGGCCCAGCGCTCGATCTGGGCGCGGTCGGTGGTCGACTGCGTCTGCCAGGCGAAGGAGATGGGGTGCCGGGCGGGGGTGGGACAGCCGATGCGTTCGCACGAACATCGGTATCCGAGGGGGTGGGCGGCGGGAGCGATGGGCATGCCCGCGTCGGCGACCGCCAGGAGCAGGGCCGCTCTGGCCGTCTCCTCGGCCCCGGCTCCCGGTGCTTTGGGACGTCGCCGCAGCCACTGGGGGATCCTGCTCTCAGTGCCGCGGAAACGGCCGGATTCGGCGCCCATCTATCCCCTCACCTCAGCAGTTCACCTCAGCGTTGCCTGTCCATCGTCGCACCATCCTGCGGTTCGGGTGGCCAGAGTTCACCAGCGGGGCCGTGTACCACTGCACTGAGTGAGCACCATCACGCCCGATGTCATCACATACCGGATATCGATCAAGGTCGTGTCAAGGCCGTGGAGTGAGCCCGCCGAGGGCGTGGTCGACGACCGCGTCGGCGTACGCGTGGGTGAGCGGCAGGGTCCGGAGCAGCCAGCGGTGCATCAGCGGGCCGATGAGCAGTTCCAGGGCGACCCGGGGATCGGCGTCGGCGCGCAGGTGCCCGGCCGCCCGGGCGGACCGCAGACGTGTGACATACAACGCGAGCTGCGGTTCGAGCAGCTTCTCGACGAACTCGGCGCCCAGCTTCGCGTCCACGATGCCCTCGGCGGTCAGCGCGCGGGTCGGGATCTCCAGCGCCGGGTCGTTCAGCTCGTCGACGGTGGCCCGCAGGACGTGCTTGAGGTCGGCGGCCAGATCGCCGGTGTCGGGGATGCCCTGCGCGGTGTCGCCGGACCGCCCGGTGTCGGGGATGCCCCGCGCGGTGTCGCCGGACCGCGGGCCGGCCTTCTCGGCGGTCCTGCCCGCCAGGTCCAGGAAGGCTTCCATCAGCACGGCGGCCTTGGAGGGCCACCAGCGGTAGATGGTCTGCTTGCCGACCCCGGCGCGGGCGGCGATCCCCTCGATCGTCGTACGCCGGTAGCCCACCTCCCCGACGAGGGCGAGGGCGGCGTCGTGGATCGCGCGGCGGGAGCGGTCGCTGCGGCGGCTGGAGTCGGGTTCCCTGGTGGATGCCATGCGGCCAATCTAGCGCCGGGCGAGCCGATACGTATCGTCTTGGTGGCGGTGACCGGGCGGTCCGGTGAACCACCCGATCGGATCACTGCGGATCCCGCGCGCACGGCGCACCATGGGCTCACGCACAGACCGTGCGCATCCCACCGTTCCGCGGCCCGGCCGCCGTTCGCGAGGAGCCCGAGTTGAACCGTGACGCCACCCCTCGTCGCTACCTGATGTGCGCCCCGGCGCACTTCCGGGTCACCTACTCCATCAACCCGTGGATGGACCCGTCCAAACCCGTCGACCTGCCGCTGGCCCGGACCCAGTGGGAGGACCTGCGCGACCGCTACCTCGCCCTCGGCCACACCGTCGAGCTGCTCACCCCCCGTCCGGACCTGCCGGACATGGTCTTCGCCGCCAACGGCGCCACGGTGATCGGCGGCCGGGTGCTCGGCGCGCTGTTCGCGTACCGGGAGCGCTACGAGGAGGCCGGGGCCCACCGGGACTGGTTCCGGGAGCACGGCTTCACCGAGGTCCATGAGCCGGAGCACGTCAACGAGGGCGAGGGGGACTTCGCCGTCACCGCCTCGTATCTGCTGGCCGGGCGCGGCTTCCGCGCCAGCCCGCTCTCGCACGCCGAGGCCCAGGAGTTCTTCGGGCTGCCGGTCGTCGGGCTCGATCTGGTGGACCCGCGCTACTACCACCTGGACACCGCGCTGTGCGTGCTGGACGCGGCGGCCGACGAGATCATGTACTACCCGGACGCCTTCTCCCCCGGCAGCCGGGCGGTGCTGCGCCGGCTGTTCCCGGACGCGCTGCTCGCAAGGGAGGCGGACGCGGCTGCGTTCGGCCTGAACTCGGTCAGCGACGGGCGGCACGTGCTGCTGCCGCAGGGGGCGACGGGGCTCCTGGGCCCGCTGCGGGACCGGGGCTTCGAGCCGGTCCCGATGGACCTGGGCGAGCTGCTCAAGGGCGGCGGCAGCGTGAAGTGCTGCACCCAGGAGCTACGCGGCTAGCCGGTCGGTCCGGGCCCGTCAAATCCGGGTCCGCGCCGGTCCGGGCCCTGCCGGTCGGTCGGTCCGGGTCGGCCGGTCCGGCCGGGGCCCGACGGGTCCGGGTCCGTCGGTCCGGGTCCGTCAGTCCGTGCTTTCCGGCGGCCAGGCATCGCCCCAGGCGACGTCCCTGGCCGCCCGGTACAGCCCGCCGTGGCGCTTGGTGACCGTGGAGCGGGCCAGGCCCTCGTCCCGGGTGCACAGCTCCAGCAGCACCTGGCCCTTGCGGATCTGCGGCCTGCGGGTGACCCGGGCGGCCGTGGGGGCGGCGGGGAAGCGGGTGGCGACGACGTAACTGAACTTCTCGTCCTCGTGGCTCAGCGAGCCGCCCTTGACCTGCCGGTGCAGCGAGGAGCGGCTGACCCGGGCCGAGAAGTGGCACCAGTCCGCCCCGGGCACGATCGGGCAGGCGTCGCTGTGCGGGCAGGGGGCCGCGATGCGCAGCCCGGCGGCGGTCAGCCGGTCGCGGGCCTCGATGATCCGGGCGTATCCGTCGGGGGTGCCGGGCTCCACGATCACCACCGCCTGCCCGGCCGCCGCCGCCGCGTCGACCAGTTCGGTCCTGGCCCCGGCCGTCAGCTCCTTGAGTACGTAGCTGACGGTGACCAGGTCCACCGGGGCCAGCTCCAACGCCGCACCGATCCGGGCCCGCTCCCAGCGGGCGTCGCGCAGCGAGGGCACCCCGGACGCCTCGGCCAGTTCGCGGCCGAGCGCGAGCGCCGGTTCGGCCCAGTCCAGGACGGTCGTCGCCGGGCCCTCCCAGGCCCCGGCCACCGCCCAGCTCGCCGCCCCCGTGCCGCCCCCGACGTCGGTGTGGGTGGCGGGCGTCCAGTCGGGCGCGGCCTCGACGAGGGCGTCGAGGGCGGAGCGTACGGCTTCGAAGGTGGCGGGCATCCGGTACGCGGCGTACGCGACGACGTCGGAGCGGTCCCGCAGGATCGGGGCGTTCGTCGGGGTCTCCCCGCGGTAGCTGGCGATCAGCCGGTCGACGGCCTGCACGGCCTGCTTGGGCGGCAGTCCGTCGAGCAGTCCGGCCAGCGCCGTGCGCAGGGACTGTGCGGTGGGGAGGGTGACGTTCACCGCCGAATTGTAGGCGGAGGCGACCCGGCGGGACGCATTCCGCTTCACCCGGGCCGGCGGGGGCACGGGGGGACCGTGCGGGCGGCGCGGGCGGCGGGCCGGGGCCCGCACAGGGGCTCCGCGTAACCGGTACGGAACGGGAGTCCCGCGAACTCCACGCCGCCGGAAGCCTGTTGCTACGCTGGCCCGCGCGCGGACGGGCACGAGACCAGGATGGTCCAGCGGGGGAGCCATGAGACAGAAGATCGTGCGGCTGACCCTGGTCGGCGGGGTGGTCCTCCTCGCCCTGCTCCTGCTCCTGGCCACCTGCGGCGGCGGTCCCGACGACGGCGACGGCGGCGGGAAGAACGGCGCGGCCACCGGGACGCCGAAGCCGGTGCCGCCGAGCGCGGGTCCGTCGACCCGGCTGACCGTTCCGCCGCAGTACCGGACGGACCGGGGCTGGGAGATCATCGGCTCCTCCCCCGACATCGCCGTCTCCCATGCGACGGGCCTGCTGGCCTATCTGGAGCGGGCCGACGGGAGCCGCTACCGGCTGCGCACCGTCGACACGGCCACCGGCGAGCCGGGCTGGCGGGGTCAGGTCTGGCGGCCGCTGGATCCGGCGCACTACCCCAAGCTCGCCACGGTGGCCAAGGGCGACCGGCAGTTCTTCGTGACCTGGTCCTACGGGAAGGCCGGCGACGGGCTGTCACCGGCGAGCACCTTCATCTCGCTCGATCTGTACGACGTCACGAACGGGAACCGGCAGCGCGTCGAGGTGCCGTGGTCCGGAGCCCCGGACGTCCGTACGACCGGACCGGACATCGTGATCAGCGACGCGAAGGCGAACAGCACCCTGGTCGACCCGGTCACCGGGGAGGTGTCCGAACTCGGCGCGGACCGGCTGAAGTACCCCGAGGGCTGCCCGGCCTGCAAGCAGCTCACCGAGGTGCACGGTCAGACCGCCGAAGGTCTGCTGCTGGGCGGGGCACGCGAGTTCTGGGTGCGCGGCGGCTGGTTCAGCCGCGAGGTCGCGCCCCGGGGCACCGACCAGGGCAGCGGTGTGGTGACGACGATGACCGCGGACCAGGTGCTGGCGAAGTGGGCGCCCGCGAAGAAGACCGGGCGGGCGGCGACCCACGAGCTGTGGGCGGTGCACGACGCGGCGACCGGCGAGGTGCTCGCCTCGGTGGAGTGCCACCGGCCCGCCATAAAGCCGGGGCGCTACCCGCAGGCGGTCCTCTCCCCCTCGGGCGACTACCTGATCGCCGGAAACCTGGCCTTCGACCTGGAGGCGAAGAAGGGCCGCTGCTTCGAGGACGAGGGCGGCGCCGCTCGTCTGACGCTCGCCACGGTCACGGACGACGGCATCGCGTACGGGGCCGAGAACGCGCGTGACGCCTCGGAGGCGCTGTCCGGCGGCGGGCTCCCGGTCTCGATGGACTTCGCCACCTGGAGCACCGAGCGGCTGTCGCGCAACGCGCGGCTGCCGGGGACGGAGACGACGGGGGTCGGGGTGTTCCGCTGGACCGACCGGCAGGACCGCACGCACCTGATCGGCTACCCGCGCACCGGCTGAATCCGCGGCGGCCGGGCGGCCGGTCCGGCTGAGGCCGTACCGACTGAGACCGCACCTGCTGAGGCTGTGCCCGCTGCCGCTGATACCCGCCTGTCGCGTCCGCCGTGCGCGGGCCTTCGCTCAGAGGCCGCCGTCCTCGCGCCCCGTACGCTGCCAGGGGCGGCACAGGAGCAGGAAGCAGGCCACCGCCGCCACCGCGCAGACCACCTGGACGAGGGCCATCGGGACGGCCGTGTCCTCCCCCGCGATGCCGACCAGCGGGGAGGCGATCGCGCCGATGAGGAACGAGGACGTGCCGAGCAGCGCGGAGGCGGAGCCCGCCGCGTGCTTGGTCCGCATCAGGGCCTGGGCGTTGGTGTTCGGCATCGCGAGACCCATCGCCGACATCAGCACGAAGAGCCCGGCCGCGACCGGCACGAGGCCGACCTCGCCGAAGACGCCGGTCGTCATGAGCAGCAGCGCGACGGCGGCCAGCACGATCACCGCGAGGCCGAAGCCGAGCACCTTGTCGAGGCGGAACCGGCCCACGAGCAGCTTGCCGTTGATCTGCCCGACGACGATCAGACCGACCGAGTTGAGCCCGAAGAGCAGGCTGAAGGTCTGGGGCGAGGCCCCGTAGATCTCCTGCATGACGAACGGGGAGGCGGCGATGTACGCGAACAGGACGGCGAAGGCGAGGCCGCCCGCGATCATGTAACCGGTGAAGACCCGGTCGGCGAGCAGCCCGCGCATGGTGCGCAGGGCCTCGGTGACCCCGCCGGTGTGGC
Organism: Streptomyces sp. NPDC048142; assembly: GCF_043202835.1. NCBI lineage: Bacteria > Bacillati > Actinomycetota > Actinomycetes > Kitasatosporales > Streptomycetaceae > Streptomyces > Streptomyces sp. NPDC048142. The sequence continues at coordinate 131,241 of NZ_JBIDBC010000003.1, forward strand.
GGTCGGCGGGCGGCAGCGTCTCGTGCAGCCACTTGCCCACGACGAGGGTGAGCACGATGCCCACACCGGTCAGGACGACGAAGATGCCGCGCCAGTCGGTGACCCGCAGGACCTGTCCGCCGATCAGCGGCGCGATGATCGGGGCGGCGCCGGAGATCAGCATCAGTGTGGAGAAGAACCGGGCCATCTCCACGCCGTCGTAGAGGTCGCGCACCACGGCCCGCGCGATGACGATGCCGGCCGCGCCCGCGAGCCCCTGGAGGAGGCGGAAGCCGATGAGGAGTTCGGCGGTGGGGGCCAGGGCGCAGATCGCGGTGGCGAGGACGTAGACGACCATGCCGAGGAGCAGCGGCTTGCGGCGGCCCCAGCGGTCGCTCATCGGTCCGACGACGAGCTGGCCGAGCGCCATTCCGGCCAGGCACGCGGTCAGGGTGAGCTGGATGGTGGCGGCGGGGGCGCTCAGGGAGTCGGTGACCGCCGGGAGCGCCGGGAGGTACATGTCCATGGACAGCGGCGGCAGTGCGGTGAGTCCGCCGAGGACCAGGGTGACCAGGAGCCCGGTGCGCCGGGCCGCCTTCGCCGCCGGGCCGGGGAGGCCGGCGGGGGCGGTGCCCCGCGCGGCGGCCGGGTCGGCGGAGAGAGCGTCCGCGTCCCCGTACGGGCCGGCCGAAGGGGTAGCCGTGTCCCCGTGCGGGACGGCGGAGAGGGCAGCCGCGTCCCCGTGCGGGTCGGCGGAGAGAGGACCCGCGTCCCCGTGCGGGACAGCCGGTGCGTCGTCGGCTCCGGGACCGGTCCCGGAGGTGGGTATGTGCGCTCGCTGGGCCCGGCTGCCACCGCTGTCCGGCATTCTCTTCTCCACATCGTTGAATCCGCATCTATGCTCTCAGCTCGGCCGGAGTGGTCGATACCTTTTCGGGTGGGCTGGGGTGGCGGGCATGGGTGGGACGGTGCGCTGGGGTGTTCTGGCGACGGGCGGCATAGCCGCGACCTTCACGGCGGACGTACAGAGACTCCCCGACGCCGAGGTGGTGGCGGTGGCCTCGCGCACGGAGGCCTCGGCGCGGGACTTCGCAGACCGGCACGGGATCGGGCGGGCCTACGGCAGCTGGGCGGAGCTGGTCGCCGACGACACGGTGGACGTGGTGTACGTGGCCACCCCGCACTCGGCGCACCATGCGGCGGCCGGGCTGGCGCTGAGGGCCGGAAAGCACGTGCTGTGCGAGAAGGCGTTCACGCTCAACAGCCGGGAGGCGAAGGAGCTGGTGGCGCTGGCCCGGGAGCGCGGCCTGTTCCTGATGGAGGCCATGTGGACCTATCTCAACCCGGTGGTCCGCCGGCTGACCGAGCTGGTCCGGGACGGGGCGATCGGCGAGATCCGTACCGTACAGGCGGACTTCGGCTTCGCGGGCGACTTCGCTCCGGGGCACCGGCTGCGCGATCCGGCCCTGGGCGGCGGGGCGCTGCTGGACCTCGGGGTCTACCCGGTGTCGTTCGCACATCTGCTGCTGGGCGAGCCGGACCGGGTGCGGGCGGACGCGCTGCTGTCCCCGGAGGGCGTCGACCTGAACACGGGGATGCTGCTCGGCTGGGACTCCGGTGCGAACGCGCTGCTGTCCTGCTCCATCGTCGGCGACCACCCGACGGCGGCCACCGTGATCGGCACGGCCGGGCGGATCGACATCCCGCGCGACTTCTTCCACCCGGACCACTTCGTCCTGCGGCGGACGGGCAGGGAGCCGGAGACGATCACGTCGGGTCCTGGCCCGCAGGGGCTCTCGGGCCTCCAGTTCGAGGCCGCCGAGGTGATGCGCGCGGTGCGGGCGGGCGAGCGGGAGTCCCCGCTCGTCCCGCTGGAGGGTTCGCTGGCGGTGATGCGGACGCTCGACGCGGTACGGGACCGCATCGGCGTCCGCTACCCGGCGGACCGCTGAACCCGCTGACGCGGGCGTGCGGCTCTACGCGGGTGTGAGCCCCGGGTTCCCCGCCTCGGTGACGAAGGAGGCGGCGGTGGCGAGCGGCGCTCCGGGGGTCGTGACGGCCGCCACCGTACGGAAGTCGACGCGGGCCTCCTTCGTACCGAGGGTGACGAGCGTGTAGCCGCGCCGCCCGTTGTAGTGCTTCAGGTGCGGGTTGGCGCGGGTCAGGTTCTCCCAGTTGGCGGGCCGGTCCGCGCCGTCCTTGCCGCTGCTGATGGAGGTGGTGACGATCTCCGTGCCGAGGGTGCGCGAGGCGGGGTCGTCGAAGTCCTTCTTCAGGTCGAAGGCGTAGGAGACGTGGACGTCGCCGGTGAGGACCATCAGGTTGTCCACCCCGGCGGCCCCGGCCCCGTCCAGCACCCGCTGCCGGGAGGCGGGGTAGCCGTCCCAGGAGTCCATGGAGAGCTTGTAGGCGTCGGTGGGCACGTTGCGCCGCTGGGCGAAGGTGACCTGCTGCGGGACGACGTTCCAGGTGGCGTCCGACGCGCGCCAGCCGTCGATCAGCCAGCGTTCCTGGGCGGCCCCGGTCATGGTGCGCGCGGGGTCCTCGGACTCGGGTCCCGGGGTGCGCCAGCCGTCGCCGTACGCCTGGTCGCTGCGGTACTGGCGGGTGTCGAGGATGTCGAACCGGGCGAGCCGCCCGAACTTCAGGCGGCGGTAGAGCCGCATGTCGGGTCCGGTGGGGCGCTGCGGGGTGCGCAGCGGCTGGTTCTCCCAGTACGCGCGGTACGCGGCGGCCCGGCGCAGCAGGAACTCCTCGGGGGTGACGTCGTTCTCGGGGATGCCGCCCGCGTAGTTGTTCTCGGTCTCGTGGTCGTCCCAGGTGACGACGAAGGGGTGGGCGGCATGGGCGGCGCGCAGGTCCGGGTCGGACTTGTAGAGGGCGTAGCGCAGCCGGTAGTCCTCCAGGGTGACCGTCTCGCGGTTGTAGTGCTCGGGGAGCCGGCGGTCGGTGTGGTCGCGCGCGCCGCCGGTGGCGTTGACGGCGTACTCGTAGAGGTAGTCGCCGAGGTGGAACACGACGTCGACGTCCTCGGCGGCGAGGTGGCGGTGGGCGGTGAAGTACCCGTGGTGGTACGCCTGGCAGGAGACGGCGGCCAGGGTCAGGGAGGCGTTGCGGGCCCCGGCGGCGGGGGCGGTGCGGGTGCGGCCGGCCGGGCTGGTCCAGCTGCCGGCGCGGAAGCGGTAGTAGTAGACCCGGCCGGAGTCGAGGCCCTGGACCTCGGCGCGGACGCTGTGGGCGAACTCGGGGTGGGCGGTGACCCGTCCGCGCCGCTCGATACGACGGAAGCGCTCGTCGCGGGCCACCTCCCAGCGCACCGCGACCCGGCCGCGCGGCAGTCCGCCGCCCGGCTCGTAGGGGCGGGGGGCGAGCCGGGTCCAGATCAGGACGGACGTCGGGTGCGGGTCGCCGGAGGCGACGCCGAGGGTGAAGGGGTCCTCGGCGATCCGGCGGGAGTCGAGTTCGGCGGCGCTCGCCGTGCCGGCTGCGGGCAGGTTCACCGCGAAGGCGAGCGCGGCGGCGGCTCCGGTGGCGGTCAGGAAGCGCCTGCGCCCCACCCCCGGCTCGAGTAACCGTGCGGCGGTGCGGAGTTCGGCGGCTCGGGTGCTCTGATCGGGCGTCATGATGGTCCGTGCGGGTGTCATATGCCCCTCCTCGGCCCGGATACTGTCGGTCTTCATGGCAGCCGCCCGTGACGACGCACCGTTGTCGCGTGCACAACATCCGCATGGCGGATCGATGAGCACCGCGTGCCCCGTGCACCGGTCCGTCCCGTACGCTGCCGGGCCATGAACACTGAGCAGACCCAGGAGACGCAGCAGACCCAGCAGACCGGGCAGGCCCAGGACACCGGGCAGACCCGGCAGACCGGCCGGAAGGTCGCTGTCGTCACGGGTGCGGGATCGGGGATCGGGCGGGCCGTCGCGCTCGCCCTCGCGAGCGCGGGCTGGTCGCTCGCGCTCGCGGGCCGGCGGGCCGAGCCGCTCGCGGAGACGGCGGCCGCCGCCGGGGACACCGAGGCGCTGTGCGTCACCACGGACGTGACCGACGCCGACGAGGTCGGCGCGCTCTTCTCGGCCGTACGGGAGCGGTTCGGACGGCTGGACCTGCTGTTCAACAACGCGGGCACGTTCGGCCCCGGCGGCGTACCTCTGGAGGACCTGGCCGCCGAGGACTGGCGGGCGGTCGTGGACGTGAACCTGACGGGCGCGTTCCTGTGCGGGCAGGCGGCGTACCGGCTGATGAAGGAGCAGGACCCGCAGGGCGGCCGGATCATCAACAACGGCTCGGTCTCCGCCCACGCGCCGCGCCCGCACTCGATCGCGTACACCGCGACCAAGCACGCGATCACCGGGCTGACGAAGTCACTGTCGCTGGACGGCCGCCCCTACCGGATCGCCTGCGGGCAGATCGACATCGGCAACGCGGCGACGGAGATGACCGAGCGGATGCGGACCGGCATCCTCCAGGCCAACGGGGAGCTGGCGGTGGAGCCGGTGATGGCGGCGGCCGATGTGGCGCGGACGGTGCTGCACATGGCGGAACTGCCGCTGGAGGCGAACGTCCAGTTCGCCACGGTCCTGGCGACGAACATGCCGTACGTCGGACGGGGCTGACACACCGCGCGGCATCGGACGGGGCTTGGCACCACGCGCGACCACCTCTTCGGTCTCCGGTCGGCCCACCGCACGCGGGAGGGGCTGCCGCAGTCCGGGCCGCAGCAGCAGCCTGATGCTGCCGGGGCCCCGGTGGGGGCGGGGAATGACGGGAGCGGCGGCACGGTTGACTGCTGCATGACACCTGATCAGAGGCCCGAAGTCCTGCGCTACACCGCCTTCTCCGCCGACCCCGAGGGCGGCAACCCCGCCGGAGTCGTCCTGGACGCCGCCGGGCTGGACGAGGAGCGGATGCTCGCCATCGCGGCGGAGCTGGGCTACAGCGAGTCGGCGTTCCTGACGGAGCGGACCGGCGAAGGCGCGTACACGATCCGCTACTTCAGCCCGAAGGCCGAGGTGCCCTTCTGCGGCCACGCCACGGTCGCCACGGCGCTCGCCCTGGCGGAGCGCGACGGGCCGGGCGAGCTGGAGTTCGCCACACTCGCGGGCCAGGTGCCGGTCACCGTCGTACGGGAGGGCGGCGAACTCCGCGCCACCCTGACCAGCGTGGCACCGAAGGTCGAGGAGACCGCCGCGGCCGACCTGGCGGAGGCGCTGGCGGCCCTGGACTGGGCGGCCGCCGATCTCGACCCGGCCCTGCCGCCCCGGATCGCCTACGCGGGTGCCCGGCACCTGGTGCTGGCCGCCGCCACCCGGGAGCGGCTGGCGGACCTGGACTACGACTTCGCCCGGCTCGAAGCGCTGATGCACCGGCTGGACCTGACCACCCTGCAACTGGTGTGGCGCGAGGGGCCTGAGCTCTTCCACGTCCGCGACCCGTTCCCGGTGGGCGGGGTCGTCGAGGACCCGGCGACGGGCGCGGCGGCGGCGGCCTTCGGCGCGTACGCACGGGAGCTGGGGCTCGTACCGGAGGCGGCCGTGCTGACCCTGCGGCAGGGGGCGGACATGGGCCGCCCCGGCACCCTCACCGTCGAACTGCGCGCGGGCGACGCCCGGGTCCGGGTCAGCGGAACGGGCGCCCGGATCGGCTGAGGACCGCCCGGCGTCGGCTGAAGGCAGCCCGGCGTCGGCTGGGGACCGCCGGGGGCGACTGGGGACCGCCAGGATCCGCCGGCGTACGGGGAGGGCCGGGGTTCAGCCGCTGGCGTACGGGGAAGGGCCGGGGTTCAGCCGCCGACGTACGGGAAGGGCCTAGGTTCAGCCGGTGGCGTCCTTGGCCGGGGAGACGTGGGCGTACCAGCGTTCCGTCTCCTCCGGATCGAGGGCACGCTCCAGCAGGACGTCGCCGCGCATGCCGGGAAAGAAGCGGCCCGCGGGCCAGGACCGCCGGCAGGACGGCTCGTCCAGGACCAGCAGCCGGACACCGTCGACGACGGGAATGTCGGCCGGTGTGCCCTCGTTCCAGATCACTTCGCCGTCCGGGGCCACCAGGTCGAAGGAGCCCGCGGTGTCCACCTGCCCGGGGGTCTCCCGGCAGACGGCCACTTCCTGCGCCGACGGCGCGCGGCCCTCCACATGGCCGCCGCCTATGAGCGCGTCGGCGAGCAGGGTGTGCAGCTGGAAGTTGTCCCCGATGCCGGAGAACCGCAGGAGGTAGCCGGTGCCGCTCGTCCGGTGGAGGGCGACGAGCGGTTCGTCGTCCAGCACCAGGAGGGCGTAGGCGAGGGACTTCAGCTCCAGGCCGGAGGCCCGCTCCACCGCGCCGAGCAGCCGCAGCGCCTCGCCCAGCGGGCCGGCCGCCCGCCGCACGCCGGGATGGTTCAGCATCGCGACGGCGGCCATCTCCCACTGGGGAAGCGTCCACCAGCCGACGGCCGCCTCGAGACCGGCCCGCTCGACGAGCTCCGGGCCCGGCTCGCCGCCGTCCGGGGCGGGAAACGCGCCGCCACCGGTCGAGGCCCACGCGTCGGAGAACACCAGAGCGTGTTCCAGGGCCCACCGCAGCCCGGCCAGCACCCCCGGGGCGCAGCGCTCGGCGTCCGCACCGCGCTCGACGCAGGCCCCGACGAGCACGGCGACGACAGCACGGGGGCCGGGCGGCACCTGCTCCAGCACGGCGGCGAGCCGCGGCCCGCCGTCCAGCAGCTCCGGCTCTTTGGCCTGCCCGAAGGTCTCCTGCAACCGGATGAACGCCTTACCGGTCCGTTTGGTGTCCCGCGCCGTCACCGCGGCTTCGAAGTCGGCGACGGCACCCCCGAACCCGGCTTTACCGAATATCATTCCGGCACTTTATCGACCTGGCCCCGGGCCACACGAAGCCGGTCACCGTCAAGCGCTCCCACACCTCTCACCGTACGAACACACCGGCCCGCGCCGCGGCGGCCGCGGCGGCCGCGGCCCGGTCGGCCGCTTCCTCGTCCAGCGGCGCGCCACTGGCCAGCAGCCGGTAGTACAGGGGCGCCGACACCGCCGCGATCACCTCGCCCGGGTCCGTGCCGGCGGGCAGTTCGCCGCGTTCGACCGCCGCCTCGACGCAGCCGGACCACTCCCCGATCCGCACCGCGTAGAAGCGGTGCAGGGCATCGGCGGTCCGGGGGTCGCAGGTGGCGGCGGCGATGACGGACACGAAGAGGGGCCCCTGCCGGGGGTCGGTCAGCGTGCGGACCACGAGGCGGGCGTTGGCTCTGAGGTCCCCGGCCAGCGATCCGGTGTCCGTACGCGGCAGCGACTGCTCCGCCATGTCCGAGAGCAGATCGGCCACCAGTCCGGCGGGAGCGGACCAGCGCCGGTAGACGGTCGTCTTGCCGACCTCGGCCCGCCGGGCGACGCCGGCCAGGTCGAGCCCGTCGAAGCCGTGCTCGACCAGCGCGTCCCCGGTCGCACGCAGCACCGCCTCGCGCACCCGTGCGGTGCGGCCGCCGGGGCGCACGGTGCCCGGTTCCCCACCGTCGGCGTCGGCACCTTCAGAAGTCATAACGGGCCTCCAGTTCCATTAACAACGCTCCCCCTGTTACGGTGACGCCACCTTAACGGAACAACAGAACCATTAAGCCGTTCCGTGCTCAGGAAGGCGCCCTTGCCATGCCCCGTACCGCTCCCCCGTCCACCGGAACGACGGCCGTCCCCCGCGCCGCCGGCCCCCGCATGACGAGACGCCAGAGGCTCGTGCTGGCACTGCTGCTCGGCTCCCAGTTCATGATCGCGGTGGACTTCTCGATCCTGAACGTGGCCCTGCCCGTCGTCGGCGAAGGACTCGGCTTCTCCCTCGCCCACCTCCAGTGGATCGCCACGTCCTTCGCGCTCGCCGCCGCCGGATTCACGCTGCTCCTCGGACGCGTCGCCGACCTCGTCGGCCGCAAGAACCTGTTCATCGGCGGCATGGTCCTCCTCGGCCTCTCCTCCGCGCTCGGCGGCCTCGCCACCTCGCCCGAGGTCCTCCTCGTCGCCCGTGTGCTCCAGGGCCTGGCCACCGCGGCCGTCACCCCAGCCGGACTCGCGCTGCTGACCACCGCGTTCGAGGAGGGGCCGCTGCGCGATCGGGCACTGGGGCTCAACGGGGCCCTGATGTCGGCCGGTTTCACCGCCGGAGCGATCCTCGGCGGCCTCCTGACGGACCTGCTCTCCTGGCGCTGGGCCTTCTTCATCAACGTACCGGTCGCGGCCCTGGTCGTGATCCTGGCCCCGTCGGTGATCACCGATTCCCGGCCGGCGCGGCGGCCCCGGCTGGACGTGCCCGGCGCGGTCACCGTCACCGGCGGGCTGCTGCTGCTCGTCCTCGGACTCACGCAGGCCGGCGAGACCGGCTGGACCGCCCCCACCACGCTGGCCTCCCTGGCCGCCGGCGCCGTCCTGCTCACCGCGTTCGTCCGCATCGAGCAGCGGGCCGCCGCCCCGCTCGTCCCGATGCACATCCTGAAGCGGCGGAGTGTCGTCTGGGGCAATGCCGCCGGGCTGATCGCCTTCGTCACCGAGACCTCGCTGGTGTTCCTGCTCACCCTGTACCTCCAGGAGGTCCTCGGCTACTCCGCACTGGCCACCGGCCTCGCGTTCGGCGTGCTGGGCATCGGCACGGTCGTCGGCGGGCTGCTCGGCGGGCGGGCGGTGGGCCGGTTCGGCAGCCGGCGCGCCATCGTGCTGGGCGGGGCCGTCCAGGCCGTCGCCACGCTCTCCCTCGTGGCGCTCGGCACGTCCGGTTCCTGGATCTGGCTCCTGCTGACGGCCACCTTCGTCGGCGGTGCGGGCAACATGCTGATGATCGTCGGCTTCATGGTCACGGCCACCTCGGGCCTGCCCGACGAGGAGCAGGGGCGGGCCACCGGGCTGGCGACGATGACCCAGCAGGTCGGCATCGCCCTCGGCATCCCGGTGATGAGCGCGGTCGTCACCGCCCGGACGGGGGCCGTGACGGGGCCGGAGTCGGTACTGTCCGGCGTCTCCACCGCCATCCTCGTGAACTCCGCCCTGGTCCTGGCCGGCGCCCTGCTCGCCGGGTACTTCCTGGCGGAACGGGAACGGACGGCAGCGGCGGAGGGGTGAGCCGGGCGGGACCGGCCCGGCCCTGAGCCCCGGCCCCCGCGCCGCCCGGCCCCCGCGCCGCCCGGCAGCAGGTGGGCGGCCGGCGGGGGGACATGGCCGTGTACGCGTTGCTGAACACCGTCGGGCCCGCAGATGACCGGGCGGCGGCCATGAACTGAACAGCGAGGCGTTACGATCGCGGGCACCGCGGCCGACCGGCGGCCGACCGGCAGCCGAGCCCCAGGAGTACCGATCTTGTCCGCACCACGCATCGGCGTATCCATCGTGACCATGGGGGACCGCCCGCAGGCGGTCGAGGCGCTGCTGGCGTCGGTCGCCATGCAGGACGTCCGGCCCACCCGGCTCGTGATCATCGGGAACGGCACGGCACTCCCGGACTTCACCGCGTTCCCCGGCCTGGAGGACCTCGACGGCGGGGTGACCACCATCGAGCTGCCGGAGAACCTCGGCTGTCCGGGCGGCCGGAACGCCGGTCTGCGCAGGCTCGCCGAGATCGGCGACGTGGACGTGGTGATCGAGCTGGACGACGACGGGCTGCTGGTCGACAAGGACGTCTTCCGCCGGGTACGGGACCACTTCGCGGCCGACGACCGGCTCGGCATCGTCGGCTTCCGGATCGCCGACGAACACGGCGAGACCCAGCGCCGCCACGTGCCGCGTCTGCGCGCCGGCGACCCGATGCGCGGCGGCGCGGTCACCGCCTTCCTCGGCGGCGGCCACGCGTTCTCCATGAACATGCTGGAGCAGACCGGCCCGTGGCCCGCGGAGTTCTTCTTCACCCACGAGGAGACCGACCTCGCCTGGCGCGCGCTCGACGCGGGCTGGAAGGTGCTGTACGAACCCGAGCTGCTGCTCCAGCACCCGAAGACGTCCCCGGCCCGGCACGCGGTCTACTACCGGATGACGGCCCGGAACCGCGTCTGGCTCGCCCGCCGCAACCTGCCCCTCCCCCTGGTCCCCGCCTACCTCGGCACCTGGACCCTGCTCACCCTGGCCCGCACCCGCGACGCGAAGGGGCTGCGCGCCTGGGCGGGCGGCTTCGCGGAGGGCGTCCGCACGCCGTGCGGCGAGCGCCGCCCGATGCGCTGGTCCACGGTGTGGCAGATGACCCGGCTGGGCCGCCCCCCGGTCATCTGACCCGCCTCCGACTGCCTCAGGGGGCCCAGCGGTAGAGCACGTCCGGCTCGTTCTCCTCGTTGCGGGTGCCGTCGTCGAACGCGACGGCGGTGAACCCGTGCCGCTCGTAGAAGGCGCGGGCGGCGGCGTTGCGCTGGAACACGTACAGGTTCAGGGCCCCTTCGCCGCACCGCGCACCTCCGCCAGCAGCCGGCTGCCGATCCCGCGCCGCAGTACGTCGGGCCGCAGGTAGAGATGATCGAGCTCGTCGTCCCCCGCGAGCACGGCGAACCCGAGCAGTTCCCCGCCCTCCCCGGCCTCCTCGGCCACCCAGACCGCGGTGCTGGTGGGAAGCACGACATGGGTGATCCACGCGAGGGTGTCCTCGTCGCTGTGGACCCGGGGCAGATACGGCATGGCGGCGGCCCGGGAGGCCAGGAAGAGGCCGGTGACCGCCTCCGCGTCCCGGGCCGTCGCCAGGCGTATCCCCACCGCGGCCGGTACCGCGGCCGGCGCTGCGTCCCGCACCTCGTCCGGTGCCACATCCGGGGCCGCATCCCCTACCGCGACCCGTACCGCGTCCGAGGCCGTACGTCCGCTCACGTGCCTGTTGTCCGCCACCCGCATCACTCCACATCTCAGGGCCGGTACGTCCCCGCACGTACGGGTGGGGAACAATGGCCGAGGGCAGCAGACCATGCGAAGGGATCGGCGCGCAGGTGAAATACCGGTGCGGCGAGAGGGCCGGGGACACGCCGGGAAACACAGGGGGAGAAAGTCGCGATGAGCTGGTTCTGGTGGATTCTCATCTTTTTCTGGGTCGGGGGCTTCGCCTGGACCCAGGACACCGCCCGCAAGGCCCTGCGCAAGCGGCACAAGCGGAAGCTGGAACTGCTGAAGGCGAAGACGCAGGGGCAGCTCGCGATCGAGGCCGCGCACAAGCCGCCGGAGCCGATGTGCGGCTGCACCCACCATCTCGCCAAGCACGACAAGCAGGGCCGGTGCCATGAGCAGGTCGAGGTGCCGACCGCCTGGGACGAGAACAAGAAGCCACTGCGCTACGAGGCCGGACAGTGCACCTGCCAGCAGTACGTGGGCCCGCAGCCGCTCTCGCAGGTGTACGCGGAGGAGCTGACGGACCGCTGGCCGATCGAGCCGCCCGGCCGGGATCGGTGACCCTGCACGGAAACGGCGCGCGAAGGGGCCTCGGACCAGGTGGTGCCTGGTCCGAGGCCCCTGCCGCTCGCCGGCAGAACGAGTCGGCCTCTACGCCGAGCGAGGGCACCGATGGCCCAGTCCAGGGCCTCGCAGTCAAGTCGTTCCAGCAGTCGGCGGGCGGTCGCGGGGTGTAGGTTCACCCACTCCAAAGACGGTTTCCTAGGCAATATGAAACATTTCATACTAACGGACCCTCGCAGCAACACCGTCCGAAAACCGATCGATCGACCGACTCGAGCCATGAGATGATCGCCGCACCTCACTTCGCTCTAGCCGGAGCCGGTCCGCACTCCTTGGAGGCAACATGACTACCAGCCCCGGGGGACTCGAGGCACAACCCACTGCCACCACTTACGAGCTCGGAGACCTGATCCCGCTCGCGTGGGGTGGACGTATCCGCGTGCCTCATTTTCAGCGTGACTTCCGATGGCAGAGTCAGGATGTACTGCGCCTTTTCGACAGCATCGTCAAGGGTTATCCCATTGGCAACCTCCTGCTGTGGGTGCGAAAGCAGCAGCCGGAAAATTTTATGCTGGGGAAGCTCCAGCTGACGGCACCCGCCCATGACGAATCCCTGTGGGTCGTGGACGGTCAGCAGCGTTTGACCAGTCTGGCCAATGCACTCAGCCCCGACGGCCACCCCTATAAGCCCTTCAATGTTTATTACGACCTGGCTGCGAAGGAGTTCCTCGAGAGCCCTCCGTCTCGAGAGCCGCACCACATCGCCTTGCCTATCCTGTTCGACTTGAAGAAGCTACTCACTTGGTTCCGGACAGATGGGCTGACTGCTTCCGAGCATTTCGACGAAGCCGAGCGTGTCGCCACAGCTCTACGGCAGTACAAGGTCCCCGCATACCTCGTACGTCAGGACGACAGGGCAGTCCTGACTGACATCTTCGACCGCATGAATAACTTCGGTCGCAAGCTGAACCGCGGCGAGATCTTCTCCGCACTATACTCGGGTGAGGAGAAAGGTGCCGATGAGCGCCTCACGCTGGCCAAGATCTCGGACAATGTCGGGGCTCGAACCAGCTTCGGCAGCATCGACATCGGCACAGTACTCGCGTCAGTCCTTGCACGACGCGGACCTGACCCGATGCGGGACATCCGTGTGGAATTCTCCCTGGAAGGCCGTCGTACGCAGTCGGAATTCCCTGACGAGGACGAGCCCACCGCATTTTCCCAGGGGGAGGAAGCAGTGGTTCGGGCAGTCAACTTCCTGATCGGAGAGGCTGGGGTACCCCATATCTCCCTACTGCCTTACAGAGCCCTACTCGTAACGCTCACCCGGTTCTTTGCTCATTTCCCAAACCCGAAACCCAACAGCGTCCGATTGCTACGGAGACTGTATTGGAGGCTCTCGCTCGTCGGCCCGATGGTGTTTCGAGGGAGCTTCACACAGTTCAGCCGCACGCTTGGCGGGAAGATCAAGCCGGGAGACGAGGAGGGCTCGCTGCACGCCATGCTGGCCACCATCTCCGACGCCAACCCGGTACTGCCCAGCGCTGACCGCTTCCGAACCAACGAAGCGAACACTAAAATCATCCTAAGCGCCTGGTGGTCCCTCCGTCCCCGTTCGCTCACGACGGGGGAGGTCCTGGATGCGCAGAGCCTCGACACTCTGCTGAAGCAGGACAGGACCGCGGCGAATGCCGCCCCGCTGATCTACCCCCGTCTCAAGGACCCACGGTCAAGACTGTCACCCGCGAATCGGCTCTTCCTGCCCACTGAGACGGACCCTGTATCCGAGATTCCGGGAGCTCTCGCAGTGCAACCCTTGGAGATCGATGACCGGACCTGGGAAGCCGTACTGGCCTCACACCATCTTGACCGGAACACTGTCGCGTTGGCGGACGAGCACCGCGACGCGTTTCTGACCAAACGGCAGGAACGCATCCGCGAGCAGTTGAGTGATTTCATCGGTCGCATGGCCGAGTGGGACTACGAGGACACTCCCTCGCTCGACGCACTGGACCTGGACGACGAGTTCAACGAGCTCGAAGAGGGTGGCCTACCCGCAGCCCCCGAGGGTTACTGAACCTTCGCCGCGAGCGAACGGAATTCCACGATGAGTACACTTCCCGAGACTTACTACGCGGTCCTGCTTCACGGACAGCGCGTTGGAACGCTGTGCCAGAAGGGTGATTACACGCGCTTCGTGTTGAATGATCACTACCTGGAGGATCCGCAACGTTCCGTCCTCGGCCTACGCTTCGAGGAAAACCTCAGGGCGCCGTACGCATCAGCGCTACGACTGCCAAAGTGGTTTTCCAACCTTTTGCCCGAGGGCCCACTGCGCGAATGGATCGCCGACGACAGAGGCGTCTCCCTCGATCGGGAGATGGAACTCCTCGCGCAGGTAGGACATGACCTTCCAGGAGCCGTGCAAGTACTTCGGACAGCGGGCCCGGAAGACAGATGGGAGTGGCAGGAGCACTCTAATCATCGCGATTCATCGAAGAATGGGGATGCGAGCACCTCTCCTTGGCGATTCTCTTTGGCGGGGGTGGCACTGAAGTTCTCTATGCTGGGTAACGGCGACCGCTTGTCAGTCCCTGCTGCCGGCGAACTGGGTGACTGGCTGGTCAAGTTTCCCGACTACAGACACTCAGACGTACCACGCAACGAATTTTCGATCATGTCTCTCGCCAAGTCAGCTGGAATCAACGTTCCCGATGTACGCCTCCTTCATCGCGACCAGCTTGAAGGGCTACCCGACCGCATGTGGCCGAATTCCGAGGAATGGGCCTATGCCGTGCGGCGCTTCGATCGGACTACGGATGGAAGCCGGTCCCGGATTCACATCGAGGATTTCGCGCAAGTTCGAGACAAGTACCCGCAGGATAAATACCTGTCCACTTTTGAAACCGTGGCAGCAATCTCATATCGAGGTCAAGACGTAACCTCTCTCCGCGAAGCTGCGCGACGGATTGCATTCTCCGTTGCTGTCGGAAACGGCGACGCGCATCTCAAGAACTGGTCCCTGATCTACCGCGACGGACGCACACCTTCACTGTCTCCCGTTTATGACCTGGTATCCACGGTGCCCTATGTCCCAGGCGACGAGCCGGAGGACCTGGGCATGAAGTTCGGTGGCAGTAAGCGATTCAGCATGGTGACGCTCTCCCACTTCGAACGGCTTGAAGCCACGCTGGAGCGAAAGTTCGGCACCTCTGACGCTCATTTGGCAGCCGTGGCGGAGCAGGTGGTGCGGGCAGTCGACGAGCACTGGCCCGCTCACGATGGAACACTCGCGAACAATCCACCACTTCGTCAGGCAGTGGGCACCTGGATCTCGAAAACTACAGGGCGTCTACTCAAAGCACGATGAGGCCAATCGGGCTCATCGACCAAATGAGATAGCAACACCCTCCAGCTACTCCTCAAGAGTGTTGCTGCAGGAAGCGGCAGACGAGTCGTGCTGTACGCCGGGTTCTGTCTCCCGGTCGCCTCGCGGCGGCCGGGGAGACGGCCATCCATCTAGGGCCGGCATTGCTGCCGGCCTCGTGCGGTCTACCCGTGAACTCGGGCGAGCAGCCCTCGGACGTTCACGCAGGGCCGTCCCGTTTCCGGCACGACCCCATCTTGACCTTGCTCCGGGTGGGGTTTACCTAGCCGCCTGAGTCACCTCAGGCGCTGGTGGTCTCTTACACCACCGTTTCACCCTTACCCGCGACCGAAGTCCCGGGCGGTCTGTTTTCTGTGGCACTGTCCCGCGGGTCACCCCGGGTGGCCGTTAGCCACCACCCTGCCCTGTGGAGCCCGGACGTTCCTCGGGAGGATCCGAGGATCCTCACGCGGCCGTCCGCACGACTCGTCTGCCGTGATCGCCATCCTACCGGGCCGTACAGACAGAAAGCCCTGCCGGTGTCCCTCAGCCGAAGTCCCCGGTCTCCAGATCGAACGCGAAGGGCTCGGGCAGCGGGAGCGGCTTGCCGTACGGGATCGTGAGGAGCTGGCGGTAGTCGTCGTTCTCCGGGTCGCTGAACAGCGTCACCGAGCTCTCGTCCCGGTCGATGAGCAGGTAGAGCGGGATGCCGCCTCGGGCATAGCAGCGGCGCTTGGCCTCACGGTCGGCCTGCGGCTTGGTGGAGGTCACCTCCACCACCAGGGCAACGCCTTCACAGGGCATCCAGGATTCGGCGCCGCGGAAGAGGCGGAGCCCCGTGGGCGCGAACGTGCCGTCGGGGATCGCGTGGTTCTTCGGGCAGGCGCCCCCACTTCTCAGCTTCAGGCCCTTGTTCCCGGAGTAGTCCATGTCGGTGCGGGACTTCCTCAGCACCTGCTTCAGGACCACGTTGATGTAGTCCTCGTGATCCCCGTCCGGCGGCGGCGCCACAACGATCTCCCCCTCGATCAGTTCCGCCCGGAAGCCTTCCGGCGTGTCCAGGGCCAGGAAGCCCTCCAGAAGGACTTCTGCCTGTGTGAGCGGCTCGTGCGCCATGGCAGTCATGTCACGCTCCTTCCTCGGTCGCTCGCCAGACTGGGGCATCGGAAGACCAGCCGTCCGTGAGATGGGAGTCCTTCCCCCGATCGTGGCACAGGACTGCGGGGAGGGGGCGGAAGCAGCGGTGGCGGGGCCAGCGGGGCTGTCGCTTGACCTTGCCGCAGCGTCAACGTTTCTACTGGTCGCATGCGTATCGGAGAGATCGCCGCGCTCGTGGGAGTCACTTCCCGGGCCGTCCGGCACTACCACCACATCGGTCTCCTGCCCGAGCCCGCCCGGCAGGCCAACGGCTATCGCGCGTACACCGTCCGCGATGCCGTGCTGCTGGCCCGCATCCGGCGGCTGACGGAGATCGGGCTCTCCCTGGACAAGGTGCGGGACGTGCTCGCCGACGACGCGGGGCGGGAGCCGGCCGAGGTGCTCGGGGAGCTGGACGCCGATCTGGCGCGGCAGGAGCGGGAGATCCATGAGCGGCGGCAGGTCCTGGCCGCGCTGCTGGCGGCTCCGCTCTCCTCGGACGGGCCGCTCTCCCCCGCCCTGGCCGCGCTCCTGGAGCACGCGCCCGCCACCTCGTCCCCGGCCGCCGCGAAGGACCGCGAGCATCTGGCACTGCTGGACGCGGCGGGCGGCGGGGCCGGGGCCGGGGTGTTCGCGGCGCTGCGGCCGCTGGCCGAGGACCCGGGCGTACTCGCGCTGTACGAGCGGCTCGACGAGCTGGCCGGGGCCGGGATGGACGACCCGCGCATCGTGCCGCTGGCGGCCGAGCTGACGGCCGCCGTACCGGACGAGGTCCTGGCGGTGATCCCCGAGGGAGAGCCGTCGGCGACGGGAGTCGGGCGGGTGCTGCTCGACGACTACCCGCCCGCGCAGCGTGAGGTGGTCCGCCGGGTGATGGAGGCGCTGGCCGAGCGGGTACGGGGGACGACTCCGTGACGGCAGCGACCGAGCGGACGGCGGGGCTGCGGGTGGCGCGGGCCGCCGCGTGGTCGGTGCTGCCCGCCGAACTGGTGCTGGCCTTCTGTGTGGTGGCCGGGGTGCGGATACCCACTGCGGTCCTGCCGGCGGCCGAGGCCCTGGTGGTGGCCGTGCTCGTCCTGGACGCCTCGGTGCTGTGGCGGCTGTACGCGGCCCGACGACGGGCCGGGACCGGACGGCGGGAGGCCCTGCGGTCGGCGGTGGGCGTTCTGGTGCCGGTGGCCGTGCGGCGGCTCGTGACGCATGAGTTCCGGGCCCTGCACAGCCTCGGGCTGTGGGTCGTGCGCCGCCGCCACCGGATTCCGGAGGGCGCGCTGCCCGTCCCGTACACCGGGCCCCAGACCGGGGTGATGTACACCTTCGCCTTCGTCTGCGTCCTGGAGACGGTGGTGCTGGCCCTGGTGATCCCCTGGCCGCTGGTCCACGCGATCCTGCTCGTGGTGGATGTGTACGGCGTGGTCGTGGTCTTCGCGATGCACGCGGCGTGCGTGACGCGGCCGCATCTGGTGGCGGCGGACGGTTCGCTGCGGCTGCGCTACGGCGCCCTGTTCGACCTCCGGGTGCCCGCCGCTCTCATCGCCACCGCCCGGGTCGAGCGGCGCTTCCCGGGCGGCGGGCCGGTCCGGGTGGACGAGGACGGGACGCTCGATCTGGCGGTGGGGAGCCAGACGACGGTGACCGTGGAACTGACGGAGCCGGTGGGGTTCGTGCGGCCGCTCGGCCGTCGCGGGAGCGCCCGTACCCTCCGATTCAACGCGGACGATCCCCGGGCAGCCGTCGCGGCTCTCGTGACGCCCTCGCTCACGCCGGAGCGAACAGCACCGAACCCGTCCCCGGGCCTGCCCGCGTGAGCCGGACCCTCAGCCGTTCCCCCAGCGGCAGCGGGGCCGTGCCGCCCTCGATCCGGCCGATCACCGCCGGGTCCCGGAGCTGGACCGTGCCGACGGCCGGATCACGGTCCTGGACGTCGACGACGTACGCGTCGAAGACCTCGCCCACCCGGCCCTCCAGCAACGCCGCCTCGACCAGGTCGACGCAGTCCCGCTCCACGGTGTTGGCGCGGCGCGTTCCCTCGGCCATCTCCTTCGGGAGGGCGGGGAGCGCCTCCTGTACCCACGCGGGGGGCTCCTGCCCGGCGGTCGCGGCGAGGCAGAGCTCGGACGTGTACCGGTCGACCAGGCGGCGCAGCGGTGCGGTGCAGTGCGTGTAGAGGTCGGCGACCGCCGCGTGCACGGCGGGGTCGGGGAGTTCGCCGTCGTCGAAGGCGGTGTAGCCCGCGCCGCGCAGGAGGGTGGTGCACTCCTGGAGGAACGCCGCGTGGTTGCTCTTCTCCGGGTCGAGGGAGCGGACGACCTCGGCGTACGGGACGTGGTGCGGCCAGTCGACGCGCAGGGCGTGGGCGGAGTGCCGCAGCCGGGCGACGGCTCCGTCCGGGGCGATCGGCAGGGTGCGCAGGATGCCGGTGCCGGTGCCGGCCATGAGGCGGGCGGCGGCCATGCCGGTGAGCAGGGAGACCTGGGCGTTCCAGCCCTCGGCGGGGAGCGGGGCGCGGTAGGCGAGTCCGTAGGAGCCGTCCCGCTGGACGATCTCCTGCTCGGGGACGTCGAGCGAGATACCGCCCCGGGCCAGCTCCTGTTCCTCGCGCAGCCGTCCGATGTCCCGGAGCAGGGCGAGGGGCTCTTCGGCGGTGCCCGCGTCGATCTGCCGCTGGACGCCCGCGTAGTCGAGCTTCGCGCGGCTGCGGACCAGGGCCCGGCGTACGCCGGTGGCGACGGCCCGCCCGTCGCCGTCCAGGTCGATCCGCCACAGTACGGCCGGGCGGGTCTCGCCGGGGAGGAGGCTGGCGGCGCCCTCGGAGAGGACGGTGGGGTGGAGGGGGATCCGGTCGTCGGGGAAGTAGAGGGTGGTGGCCCGGCGGTGCGCCTCGGCGTCGAGCGCGCCGCCCGGCCGGAGATACGCGGCGACGTCGGCGATGGCGTAGTGCACGCGGAAGCCGTGCGGGCGGCGTTCCAGGTACATCGCCTGGTCGAGGTCCGTGGAGGCGGGCGGGTCGATGGTGAGGAACGGCAGGTCCGTGGCGTCCTCGTGGTCCGCCAGGTCCGGGGCGCGCGCCGCCTCCGCCGCCTCCGCGAGCGCCTCGGGCGGGAAGGCGCCGGGCAGGTCGAGCCCGGCGCGCAGCGCCCGCAGGGCGGCCCCGAGCGAGCAGTCGGCTGCACCGGTCATACGCAGATGGCGGCGGGGCATGGACCGAGCGTAGGCCGGGAGGGGCCGGGCGGCATCCGGGACGGGCGGCGTCCGGGGTGGTCGCCGTACCGGGCGGGCGGCATCCAGGGCAGTCGCCGTACCCGGGCGGGCGGCATCCGGGACGAGCGGCATCCGAACCCCTCGCCGTACGGGAAGCACCGGCCCGTCCCCGTACCCTTGCCGAGGACCCGGAGAGCCCGCACGCCGACCGGGTCCGCGCTTGCGCCGTACGTACGAAGGAGAACCGCCGTGCTCGTGCTGTTGCCGCCCTCCGAAGGAAAGGCCGCCTCGGGGCGCGGGGCGTCCCTGAAGCCGGAGTCGTTGTCGCTGCCGGGGCTCGCCCCGGCCCGTGCGGCGGTGCTGGACGAGCTGGTCGAGCTGTGCCAGGCGGACGAGGAGAAGGCCCGTGAGGTGCTGGGGCTGAGCGTGGGGCTGCGGGGCGAGGTCGGCAAGAACACCGAGCTGCGCACCGCCGGAGCCCGTCCGGCCGGGGAGCTGTACACCGGCGTGCTGTACGACGCCCTCGACCTGGCCTCGCTGGAGACGGCCGCGCGGCGGCGGGCGGCCACGTCGCTGCTGGTCTTCTCGGGGCTGTGGGGCGCGGTCCGCATCGGCGACCGGATCCCGCCGTACCGCTGCTCGATGGGGGTGAAACTGCCCGGTCTCGGCGCGCTCGGCGCGTACTGGCGTACCCCGATGGAGACCGTGCTGCCCGAGGCCGCCGGGAACGGGCTCGTCCTGGACCTGCGGTCCTCGGCGTACGCGGCGGCGTGGAAGCCGAAGGGTGAGGTGGCCTCGCGCACGGCGAGCGTGCGGGTGCTGCATTCCCAGCTGGTGGGCGGGGTGGAGAAGCGGTCCGTGGTGAGCCACTTCAACAAGGCGACCAAGGGCCGGCTGGTGCGCGATCTGCTGCTGGCGGGTGCGCGGCCGAAGGGCCCGGCGCAGTTGGTGGAGGTGTTGCGGGACCTCGGGTACGTGGTGGAGGCCGAGGCGCCGGCGCGGGACGGGCGGCCGTGGTCGCTGGACGTGGTGGTGACCGAGATTCACTGACCGGCCTCGCCCGGAGTGAAGGCGTTGCACATCGCGCAACGCTCGTTGCAGATGTCGCCTTGCGCGCGCAGGATGGCCCCATGACCTCCTCCGTGCCGTCCGCCACGCCGTCCACCGTGCCGTCCGCCCCGTCCGGCGCCTCCGTGCTGGATCTCGCGCCCGTCGTCCCCGTCGTCGTCCTGCACGACGCGGCCGACGCGGTGCCGCTGGCGCGGGCCCTGGTGGCGGGCGGGCTCCCGGCGATCGAGGTGACGCTGCGGACGCCCGCCGCGCTGGAGTCGATCCGGGCCATGGCCGCGGAAGTCCCGGGCGCGGTGGTCGGCGCGGGCACGGTGATCTCGCCGCGGCACGTACGGGACACCGTCGACGCCGGGGCCCGGTTCCTGGTCAGCCCGGGGTGGACCGACGCGCTGCTGGAGGCGATGAAGGCGTCCGGCGTACCGTTCCTGCCCGGCGTGTCGACCACCTCCGAGGTGGTGGCCCTGCTGGAGCGCGGGGTGCGGGAGATGAAGTTCTTCCCGGCCGAGGCGGCGGGCGGCACGGCCTATCTCAAGGCCCTGTCCGCTCCGCTCCCCCAGGCCCGGTTCTGCCCGACCGGCGGCATCACGCTCGCCTCCGCGCCGTCGTACCTCGCCCTGCCCAACGTCGGCTGCGTGGGCGGCAGCTGGATGGTCCCGGGCGACGCGGTGGCAGCGAAGGACTGGGACCGGGTGGCCCGCCTGGCGGCCGGGGCGGCGGCGCTCGCCGGGTAGCCGTGCCGACCCGGTCAGGCCGTGGACCGGGTCGTCGGGCTCCTGTTCCCGCCCCGCTGGCGCAGGTGGGAGGTGTCGTTGAGCAGGCGTACGGAGGCGTTGCCGTCCCCGTAATAGGCGACCGTGGAGATCGAGGCCGCCGACAGCTCCATCCTGAACAGCGCCTCCGGCGGGGCCCCCAGGGCAAGCCGGACGAGCGTCTTGATCGGGGTCACATGGGTGACGAGCAGGACCGTGCGGCCCGCGTACCGGGCGACGATCCGGTCCCGGGTGGCCGCGACCCGCTCGGCGACCTCAGCGAAGCTCTCGCCGCCGCCGGTCGGGGCGGTGTCCGGGGAGGCCAGCCAGGCGGTGAGGTCGTCGGCGTACCGCTCCCGCACCTCGCCGAAGGTCAGGCCCTCCCACGCGCCGAAGTCCGTCTCGCGCAGGCCCTCGTCGATCCGGACGTCCAGGCCGAGGCGGGCGGCGACGGCCGCGGCGGTCTCACGGCAGCGGCGCAGCGGGGAGCTGACGATCTCCTGGACGGCGCCCAGGGCGGCGAAGTGCCCGGCGGCCCGCTCGGCCTGGGCGCGGCCGGTGGCGGAGAGCTCGGGGTCGGTACCGCCGCTGCCGGAGAACCGCTTCTCGGGCGTGAGGGCGGTCTCGCCGTGCCGGAGCAGGATGAGCGTGGCGGGCGCGCCCAGGTCGGGGGCCGAACCCCAGCCGGCCTGCGGGGCTCCGGCGGACGCCGGCACGGCGGCCGGGGCGGTGGCGTCCGGCGCGGCCGCCTCCGGTACCGGAAAGAGCGTGTCGGCCGCCGGGGTGGCCGCGCCGCGGGCGGCCGCCAGAGCCGCACGGGCCCTGGCGGCGCCTGCGGCCTGGTCGCCGGGCGGGCCCTGGACCGGCGGCGGGGTGCTCGCCACGCGTGCCGGGGCGTCGAGCGCGGCCGTGGAGGCGGACGCCTCCCACTGCCTGCCGTCGCGGCCCGCGTCCATCGCCTCGTTGGCGAGCCGGTCCGCGTGCTTGTTCTGCGCGCGCGGGATCCACTCGTACGTCACACAGGACGGCGGCAGGACCGCGGCGGCGCGGGCCGCCAGCGGCTTCATGTCGGGGTGCTTGATCTTCCAGCGCCCCGACATCTGCTCGACGACCAGCTTGGAGTCCATCCGGACGTGGACCCGCAACGCGTCCCCCACGTCCGGGAACAACGCCTTCGCGGCCGTCAGACCGGCGATCAGGCCCCGGTACTCGGCGACGTTGTTCGTCGCGACCCCGATGTACTCGGCGGCCTCGGCGAGAGGCTCGCCGGTGGCCGGGTCGATGACGACCGCGCCGTAACCGGCGGGCCCCGGGTTGCCCCGGGATCCGCCGTCGGCCTCGACCACCAGCTGGCGGGCGACGCTCATTACAGGCCCGACTCCGAGGTGCGGACCAGGATCCGGTGGCAGTTCTCGCAGCGCAGGACCGTGTCGGGGGACGCGGCCCGCACATCGCCCACCTCGGCCATGTTCAGCTCCAGCCGGCAGCCCTCGCAGCGGCGCTGGTAGAGGCGGGCGGCGCCGACCCCGCCCTGCTGGGCGCGGAGCTTGTCGTACAGCTTCATCAGGTCGGCGGGGATGACCTCGGCGACGATCTGGCGGTCCTTGGTCACCGTGGCGGCCTCGGCGTCCAGCTCGGCGGTCGCGGCGTCACGGCGGGCGGTGGCGTCGTCGACCTTGGTCTGGACGGCGGCGACCCGCTCGGTCAGCTCGGCGACCCGCTCCTGGGCGCCCTCGCGGCGCTCCATGATCTCCAGGACGACGTCCTCCAGGTCACCCTGGCGCTTGGCGAGCGAGACGATCTCGCGCTGGAGGCTCTCCAGGTCCTTGGGCGAGGAGACCGCGCCGGAGTCCAGGCGCTCCTGGTCGCGGACGGCACGCTGGCGCACCTGGTCGACGTCCTGCTCGGCCTTGGTCTGCTCGCGGGTGGTGTCGCTCTCCTCGGTGGTGGAGGCGACCAGCAGGTCACGCAGCTGGGCGAGGTCGCTGCTGAGCTGCTCGATCTCGGCGTGCTCCGGCAGCGAGGTGCGCTTGTGGGAGAGCTGTGCGAGACGGAGGTCGAGGGCCTGGACGTCGAGAAGTCGGATCTGGTCGGCGGGCGCGGCGTTCAGTTGGGGGCTCCAGAGGAATGGTGGGTGGTCCAGGGGTCGGTGACCTGCTTCGAGACATGGACCCGCAGGTCCCATCCGTGGCGGTCGGAAAGCGCGTCGAGCTGGGCGGCCGCCTGCTCGCACCAGGGCCATTCGGTGGCCCAGTGCGCGGCGTCGACGAGGCCGAGCGGCGAGTGCCGCACGGCCTCGGACGCCGGGTGGTGGCGCAGGTCGGCAGTGAGGAAGGCGTCGACTCCGGCGGCGCGCACGGCCTCGAAGAGGCTGTCGCCGGAGCCGCCGCTGACGGCGACGGTGCGCACGAGCGCATCCGGGTCGCCGGCCAGCCGGATGCCCTGCGCGGTGGCGGGGAGCCGGGCGGCGGCACGGGCGGCGAAGTCGGCCAGGGTCTCGGGGTGGTCCAGCTCGCAGATCCGGCCGAGTCCGCGCCGGCCCCCGGGGTCGGTGGGGTCCGGCACGAGGGGGCCGGTGATCCGCAGGTCGAGGGCGCCGGCCAGGGCGTCGGAGACACCGGGGTCGGCGGTGTCGGCGTTGGTGTGCGCGACGTGGAGCGCGATGTCGTGCTTGATGAGGGTGTGGACGACCCGGCCCTTGAAGGTGTCGGCGGCGACCGTCGTCGTCCCGCGCAGATAGAGCGGGTGGTGGGTGACGATCAGCTGGGCGCCGAGCTCCAGGGCCTCGTCGGCGATCTCATGGACCGGATCGACGGCGAACAGCACCCGGTCGATCTCCGCGTCCGGATCTCCGCAGACCGTCCCGACCGCGTCCCATCCCTCGGCCCGCTCGGGGGGCCAGAGGGCGTCGAGGGCGGCGATGACTTCAGACAGACGGGGCACGGGAGAAAGGCTACCTGTCCGGCGTGGTCCGCCGCCCCTGGCCGCCGGACCTGTACGTCAGGACCGACGGCCCGGCACGAATCGTTACTTCTGGACGTCCGGCCGCCGCTCCTGGAGGTCCGGCCGGTGCACCCGCGCTTCCGGCTACTTCACCAGGTCGGCGCGGAGGTCGTCGAGGACCAGCCCGGCCGAGGTGACGCCGAGGCCCAGGTACCAGGTCTCGTCGGAGACGTCCTTGGCCCGGCCCTCCTTGACGGCCTTCAGGTTCTTCCACAGCGGGTTGGACCGGGCGGTGTCCCGCTGGGTGGCCTTCGCGTCGCCGTAGACGCCGGTGAAGATCCAGTCGGCGTCCGCCTCGTCGATCCGCTCCGGGCTGATCTCGGCGGCGAGTTCGTCGATCTGCTGGTTCTTGGGGCGCGGCAGGCCGACGTCCTCAAGGATCGTGCCGATGAACGAGGCCTTGGCGTAGAGCCGGAGACGGTCGGGCAGGTAGCGGACCATCGACACGGTCGGCTTGTCGGGACCGATGTCCTCGCCGAGCCCGACCGCCTTCTCCTCGTACGCGGCGAGCGCCGACTCGGCCTGCTTCGTACGGTCCAGCGCCTGGGCGTTGAGGAGGTAGTTCTCCTTCCAGGTGAAGCCCGGACGGATGGAGAACACGGTGGGGGCGATCTTGGACAGCTCGTCGTACTTGTCCGCGGCGCGGAGCTGACTGCCGAGGATCAGGTCCGGCTGGAGGCCCGCGATGGCTTCGAGGTTGAGGCTGTTGATCGTGCCGACGCTCTTCGGCTCGCCCGCGTCCTTCTTCAGGTACGAGGGGATGGCCGCGTCGCCCTCGCTGGGGGCGTAGCCGACCGGCTTCAGGCCCAGCGAGACCACGTTGTCGAACTCGCCGACGTCCAGTACGACCACGCGCTTGGGCGCGGCCTTGATCTCGGTCCTGCCCATGGCGTGGGTGACCGTACGGGGGAACTCGCCGGCCCCGGCGTCGGTGCCGTACCCCGCCGTCTTCTTCGCCGCGTCCGCGAAGTCCTTGCCCCCCGTGGCGACGGCGGCCTTCTTCCCGCCGCCCGCGTCGGACTTCGCCGCGTCCGTGTCCCCACCGTCACCGCCCCCGCAGGCCGACAGGGAGAGAGCGGCCGCCACGGCCAGGGCGACTGCGGCGGTACCGCGGGGCCGAAGGGACATCACTTGCTCCAGTTGATCCGCGTACGTGCTCGGGGGCACGGGTTCTTGGTTAGGGCTGCCTAACCATAGACACGGTCGCCTTCGACAGCACACTCACCCCTTTCAGCTCAGGAGAATCCAGACATCGCCACCCTTATGTGTGAAGTGAGGTGACTCGTGTTGTTCGGCTGGAAGTGCGAAACCTAGCTTTCGTAGCCGGAGGTGACGAGTCCATGACTGCCTGTGCCATCGAGGGTGGATCCGCCGGGGCCGCCGCGACGGCGGACCCCGAAGTCGAACCCGGAGCGGACCCTGAAGCGGAACCCGGAGCAGAACCCGGCATCGAAGGGTTCGGCGGCCCCGGAGGGTCCGCCGGGGCGGACGTTCCCGGCCTGCCCGGATCCGGTCCGGACGAGAAACCGGAGGCGTCGGGCGCCGCGCGCGGCCCCGTGTCGTCGGCCGGTGACGCGCCGCGTCCCGGCGGCTTCACGCTCACCGCGGACGGGGCATACGCCGCCCGGCTCACCGCGGCTCCCGGCCCGCCGGGCGAGCGCGCCTGGTATCCGGAGCGGTGGACGCTGGACGGGCCGGAGCCGTACGCGGTGCCCCTCCCCCTCGACCAGCCCGAGGAGCCGGACGCCCAGGTGGCGCCGCTCGCCGACGGGCGGGTGCTGATCCGGCGGCGGGTGGCGGACCGGCAGATGTTCTCGCTGCTCTACCCGACAGGGCCCGGGACCGGCGAACTCCTGCTGGGCGCGGTCGAGTGCGCCGGGATGACCCTGCTGCCGCCGTCACCGGACGGCCGGTGCGTGTACGCCCTGTCGGCCGGCGAGCACGACTCGTCGCTGTGGCTGGTGGCGGGCGGAGCGTTCGGGCCCGAGGAGGTCGCGCGGATTCCCGGGCGCTGTTCGGGTGGGGTGTGGCTGGACCGGTCCGGCCGGATACTGGCGCTGGACCGGCAGGCGCCGGGCGGCGGACCGGTCAAGGCGGTCGCCGTCGACCTGGGGCGGGGGGCCGAGGTGACGCCGCTGCTCCAGATCGCGCCGGGGAGCAACGACCGGCTGCTGCTCGCGGACGCCGACAGCGGGCTGCTGCTGCTCCGCTCCGACGCCCCGGGCCACGACCGGCTCGGCTGGGGGGTGCTGGGGAGCTGTCTGCCCGTCAGGTTCCCGGAGTGCCTGCGTCTCCCGGACGTGGCGGTGACGCCGTTCGCCGTACAGCCGGGTCAGATGCTGATGCCGGAGAGCTGCGCGGTGGCGCTGCGGATCGACGGGGCGGCGGGCAGCTGGGTGGGCGTCTGGCGTCCGGCGGGCCGGCGGCTGCACCAGTTCGCGGCCCCGCTGGGCTGGGTGCCGGGGGCCGGCTACTGGAGCCGGGACGGGGTGCTGCGTCTCCCGTACGCGAACGGCGCGACGCCCTGCGGCGTGGCGCTGCTGGACGCCCCGGAGGACGTGGAGCCCTCCCCCGCGACCGGCTGTACGCATGGCGGTGAGGGCGGAACGCAACCGTCCGCCGCCGTCACCGCTCCTGCTGTGTGCAGGCCCGTTCCGTTGGGGCAGGCGCCTCTGCACCGAGCCGCCCGGCCCGGCTGAGGGCCGGCCTGCCGCTCCTGGTGGATCCCGCATCCGACGCCGCGCGCCGATCCACCAGGAGCAGCGTCCCGTTGTTCGCGTACTGGTAGGTACGTGCATATTCCGATACGGAGATCCGGGGATGCTGCGGCAGCGCGGCGAGGTGCCGCAGCTGTCGTCGCGCGCCCGCCGGGATGAGCGGGACAGCCCTTAAGCTGGAAGCCTGGGCTACGCGGCCGTACCGGGCGGGTGCCGACGGTGACCGCGTCGGATGGCGGTGGCGGGGCTCGCGACACACGCAGGTGCGACACAGGTAAGCGATCACGACGGGGTGACTTCCCACATGTCCGAAGCCCGAACCGACACGACCCAGCAGCGCCCGACGGGGGCGGACGAGGGGGGCGCAACAGGCGGTTCCGGAAAGCACCGAGGGGGTGCGTCGGCGGAGAACACGTCGGTGCAGCCGCACGGCCGCCACCGCCGGCCGGCCGAAGAGGGGTCCAGGGCGGCCTGAGCCGCGCAGCAGACGCACGACAGCATGACGTGAGGGCCCGGACCGGCGGACAGCCGGTCCGGGCCCTCACCGCGTGCGGCCCTCCCCCGCTGCCGCCGCTACCCCCGCTTCAGGCCGAGGACCTCGGCCGCGGCGAAGGTCTCGCCCGGGGGCCGCTCCGCGTAGTACGGGGTGAGCAACCGGTCCAGCTCCGCGAAGGTGAAGGTCTCCTTCGCCGCGTCGAACCGGGCCGCCACCCGGGGCCGTTCGACGAGGGCGACCATGCCTCCGTGGACGACGAGCAACTGCCCGTTGACCCCGGCCGCCGCCGGTGAGGCGAGATAGCCGACGAGCGGGGAGACATGCTCGGGGGCCAGCGGGTCGAGGGCCCCGTCCGCCGGTTCCTCGAAGCCCGCGAACACGTCCTCGGTCATCCGGGTCCGGGCGCGCGGGCAGATGGCGTTGGCGGTGACGCCGTACTTGGCGAGAGCCAGTGCGGTGGAGGTGGTGAGTCCGACGATGCCGCCCTTGGCCGCCGCGTAGTTGGGCTGGCCCGCCGAGCCCGCGAGGAACGCCTCCGACGAGGTGTTGACGATCCGCCCGTAGACCGGACCGCCGGTCGCCTTGGAGCGGGCGCGCCAGTGGGCGGCGGCGAAGTGCGTGGTGTTGAAGTGGCCCTTGAGGTGGACGCGGATGACCGAGTCCCATTCCTCCTCGGTCATCGAGAAGACCATCCGGTCGCGCAGGATGCCCGCGTTGTTGACCAGGATGTCGAGCCGGCCGTGGGCGGTGACGGCCAACTCGACGAGCGTGCGGGCCTGTTCGTGGTCGGAGACGTCGCCGAGGTGGGCGACGGCCTGTCCGCCGGCCGCGCGGATCTCGGCGGCGACCTCCTCGGCGGGGGCGGCGGACGCCTCGCCGGAGCCGTCACGGCCGGGCTGCCCGTAGTCGTTGACGACGACGGCCGCGCCGAGGCGGGCCAGTTCGAGGGCCTCGGCCCGGCCGAGGCCGCGGCCCGCGCCGGTGACGATCGCGGACAGTCCGTCCAGCGGGAGGGGATGTGACATCGGATTCCTCAACGTCGTTGGTCGGGTGCCGGGTTCAGAGTTCGATGCAGGTACGCAGCGACTCGCCCGTGCGCATCTGGTCCAGGGCGTCGTTGACTCCGTCCAGCCGGACCCGGTGGGTGATCATCGATTCCAGGTCGATGCGGCCGGCCCGCCAGAGTGCGATGGTCCGTTCGTAGGAGCGCAGGACGTCCCCGCCGCCGTACATGGAGGGCAGGATGCGCTTCTCGTCGAAGAACAGCTCGAACATGTTGAGCTGGAAGTTGTCGTCCATGGCCCCGGCCCCGACGACGCACAGGGTGCCGCCGCGCCGGGTGTTCTCGTAGGCGGTGCGGGCGGTGGCGGACTTTCCGACGACCTCGAAGACGTAGTCGAAGCCCTCGCCGCCGGTGATGCGCTGTCCGGCGTCGGCCAGTCCGTCGGGGGCGACGGCCTCGGTGGCGCCGAAGCGCAGGGCGGCCTCGCGGCGGGAGGCGACCGGGTCGACGGCGACGATCTGGGCCGCGCCCCGGACCCGGGCACCCTGGATCGCGGAGATGCCGACGCCGCCGCAGCCGATCACCGCGACCGACGAACCGGCCTCCACCTTCGCCGTGTTGATGGCCGCGCCGAGGCCGGTGGTGACCCCGCAGCCGATCAGGGCGGCGATCTCGAACGGTACGTCGTCGGGGATCGGCACCGCGCCGCCCGCGCCGACGACGACCTCCTCGGTGAAGGTGCCGGTTCCCGCGAAGCCGAAGACATCACCGCCGGGGCGCCTGAAGTTCGGGGTGCCCGCGTTCATGAAGCCCGCCAGGCACAGCTGGGACTGGCCGCGCTTGCAGGACGGACAGGCACCGCAGGCGGGCAGCCAGCAGACGAGGACCCGGTCGCCGACGCTCAGGCCGGTCACTCCGTCGCCGACGTCGACGACCTCGCCCGCGCCCTCGTGGCCGGGGACGAAGGGGGCGGGCTGCGGGAAGACGCCGCTCATCGCGGAGACGTCGGAGTGGCAGAGGCCGGTGGCGCGGATGCGGAGCCTGACCTTTCCGGGGCCGAAGCCCACCGCCTCGACGTCGTCGAGGACTTCGAGCTTCTCCTGGCCTGTCTCGTGCAGTACGGCTGCGCGCATGGGTACGGCTCCCCTCACATCGTCATCTACATCGGAGTGTTGGAACGTTCAGGGGTGTGCGTTCAGGAGTGTGCGTTCAGGAGTGCTCGACGAGCGTGTCGGCGAGCACCGGTGCGTCGTCCCGCTCGGCGGCGGTGACCGTCACCTGGACGCGGCCGCCCCCGGTCCACATCCGGATGCGGAGGGTCTCGCCGGGGAAGACCACGCCGGCGAAACGGGTGCGGTAGGCGGTGATACGGGAGACGTCACCGTCCAGCAGAGTGTCGGTGACGGCCTTCAGGGTCATGCCGTACGTGCACAGTCCGTGCAGGATCGGCCGGTCGAAGCCGGCCAGCTCGGCGAAGTCGGGGTCGGCGTGCAGCGGGTTCCAGTCCCCCGAGAGGCGGTAGAGCAGCGCCTGGTCCTCGCGGACGGTCCGCTCGACCGTGCGGTCGGGGGCCCGCTCCGGCGGGGCGAGCCGGTCGGACGGACCGCGTTCGCCGCCGAAGCCGCCCTCGCCGCGTACGAAGATCTGGGCGTCGTTGGTCCACAGCGGTCCGTCGTCGTCGCCCGCCTCGGTACGCAGCACGATGACGGCGGCCTTGCCCTTGTCGTACACCGCGGCGACCTTCGAGGTCTGCACGGCGCGGCCGGTCACCGGGATCGGGCGGTGGACGCGCAGGGACTGCCCGCCGTGCAGGACGGCGGCGAGGTCCACGTCGATCCCCTGCGCGCCCATACCGCCGAAGGCGGCCGTCCCCCCGCCCGCGACGGTGGCGAAGCTCGGCAGCACCTGGAGCCGGGACTCCAGGGTGTAGCGCAGTTCGCCGGGGTCGGTGGCGGGGCTGCCCGCACCGAGGCCCAGGTGGTAGAGCTGAACGTCCTTGTGGTCCCAGCCGATCTCGGCTCGGCGGGGTTCGGCGGCCAGCGCCGTCCGGGCATCAATGGGCATGACGAAGCCGCTCCTTGATGGTCCTTGGTGTTCCTTGACGATCCTTGATGGTGGGGAGACCCCGGCGCGGCCGTCCGCACCGCCGGCCGCACCGAGGTCGTGCGGGGACCGGCAGGGCACGCCCCTTCTAGAACGCGTTCTAGCCGATGGCCCATGTATAACGCAGGCCACGGAAGTTGGGAAGACTGCTGACGTTGCGTCAGATCCCTGCGGCCGCGTCGAGCGGCCACGCCGGGCGGCGGAGCGTGCGCCGACGCCGGGCGGCAGGGCGTGCGGCTACGCCGGTCGGCTGGGCGTACGGCGCGGCCCGCGATGGTTCGGCAGCCAGATCAGCATCACGATCACTCCGGCCAGCAGCACCCCGCTCGCCGTACGGAAGGCCAGCGCGTAACCGGCGGTGACCTCGGCCGCGTCCCCGGAACCCGCGGTGCGTGCGGCGGCGACCGTGGAGAGCACCGCGAGGCCCAGCGCACCGCCCATGGTGCGGGAGGTGTTGACCAGGCCCGAGACGAGTCCGGCGTCGCCCGCGTCCGTGCCGGAGGTGGCGAGGGCGGCGAGCGGGGTGGAGGCGAGACCGGCCCCGGCCATCATCAGGACGCCGGGCAGACAGATCGCGGTGAGGTAGGAACCCTCCACGCCCATCGTGGACTGCCAGCCGAAGCCCGCGGCGGTGATCAGGACCCCGGTGACGGCGAGGCTCTTCGCCCCGGTACGCGTCATGAGGCGGGGGGCCAGCTTGGAGCCGATGATGACGGCGGCCGAGGTCGGCATCAGCGCGAGACCGGCCTGCAACGGCGTGTAGCCCAGGACGTTCTGGGCGTACACGGTCATGAAGTACCACATGGAGAAAGTCGCCGACCCCATGAGCAACATCGACACGTTGGCCGAGGACACCGCCCGTACGGAGAACACGCGCAGCGGGATCAGCGGCACGGCGGTGCGCGCCTCGACCAGGACGAAGGCGGCCAGCAGCGCGACTCCGCAGAACAGCGGCACGAGGGTGGCGGCGGCCGCCCAGCCCTCCGCCTCGGTCTGGACGATGCCGTACGCGACGGCGGCGAGGCCCGCGGTGACGAGGACCGCGCCCAGCAGGTCGATGCGGCGGCGGTCGCCCGCGCGGCCCTCGGTGATCCGCAGGGCGGCGGCGGCCAGGACGAGCGCGCCGATGGGCACGTTGATCAGGAGGACCCAGCGCCAGGAGAGGGCGTCGGTGAGGACCCCGCCGATGAGCCCGCCGGCCGCGCCGCCGCCCGCTCCGACCGCCATCCAGGTGCCGATCGCCTTCGTCCGGGCCGGGCCTTCGGGCACGGCCGCGGTGAGGATGGTGAGGGTGGCGGGGGCGAGGACGGCGGCCCCGAGGCCCTGCACGGCACGGGCGGCGAGGAGCTGCCAGGGCTCCTGGGCGAGGCCGCCGGCGAGGGAGGCGGCGGTGAAGACGCCGAGCCCGACGAGGAACATCAGCTTGCGCCCGTAGATGTCGGCGGCCCGCCCGCCCAGGAGCATGAACCCGGCGAACGCGATCGAGTACGCGTTGACGACCCACTGGAGCCCCCCAGCGCTCAGCCCCAGGTCGGCCCGCATGGAGGGCAGCGCCACGTTGACGACGGAGACGTCGAGGACGACGAGGAACTGGCCGGTGCAGGCGGCGAGCACGACGGCCCAGGTGCGGGGCCGTATTCGGGAGGAGGCGGACGGGGCGGAGACGGGCGCGGAGACGTCGGGCATGAAGGTCATGGTCCCAGGCGGCGACCGGCCCGTACATCGGGTACCGGATCCGGGTCTCGGGCCGCCCGGGTACCGGATCCGGGCTCGGGCCCCGGTCCCGGACTCAGGTCCCGACCCCCGGCCCCCGCCCCCCGTAACCGAGGTACCGCACGCACACCGCGCGTACCGAAAGGCCCCCGCCGCCCCGGGGCTTCGCGGCGGCCCCGTCCGTCTCAGCCGCGCCGCAGCAGCGTGACCACCGCCGCTCCGCCGAGGCCGATGTTGTGGGCCAGGGCGGTCCGTGCGCCGGGGACCTGGCGGGCTCCGGCCTCGCCGCGCAGCTGCCAGGTCAGCTCGGCGGCCTGGGCGATGCCGGTGGCGCCCAGCGGATGGCCCTTGGAGATCAGCCCGCCGGACGGGTTCACGACCCACCGCCCGCCGTAGGTGGTCGCCCCGGACTCGACGAGCTTGCCGGACTCCCCCTCGCCGCACAGGCCCAGCGCCTCGTAGGTGAGGAGTTCGTTGACGGAGAAGCAGTCGTGCAGCTCGATGACGTCGAGATCGTCGGGGCCGAGGCCGCAGGCCGTGTAGACCTGCTGGGCGGCGGCCCGGGACATCGGGGCGCCGACCGCGTCGATGCAGCTGCCGGAGGCGAAGGAGGCCCCGGTGTCGGTGGTCATGGCCTGGGCGGCGATCTCCACGGCCCGCTCCCCCAGGTCGTGCCGCTCGGCGAACCGTTCGGAGACGACGACGGCCGCCGCCGCCCCGTCGGAGGTGGGCGAGCACTGGAGTTTCGTGAGGGGGCGGTGGACGGTGCGGGCGGTGAGGATCTCCTCGACCGTGTACGGGTCCTGGAACTGGGCGAACGGATTGTTCACCGAGTGCCGGTGGTTCTTGGCCCCGACCGCAGCGAGCTGCGCGGGCGTCGTCCCGTACCGCTCCATGTGCTCGCGGGCCGCGTTGCCGAAGATCTGGGCGGTGGGCGGGGACATCGCGAAGCCGTGGCCGGCGGCCATGACCCCGTAGTGCCGGGCGACGGGCGAGGTCGCGAAGTCGTCGGCGCCTCGGGAGCCGCCGCCGAGCGAGCCGCGGGCCATCTTCTCGAAGCCGAGGGCGAGGACGCAGTCGCTGCCGCCGCCCTCGACGAACTGCCGGGCCAGCATCAGGGCGGTGGAGCCGGTGGCGCAGTTGTTGTTGACGTTGTAGACGGGGACACCGGTCAGTCCCAGCTCGTAGACGGCCCGTTGTCCGGCGGTGGAGGGCTGGAAGCAGTAGCCGACGGGGACCTGGTCGACCTGGTCGTAGCGGACTCCGGCGTCGTCGAGTGCGGCGGTGCCCGCCTCGCGGGCCATGTCCCAGTACTGCCAGTCGCGGGTCTCGGGCTTCTCGAACTTCGTCATGCCCACGCCGACGATATAGGCCTTCATCTTCCGACTCCCTCTTGTCCTGTGTGGTCAGTCCAGTAGTCCTGTGCGGTCAGTTCCGCTGTCCTGTGCGGTCAGTCCCGGGGGAGGCCGAGAATCCGTTCGGCGACGACGTTGAGCTGGATCTGGGTGGTGCCGCCCGCGATGGTCAGGCAGCGGGACATCAGGAAGCCGTGGAGGGCCCGCTCCCCCGCCGCCGGTTCGTCCACCGCGCCGTCCGGGCCGAGGAGTTCGAGGGTGAGTTCGGCGGCCTTCTGCTGGTGGACGGTCTGGATGAGCTTGCGCACGGAGGCTCCGGCGCCGGGTTCGCGGCCGGAGACCTGCTGGAGCGTGGTGCGCAGCCCGATGCAGGCGAGCGCGTGGGCCTCGGCGGCGAGCGCGCCGATCCGGCTGCGGGCCGGGTCGTCCAGCCCGGCCGAGCGGGCGATCAGGGCTTCGAGCCCGCTGTCGAAGGTCATCCGGTCGGCCATGTGGACGCGTTCGTTGCCGAGGGTGTTGCGGGCGACCCGCCAGCCGCCGCCGACCTCGCCGACGACGGAGTCGGCGGGCAGCAGGACGTCGTCGAAGTGGACCTCGTTGAAGAGGGCCTCGCCGGTGATCTCCTTCAGCGGGCGGATGCCGATGCCCCGGGCCCTCTTCATGTCGACCAGGAAGTAGGTGAGCCCGCGGTGCCTGGGCGCGTCCGGGTCGGTGCGGGCGAGCAGAATGCCGTGGTCGGCGGTGCGGGCGGCGCTCGTCCAGACCTTCTGCCCGGTGATCCGCCACCCCTCGTCGGTCCGTACGGCGCGGGTGCGCAGGCCGGCGAGGTCGGATCCGGCGTCGGGTTCGGAGAAGAGCTGGCACCACTGGAGGTCGCCGCGCAGGGTGGCCGGCAGATAGCGCTCGCGCTGCTCCTCGGTGCCGTACGCGATCAGGGACGGCACCACCCAGGTGGCGATGGTCAGGTCGCTGAGGGCGATGCCCTGGTCCGTCAGCTCCTGCTGGATCGCCAGCTGTTGTACGGGGCCCGCGCCCAGCCCGTACGGGGCGGGGAGGTGCGGGGCGGCGTAGCCGGTGGCGGCGAGGGCGCGGCGGGCCCCGGCCGGTGTCAGCCCCCGGGCGGCGGCGAGGTGGGGGCGGGCCTCGGCGCGGTGGCGGGCGGCCTCGGCGGGGAGTTCCAGGGCGAGTTCGCGGCGGGCTCCGGTCGCGGCGAGGCGGACGGCGCGCAGCCGGTGCGGGTCGGCCGCGCCGAGGAGCTGGCGGGCGAGGACGGCCCGGCGCAGCTGGAGGTGGGCGTCGTGCTCCCAGGTGAAGCCGATGCCGCCGAGGATCTGGATGGCGTCCTTGGCGCAGGTGTACGCGGCCTCGGGTGCGGTGGCGGCGGCGAACGCGGCGACGAGCCCGCGCGCCCCTGGCCCCTGACCGTCGGGCCGGGCGCGTTCGCCGCCGGAACCGGCCACGCCGTCGGCCTCGTCAGCCACGTCTGCGGCGCGGGCGGCGGCGTCCCAAGCGGGGGCGCGGGCGGCTTCGTCGGCGGTGCGGGCGGCGTCCCAGGTGAGGGCGCGGGCCTGTTCGAGGCGGACGAGCATGTCGGCGCAGAGGTGCTTGACCGCCTGGAACGCCCCGATGGGCCGCCCGAACTGCTCGCGTACGGTGGCGTGTTCGACGGCCGTGTCCAGGCTGCGGGCGGCGGTCCCGCAGGCGTCGGCGGCGAGGAGGACGGCGGCCAGGTCGCCGACGAGCGCCGGATCGGCCACCGGCACGGCCCGGTGCGCCGGTACGCGGACGGCGTCGGCGCGCACCTCGGCGGTGGGGCGGGTCGGGTCGACGCTGCGGTGCGGGCGCACGGTGAGCCCCTCGGCCCCGGCGTCCACGAGGAACCAGCGCTCGCCGTCGGGTGTGGCGGCGGGCAGCAGGAGCAGGTCGGCCGCGCCGGCGGTCAGGACGGGCGGGACGGTGCCGTCGAGCCGGTGGCCGCCCTCGGCGGGGGTGGCGGTGAGGGTGCCGGGGGTGAGGGCGACGGCGGCGGTGCGGTCCCCGGCGGCGAGCTCCCGGAGCGGGCCGCCCAGCGCCCCGGCCCCGGCGGCCACCGCGCGGTGGAGCACGGCGGAGGCGAGCGTGGTCGTGAGGTACGGGCCGGGCAGCGAGGCGTACGCGGCCTCCTCCAGGACGACGGCGAGGTCGAGGAGGCCCCCGCCGCCACCGCCGTACGCCTCGGGCAGATGGACTCCGGCGAGCCCCTGCCCGGCGAGCGCCTCCCAGTGGGCGGGGCGTACGCCGGGGGCGGCCGGGCTCCCCGCGTCGAGGAGTTCACGCACCTCGCCGGGTGGCGCGGCGCGGGCCAGCCACCCCCGTACGGAGTGCGCCAGCGCGCGGTGCTCTTCGGTGATGCCGATACCCGTGCCGATGCCCATGCGAATCCCCGCCGGTCGCAGCCACTGGAACGGCGCAAGAGTAGAACACGTTTCACTTGGGCGGAAGGCCTGACGGGGAGTCAGGTTACAGCCGGATCCGGGCCGGAACAGGCCGCCACCGGGCAGCGTTCACCCTGCATGCGCGCAAGGACCCCTGCCCTCACCCCAGGCTCCGCTCCGGACTCCACCCTGGCCCCCGCGATGGCCCCCGCGATGGCCCCCGCCGAGGCCGTCGGCCGGCCCGTGCGGCACGATGGGTCGCCGTCGACAGGCCCCTGGGCCACCCCGCCCCACCTGGAGGAACCCCCGTGACCGCCGAGTCCGCCGCCGTTTCCGCTTCCGCGTCCGCCGCCGGACCCGAGCCGGAGATCCTCGCCGCGTTCGAGGCCGCCAAGGGCTTCATGCCGGTCCACGAGGGCCTCGCCCTGTACGCCGCCGCGACCGAGGCCGGTGCGCTCGGGCTGCCGCTGCTGGAGGTGGGCACGTACTGCGGACGGTCCGCGATCCTGCTCGCGGACGCGGCGCGCGCCGCCGGGGTGGCCGCGCTCACCGTCGACCACCACCGGGGGAGCGAGGAGCAGCAGCCCGGCTGGGAGTACCACGACCCGAGCGTGGTGGACCCGGAGGTCGGACTGATGGACACCCTGCCGACGTTCCGCCGCACGCTGCGCCGGGCCGGCCTGGAGGACCACGTGATGGCGCTCGTCGGACGGTCCCCGCAGGTCGCCGCCGTGTGGGGCGGGCCGCTCGGGCTCGTCTTCATCGACGGCGGGCACACCGACGAGCACGCGAACGCCGACTACGAGGGCTGGGCCCCGCACGTCGCCGGGGGCGGGCTGCTGGCGATCCACGACGTGTTCCCCGACCCGGCCGACGGCGGGCAGGCCCCGTACCGGATCCATCAGCGCGCACTGGCCTCCGGGGCGTTCACCGAGGTGTCGGTGACGGACTCGCTGCGCGTGCTGCGCCGCACGGGGACCGGGATCTGAGCCGTCCGGACAGCCGGATGGGTAGCATCGCCGCGTGCCGTACGACGACAGCCCTCCCACCGCCCGCCGCGCCCGGCCCCTGCCCGCGGCCGCCGCGCTGGCCGCCGTATGCCTGACCGCCGCCGGATGCGGCGGCGGCCCGGAAGCCGGGGAGGCCGGTGCGGCCTCGCCGCGGCCGGGCGGCGGCGTGTCCCGGACGGCCCCGACGCCGACCGGCCGGCAGCCGGAACCAGCCGGATCCGTCCGGCCCACGCCATCCGGATCCCCCGAGGCCCCACCGTCCGGATCCGCTTCCGCGAAACCGCCGCCGAAGGGCCCGCTGACCGGCCGGACCGTGGTGATCGACCCGGGGCACAACCCCCGTAACCGCGATCACACCCGGGAGATCAACGAGCAGGTCGATATCGGCACCGGCCGCAAGGAGTGCGATACGACCGGCACGTCCACCGATGACGGTTACGCGGAGGCCCGGTTCACCCTCGACGTGTCCCACCGGCTGCGCACCCTGCTGGAGGCGAAGGGCGCCCGGGTCCGCCTGACACACGACGCGGACCGGCCGTTCGGGCCGTGCATCGACGAGCGGGCCCGGATCGGGAACGAGGCGAAGGCCGACGCGGTGGTCTCGGTGCACGCCGACGGATCAGCCGTGGACAACCGGGGCTTCCATGTGATCCTGCCCGCCCGGGTGAAGGGCGGCGGGGCCGACACCTCGAAGATCGTGAAGAGTTCGGCCGATCTCGGCGCGAGGATCGCGGGACACTTCGTCCGCACGACCGGAAGCGCGCCTTCCAATTACATCGGCGGAAATACCGGGCTGGACACGCGTAATGATCTCGGCGGACTGAATCTGTCGACCGTGCCCAAGGTGTTCGTCGAATGCGGCAATATGCGTGACCCGAAGGACGCCGCCCTGCTCACCAGCGCGAGTTGGCGGCAGAAGGCGGCCCAGGGGCTGGCCGACGGCATTACCGGCTACCTGAAGGGGTAGTTCTGCGGTGATATTGGGGGGATGGCCGCTCACGATCCGGGCTCGGGCGCAACCCGCCCGGCCAGACGATAGATTCATCCGTACGATGGGAAGCCGCTCCCGAGCTTCATGCCCCACCCGCCGCACCGGCGGCAGCGACGACCGCCCCGACGAGACGACCGACTAAGGACCTTCACGTGAATATCCGATCCCTCACTCGAGGCGACGGCGTGGTGATCGGAGCAGCGGTCGTGCTGTTCATCGCCTCTTTCCTCGACCTCTCCGGCTACGACTGCCCGCAGGGCGTCGACTGCTCCCGGTTCAGCTCGAACGCCTGGGACTCCCTGACGTTCCTGATGAGCATCTACCTCGCCGGTGTCATCGGCGCGGCGCTGGTGATCCTCGGGCGGGCCATGCCGGGCCGCAAGGTCGCCGGGCTCGATGTCGGCCAGTTCGGTGTGGCGCTGACCGTCTTCGCGCTGTGGACCGCGTTCTGGACGATCCTCGACGTCAGCGACGCCGGCGCCGGCCTGATCCTCGGCCTGCTGGCCACCATCGCGCTCGCCGCCGCCACGGTCGCCGGTCCGCTGATCCCCGCGTTCAAGGCGCCGCTCCTCAGCCCGGCCGGCCCGGCGCAGGGCGTGCAGGGCGGACAGGCCCCCTACGGTGCGCAGCCCGGCCAGGGCTACGGCTTCCCGGGCGCCCAGCAGCAGCAGCCGTACGGCGCCCAGCCGAGCCAGGGTTACGGCTACCCCGGCGCCCCCCAGCAGGACCAGCCCGCCCAGGCCGACCCGGCGCAGGCGCAGCAGGCCCAGGCACAGGCGCAGCAGCCTTCGCAGGGCGGCGCGGCCCCGGCGGGCGACTTCACCCCGTTCTGGTTCGCCGTTCCGGTGGCCCGCCCGCTGTACGGCGAGGACGGTGCGCCGAACCCGATCGCCGAGCTGGCGCCGGGCACCTGGTACCTCGCGGTGGAGCAGCGCGGCCAGAGCCTCATCGCCCAGACGCAGGACGGCCGTCGTGGTGTCCTGCAGGACACCACGGGCATCCAGCGCGGCTGATCCCGCACGCACACGACAGCGGCCCCTCGCCCTTCCGGGCGGGGGGCCGCTGTCGTACAGTCCAAACCGCACACCCACACCTGACGCTTCGTCAATTATGGCCGGAGGGAACGGAATGCGGCTCGGACTCGCGCTCGGATACTGGGGCCGCGGCCCGGATCCCGGCCAACTCGCCCTGGTCCAGCAGGCCGAGCGGCTCGGCTACGACTCGGTGTGGACGGCGGAGGCCTGGGGCTCGGACGCCTTCACCCCGCTGACCTGGATCGCCGCCCACACCTCGCGGATCCGGCTCGGGACGGGCATCGCCCAGATGGCGGCCCGCACGCCCACCGCGACGGCCATGCACGCACTGACCCTGGACCATCTCTCCGGCGGCCGGATGCTGCTCGGCCTCGGCCTGTCCGGGCCGCAGGTGGTGGAGGGGTGGTACGGGCGGCCGTTCCCCAGCAGCCCGTTGACCGCGACCCGCGAATACGTCGAGGTGGTCCGGCAGGTCCTGGCGCGGCGGGCCCCGGTCGAGCTGGCGGGCCGCTTCCA
The DNA here is from genome assembly GCF_043202835.1 of Streptomyces sp. NPDC048142. NCBI lineage: Bacteria > Bacillati > Actinomycetota > Actinomycetes > Kitasatosporales > Streptomycetaceae > Streptomyces > Streptomyces sp. NPDC048142. Next base: position 170,487 of record NZ_JBIDBC010000003.1, read on the forward strand.
CTCCCACCCGTACACCGGCCCGGACGCCACCGGCCTGGGCAAGCCGCTGAAGCCGATCACCCACCCCCTGCGCGCCTCACTCCCGGTCCTGCTGGGCGCCGAGGGCCCGAAGAACATCGCGCAGACGGTGCGCATCGCGGACGGCTGGCTGCCGCTGTACTGGTCGCCGCTGCGCGCGGACGCCTACGGAGCCTCGCTCGCCGGACTCCGGGACGACTTCATGATCGCGCCGATGGCCCGCGCGTACGTCTGCGACGACGTGGCCGAGGGGCTGCTGCCGGTGAAGGCGATGCTCGGCTTCTACATCGGCGGGATGGGGCACGCGGCCCGCAACTTCCACGCGGACCTGATGGCCCGGATGGGCTTCGAGGAGGAGGCCCGGCGGATCCAGGAGCTGTTCCTCCGGGGGCGCGGGGAGGAGGCGGTACGGGCGGTGCCCGACGCGTTCGCCGACGAGATCTCGCTGATCGGGCCGCGCGCCCGGATCGCGGAGCGGCTGGAGCTGTGGCGCACGGGCCCGGTGACGGATCTGCTGGTCACCGCCCCTGATCCGCACACGCTACGGGTCCTGGCGGAGCTGAACAGCTGAGGGCTGTCCCGCAATCCCTGGCGGGACAGCCCTCGGGACCGCATCGGGCGACGTCCGCCCCGACGATCCGCCCCGAGGAGGCCGGGCCTGCCGGGGCAGCAGGTATCGGACCCACCTAGTATGTAATACATGCCTAGTATGTAATATATGTAGATCTCGGTTGATCCTTACGAGCTGTCCATCGACCTGCCTACGGTCGAGACCTACCTGCGACTGCGTCCCGCGACGGGACTGAGCGCGATGCCCCGTGAGGCCGCGGTGCTGGGCCTGCCGAACAGCTGGCACGCGGTCCAGATCCGGCACGGTGGCGAGCCGGTCGGCATGGGGCGGATAATCGGCGACGGCGGCTAGTTCGGCTTCCGCGAGACCGCACCGGCCTCGGCGGCGATGCACCGCACCGTGTGAGGAAGTAACGGGACGATGCTCACAACGGGGCGAACAGTGCCTGATGCGGCACCAAGGGCCGCCCCTGCTTCCCCTGCTCAGCCGAACGAGGACCGGTCCAGCCAGAAGTCCAGCAGCGCCGCGTCTCCCAGCACCTCCACCCGCTGACTCGTGGGCTCCAGGCGGCGGTTGAAGACGAGCATCAGATCGGTGAGCGGCCCGCGCAGGGCGACCGTGGCCTTCCCGTGCGCGTGCCGCCAGGTGAAGCGGTCCTCACCGAACTCGATCAGCCACTCCGCACCGGGTACGTCGGTGGCATGCAGGTGCAACGAGCGCCCGCCGCCCCGCAGTTCGGCCGCCTCCGGGTCGCCGTCCTCCTGGGAGAAGGAGACGATGCGCAGCCACTCCTCGATGGTGTCGGCGGCCACGTCGGCGTCGACCGTGTACGGGACGCGGGCAGCGAGCGCCGCGTCCGCCCGGTGCACAGCCGTCTCGTGCGTCATCCGCCGCGCCCAGAACGCCGTACGCCGCTCCCACGCCCAGGCCCACACCTCGGCGTCCGGCCCCGCCTTCCGCAGCGCGTCCACGGTGGCGGCAGCACCTTCCGCGAGCCAGGCGTCGAGCGCGGCCGGGTCCTCGCCGTCCGGCCCTTCGAAGCCGGGCACCCGGTCCTCGGGGACGTCGTCGGCGGCGTGGGTCCGGACGATCTCACCGACCCAGCGGTGCGCACCGCCGACGTGCACGGCCAGCTCCCGCAGGGTCCAGTCGGGACACGTGGGGACGGTCGCACCGAGATCCGCGCCCTTCAGTACCGCGCGCAGGGCGTCGGTCTGGGTCAGGATCTCGTCGCAGTAACGGTCGTAGGAGAGAGGCGTCATGCGGCGCACCCTAACCGGCGGAACCCGGGTTGATCACCCGGTTTTCCGCCGGTCACGTGCGGTGGGAGGAGGACCGGCCGGCCCGCTCATCGGTCGGCCGATCCGGTGCCGACGTAGAGCCGGTCGGAACCCAGGAGCCCGTATCAAGGTTGCCCGGTGCGGGCGCGCCTTCGTTCACATCGGCCGACTCCCCACAGCGCGAAGAAACAGGAACCCACCGATACGGCCAGACAGCCGCGGCAGGAAATCCCCGCCCGTCGGCGCGAGGAGCGGAAATCACTTGGTGGCGTGGATCTCCAGAAGCGCGTGGTCACGGCTCTCGGGGTCCGCGCTCTCGCCGACCGGCGTCCAGGTGTTCTTGGCGACGTCGAAGGAGGCCTCTCCGCCCTCGACCTCCATGTCGACCCGGAGCTTGTAGTCGTTGCCCTTGACCCCGTAGACCTGCGGGAGTTCGAGCGAGAGGAAACCGCTGGCGCCGGTGACCTTGAAGCAGAACTTGCCGTTGCCGCGGGACCAGACCTCGACCAGCCCGGTGGCGGACGCGCAGTCCGCGAGCACGATGTGCCCGTCGCCGCGCTTGAGGCGGATGCCCTGCTCGGCGAAGATCTTGTCCGCGTCCGGGTAGGTGAAGTCCTCCACGGCCACCGGCGGCAGCTCGTCGGCTGCGGCGGCCGGGGCTCCGGGCTCGGCTCCGGCGAAGGGAGCCCCGGCCAGGAAGATTCCGGTGACGGCGCTCGCCGCCAGTGCGCAGGAAATGAATGAACGAGCTCTCATTGCTTCATCAGCCTCTCGTAGTCGAACCAAGGAGACGGCGCGTACGAGAAGGAACAACGGTGTACCGCTCGACTGAATCGAGGCCCCCTCGGTACGTAACGTCCGCTCGGCACGTCAACTTCACATACCGAGCCGATTATTCATATCATCCTCGCGGTCGAGGACGCAGGTCCCATTGAGGTCGCGGGACCGCGGGCGAACGACGCCCAACGCCACCCAAGACGTGACAGACACCCCGGGGCAGGGCAGGAGTCGCATCCAACACCATTCACGGAAAACCGCCCTGCGTCGATCCGTGAGTTTCACCTCTTCGGATGAGGCATAGGATTCGACCGCGACCGCCCACGCCCTTTGACCACCGGGTATATGCGGCATTTTCCAGCCCGGGTTCCCTTTCTGACCCGGAGTCACCAACCACTTCGCTCGACATCCGCATACGGAGCGCGGGCCGCACCACAGACGCGTCGCGGGTGAATTGTTCGGCAAAGCACATCAGGAGGAGAGATGCACGCAGACAGATGGGTGAGCCGGGCCGGACGGGCCCTGTCACCCGATGGACCGATAGCGCGGGCCGTGGTGGTGGGCGCCACGACACTCGCGCTGGTGGCCGGAGCCTTCGGGACCGCCGCGGCCGACGACGGGCCCCTTCCGCGCGGTGCGGAGGCTGCGCGGAGCGAGCGCGCGCAGGTGCTGAGCGCCTGGAAGGAAGGCGGCGACTCCACCAGGGAAGCCGCCGCGAAGGCACTCATCGGCACCGACGAACAGATCCACGCCTTCCTCACGTCCGGTCTCCAGCCCGCACTGGAGGAGGACAACCGGCTCGCCGTGCTGAAGATGCTCAGCACCGCCGGCGCGGGAGTCCGCGGAGCGGCACAGCAAGCGATGTCCGGAACCTCCGATGACGTCCAAGCGTTCCTTGCGAATGGCTGGAAAGCGCCGTACACGGACGATCAGCGCGCCGAAGTCCTGCGCGTGATGAACGAAGGTGGCCGCGCGGTTCGGACCGCTGGTCAAAAGGCTCTGAATGCCGATACCGAACAGGCGTTGGCCAACTTTCTCACCGAAGGCCGATACACGGCCCGCGAAGAGGACGACCGCGTACAGCTCCTCACCATCGTTCAGCTCGGCGGACCGCAGGTGAAGTCCGCCGGCCAGGCCGCGCTGAACGGATCGGCCCTCGACGTCCACGAGTTCGTCGAGAACGGCCAGTACACCGCCCGTGCCCGCGACCAGGAGACGATGACCGTCAAGGCGCTGGCCGAACTGGCCAAGCGGGCGGGTCAGAAGTCGAAGGCAGAGACGGCGAAGGCCAAGGAGACCTCGGCCAAGGCCGTCGCCGCCGCGGCGCGCGCCAAGGACGCGGCCGAGAAGGCCGCGAGGGAGACGGCCGCCGCCCAGGCGGACGCTGCCCGTGCGTCCAAGGCCGCCGGCCGCGCCGCCGACGCCGCCGACGCCGCGGCCTCGGCGGCAAGCACCGCGATCCGGGCCTCCAACGAGGCGACGTCCGCCGCTCGCACCGCCGCCGCGGCCGCTTCCGCTGCGGCCGCAGCAGCGGCAGCAGCCGGCCAGGCGGCCTCTCGCGCCTACAACTCCGCCACCGCCGCGTCCAAGGACGCCGGCCAGGCCGCGGCGGCGAGCGCCGCGGCCAAGACCGCACGCGACGCGGCGGCCGACGCCCGCCGCGCGGCCGACGCCGTGCTCCAGGCGCTGACCGCCGTGATCGAGTCGATCAACTCCGCGCAGGCCGCGGCCAGTGCCGGACGGAACGCCGCAGCGGCGGCCACCGCGGCCGCCGAGGCCGGAGCCCAGTCGAACGTCGCGGCGGCCGAGTCCCGGCGCGCGGCCGAAGCAGCGGCCCGTGCCCGCCGCGCGGCCGCGGTCGCGACCGGCGCCGCCAACAGCGCGGAGAGCCTGGCCAACAAGGCCGCCACCGCCGCCCGTGAGTCCCGTACCGCCGCCAATGCCGCAGCGAACCACGCGGAGGCCGCAGCCAAGGCGGCCGAAGAGGCCGTGAAGTACGCGGGCCAGTCGAAGGACTACGCCAACCAGTCCACCAAGCACGCGAACGCGGCCATCGCCGCGGCCAAGGTGGCCACCGACGCGGTCGCCACAGCACGCACGGTGGAGGCGACCGCACGTGAGGCGGAGGCCGCACGGCTGAAGAACGACCTGGACAACTCCGTCCAGGTCGCCGAGGAGATCAAGAAGCGGGAGGACAACGCCGCGGCCAAGGAATCGGACGCGGTGGCCGAGGCGGACCGGCGCAACGCCGAGACCAAGGAACTGCTCGCGGCCGCCGGAGCCGACGGCGCCGAGCCCGCGGCCGTCGCGGCCAAGGGCCGGGCCGCCGCGTTCCACATCCTGACCGACGGGGGCCCCTGGTCCCAGAAGGCCGCCGAGGCGGCGCTGACCGGCACCGACGCCGACGTCCAGGAGTGGATCCGCACCGGCTACGCCATCGCCGTCGAGCAGGATGACCGGGCCCAGGTCCAGCACCTCAAGGAGAACGGCTCGTCCGCGCTCAAGGCCGCCGCCGAACAGGCGCTGGCCGGGTCGCATGCCGATGTGGTGCGCTTCCTGGTCACGGGTCAGCACACCGTCCAGGCCGACGACTACCGCGTCAAGGTCCTGAAGATGGCGAAGGACGGCGGCAGCGGAGTCAAGCGGGCCGCGAGTACCGCCATCGACACGGGCACCACCGCGGCGCTGCTGGCGTTCCTGGAGAAGGGCCAGTACACCGCCCGCGAGGAGGACGACCGGGTGGAGGCCCTGAAGATCCTCCAGACCGGCGGCCCGCAGACCAAGGCCGCGGCCCAGGTGGCACTCGCCGGTCCGGCCCGGATGCTGCGCGACTTCGTGGGCACCGTCCAGTACCGGACCGCGCAGCAGGACTTCGAGCGGGCCACGCACGTGGCCGGTGTGCAGAAGCTGATCGCCGAGGGCGCGCGTGCGGCGGCCACCGCCAACCAGGACGCGTCCCGTGCGGCCGAAGCGGCGGCCAAGGCGCGCAACGCGGCCACCGAAGCGGCCGGTCACGCCAAGGCCGCGAAGGCATCCGCGGCCAAGGCCGCCGGTTTCGCCTCGGACGCCGCCAAGTCCGCCGACCAGGCGGAAGCCTCGGCCGAGCGGGCCCGTGCCTCCGCCGACCGGGCCAGATCCGCCGCGGCCGTCGCGAACCAGGCGGCGGCGGAAGCGGGCGAGTCCGCACACCAGGCGGCCGCCTCGGCGTCCCGCGCGGCGGCTTCCGCCGACTACGCCTACGGTCAGGCGGCCGCGGCCGCTGCCTCCGCGGCGGCGGCGGGCGAGAGCGCGGCCGAGGCCGCCAAGGCGGCAGGCGAAGCGCTGAGGTCGGCTCTGGACAAGCTCATCGAGGAGCTGGAGGAGCAGGGCGAACAGGCGAGCCCTGTCGAGGGCGACGGCGAGAAGGACTATCCGGCGTCGGAGGAGGATCTGGTGGGCGAGGGCGGTCTGACGGCCGCCGACAAGGCCAAGCTGGTCCTCGACATCACCGGCATGTTCGACCCGACGCCGATCAGTGACGGTTCGTCCGGCCTGATCAGCCTCTTCCAGGGCGACTACGTCGGCGCGGGCCTCTCGCTGGCCGCGTTCGTGCCGTACGTCGGCGACGCGCTCGCCAAGCCGGCGAAGTTCGCGAAGTACCTCGACAAGTTCGAGCACCTCTCCAAGTACGCCGGCGACCTGGACTGGGTCGGCAACGCGATCAAGAGCATGAAGCACCTCTCGCCCAATCAGTACGGCGATGCGCTCGCGAAGATCAACAAGCTGGCAGGCGACTCGGGCAAGGCCTACAAGAACAAGAACTGGCTCGCCACGGCCAAGAAGTACGACCTGCCCACCGACGGCCCGGTCCCGTACATCCCGCCGAAGAACTGGGACCCCAAGCGGCCCCAGGTCCGGGGCGGCGGCTTCCCGGACAAGTACGGCAACATCTGGACCCGTGCCAAGGACGGCAAGGACGAATGGGACGTCCAGATCCCGAAGGGCAAGGGCTTCGAGATATTCGCGGGCAGCAAGAATCAGGGGAAGGACTACTCCCACGCCAACATCTCGAAGAAGGGATACGTGACCCACTGATGCGGTTCTCCCCTGACGACGTGGTCCTCCGCGTCCGGTTCCATCTGGAGCGGGTGCGCACCGCCGAGGCGGCGCTGCACGCCTGGCTGCCGCTGGTCTCCGAACTCCGGCCGGTCTCGGCAGCGTTCGAGGCGGCCGATCCGGACGGAGTGCGCCGCGGCTTCCTGGCCGACCTCCTCGTGGTTGTTCCTCACTCGGAGGACAGGACCACGGACGGCGGATCGGCACGGGAGCGGCTGCTCACCGCGGTCGGTGCGCTCGCGCGACGGCTCGGCCTGGATCCAGCGGCGTTCGAAGTGGACGAGGACGGAGCTGGTGGCGTGCTGAACGTGAAGGACGAGAACGACGGCTCGGCCTACGGGGCCTATCTGGTCCTCGCCCTGACCGGCGCGGACCCGCTGAGCCCGGAGGGCGACGAGACGGTCTACGACGACACCGGCGAAGACCTGCTCTGACCCAGGCGCCAGGGACAGACCGAAGGCCGCCGCTCCTCTCGGGAGCGGCGGCCTTCGGCCGTCGTGGCCGGCGTCAGCGCGTGCTCAGCGGCAGCAGTCCGGCTCCAGGCCGACCGGCAGCCGCTCGCCCCCGAACACCGCGGTGGTCGCCTCGTCGCCCCCGAGCGCGGCCACCGCCAGCAGCAGGGAACCCGCCGTCCAGGTGGTGAGTTCCGCGGGCCAGAAGGCCTGGTTGCCCTCGAAGACGTAACCCGTCCAGTACAGCCCGCCCTCGGCGCGCAGGTGCTGGACGGACTGGAGGATCTCCAGCGCCCGGTCCGACTCCCCCGTCACCCAGAGGGCCAGGGCGAGTTCGCAGCTCTCGCCGCCGGTCACCCAGGGGTTGGGCAGCACGCAGCGCACCCCGAGGCCGGGGACGACGAAGCGGTCCCAGCCCTCCTGGATGCGGGCGGTGGCCTCGGCGCCGGTGACCGCGCCGCCGAGGACCGGGTAGTACCAGTCCATCGAGTAGCGGTTCTTGTCGAGGAAGCGCTCGGGGTGGCTGCGGATCGCGTGGGCCAGCGCGCCGGTCGCCAGCTCCCAGTCGGGCTGCGGCTCCTCGCGGCGCTCGGCGATGGCCAGCGCACAGCGCAGCGCCTGGTGGACCGAGGAGGAGCCGGTCAGCAGCGCGTCGTTGACGGGTGTGCCGTCGGGCTCCCGCTTCCAGCCGATCTGCCCGCCGGGCTGCTGGAGCCCGAGGACGAATTCGACGGCCGCGAAGACCGTGGGCCACATCCGGTCGACGAACGCGTCGTCGCCGGTGGCCAGGTAGTGGTGCCAGACGCCGACTGCCACGTACGCGCAGAAGTTGCTCTCCAGGCTCCGGTCCGTCGGCTGCTGGGGGTCACCGTCGTGGTAGGCGGCGTACCAGGAGCCGTCGGCGTTCTGGTTGCGGGCGAGCCAGTCGTAGGCGCGGGCGGCGGCCTCGTGCTCGCCGGCCGCGTCCAGGGCCATCGCGGCCTCGGTGTGGTCCCACGGGTCGAGGTGATGGCCCCGGAACCAGGGCAGCGCCCCGTCCTCCCGCTGTACGGCGGCGAGCGCGGCGACCGTACGGGCGGCCTGAGCCGCCGTCAGGACGCCTGGCAGAACAAGGTGTTCGGTCCGTTCGGGGGTGCTCACGCCTCAGCCTTCGGAAGGTGCGGCTTGGTGGCGTAGGCGACGAAGCTCTTGCCGACGACCGGGTTGAGGAGCTGCTCGGCGACCCGGGTGGCGAGCGGCTTCTTCATGATGTCCCAGACCAGCAGCTTGTGGTACGCCCGCACCGGCAGCGCCCGGTCGTTGTCCACGCCGAAGGCGCATTTGAGCCACCAGTACGGCGAGTGCAGAGCGTGGGCGTGGTGGGTGCCGTACGGCTTGAGTCCGGCCTCGCGGATCCGGGCGAGGAGCTGGTCGGCCTTGTAGATGCGGATGTGGCCGCCCTCGACCTCGTGGTAGGCGTCGGAGAGGGTCCAGCAGACCTTCTCGGGGCCGTAGCGCGGGACGGTGATGGCTATCCGGCCGCCCGGCCTGAGCACCCGGACCATCTCGGCGAGGACGCCCTTGTCGTCCGGGATGTGCTCCATGACCTCGGAGATGATCACGACGTCGAAGGAGTCGTCGGGGAAGGGAAGGTTGAGGGCGTCGCCCTCCATCGCGGTGGCGGTGGCGCCCTCGGGGGCCTCCCCGGCCTCCTTCATCGCGGCGAACCACTTGGCGACCTCGCGGATCTCCTCGCCGTTCTGGTCCAGGGCGACGACCTGCGCACCGCGCCGGTAGCACTCGAAGGCATGCCGGCCGGCACCGCAGCCCAGGTCGAGCACTCGGTCGCCGGCGGCGAGCGGGAAGCGGGTGAAGTCGACGGTCAGCACGGGGGCCTGCCTTCGAGGTCGGAGGTACGGGTTGCGACGATCGGATCCGCGGTCGCCCGGGGGCGCGCGGTCACCCGCGGACTCCGCGGGCGGTGATCGCCTGACGGTACAGCTCGGCGGTTCCGGCGGCCGCCCTGGCCCAGGTGAAGTTGGCCAGCACCCGCGCCCGGCCCGCCGCGCCGAGCCGGACCCGCAGCTCCGGATCGGCCAGCAGCCGGGCCAGCGCCCCGGCCAGCGCGTCCGCGTCGCCGGGCGGCACGGCGAGGCAGGTCTCCCCGTCGCGGCCGGAGACCTCGGGGATCGCGCCGCCGGTGGTGGCGACCAGGGGGGTGCCGGTGGCCATGGCCTCGGCGGCGGGCAGCGAGAACCCCTCGTACAGCGAGGGCACGCAGGAGACCTGGGCGCCGCGCACGAGGTCGACCAGTTCGGCGTCGCTGATGCCCTTGACGAACTCGACGGCTTCGGTGAGCCCGTGCCGCTCGATCGCGCGGGCGACCGGCCCGTTCTCGGCGCGCTTGCCGACGACGACGAGGTGGGCGGCGGGGTTCTCGGTACGGAGCTTGGCGAGCGCGTCGACGAGGTGGACGAGGCCCTTGAGCGGGACGTCGGCGCTGGAGGTGGTGACGATGCGCCCCGGCACCTCGGCGACGGAGGGGTCGGGTGACCACAGGTCGGTGTCGGCGCCGATGTGGACGACGCTGATCCGGTCCGCGCGTACGCCGAGGTCCTCGACGATCTCGTCGCGGGAGGAGCCGGAGACGGTGAGGACGGTGTCCAGTTTGCGGGCGACCCGCTTCTGCATCCGGGTGAAGGCGTACCAGCGGCGTACGGAGGCGCGTCGGCGGCGGCCGGCCGCGGCTTCCAGGTCGAGCCTGCGGTCCACGGTGATGGGGTGGTGGATCGTCGTCACGAGCGGGGCCCCGAGCTCGCCGAGGAGCCCGTAACCAAGGGTCTGGTTGTCATGGACGACATCGAACTCGCCACGCCGGGCCAGCAGGTGGCGGCGGGCGCGCAGACTGAAGGTGAGCGGTTCGGGGAAGCCGCCGGTCCACATCGTGGCGACCTCGGCCAGGTCGATCCAGTCGCGGTACTCGCCGCGCTTGGGGGTACGGAAGGGATCGGGCTGGCGGTAGAGGTCGAGGCTGGGCAGCTCGGTGAGCGGGACGCCCTCGTCGAGCACCGGGTAGGGCTGCGCCCCGATGACCTCGACGCTGTGGCCGAGGCGGGCGAGCTCCCGGCCTAGGTGGCGGACGTACACGCCCTGGCCACCGCAGAACGGATTGCCCTTGTACGTGAGAAGCGCGATGCGCAACGGCCGGTCGCCGGTCCCGGCAAAGCCGCCGTCGCCCGTGCGGGAGCCTGTCTCTATGGCCTCAGCGGTCACACTCGGCCCCCTTCTGACTGCTGTGTTCGCCGGAGCGTAACCGGTCGCGCTAATCTAGAACAAGTTTCAGACTTGCTGGAACAAGCTCTAGAACACGTTGCAGACTTGATCGTTCGGCGTGCATCGAATCTACCGGCAGGTAGCGACGGCGCGACGGCCGGATCAGGTGATTCGCGCCACGACGGACGCCCTGGCATGCTGTGCGCGCCCGGCCGGGCCGCTTCGTCCGCCGGGTGCGGGATCAAGCCATGGATCACGGATCGTGGATCGGGGACAGCATGACCGCGGACGCCAGACCGGCAGCGCCTGCGCTGACCGAACGCCAGGAGGCCCGTCGCCGCCGCATCCTGCACGCCAGCGCCCAGCTGGCCGGCCGGGGCGGGTTCGAGGCGGTGCAGATGCGGGAGGTGGCCGAGGCCGCCGGCGTCGCACTGGGCACCCTCTACCGCTACTTCCCGTCCAAGATCCATCTGCTGGTCGCGACCATGCAGGACCAGCTCCAGCATCTGCACACCACGCTCCGCAAGCGCCCGCCGGCCGGCGACGACGCGGCCCAGCGGGTGGCCGAGACGCTGATGCGCGCCTTCCGCGCCCTCCAGCGCGAACCGCACCTCGCGGACGCCATGGTCCGCGCCCTCACCTTCGCGGACCGCAGCGTGAGCCCCGAGGTGGACACCGTCTCCCGGCTCACCACGGCGATCATCCTGGACGCGATGGGCCTGGAGCACCCGACCCCGGAGCAGCTCTCCGCGGTCCGGGTCATCGAGCACACCTGGCACTCGGCGCTGATCACCTGGCTGTCGGGGCGGGCCTCGATCGCCCAGGTCAAGATCGACATCGAGACGGTCTGCCGCCTCATCGACCTGACGGCGGAGCCGGGGCGGGGCTGAGGGGCGGCGCCGGGCCGGCATCCCGCCAGGGGCCCGCGCCCGCGAGTGCCACCACGGCCGCGCGGCGGTGGTCCGTCCACTCGGTCAGCCGGACGTCGTCCCGCCCGGCCTTGAACAGCGCCTCCCTGCGGACCCACAACCGCAGCAGCGCCGGACCGGGGTCCGGCGCTGCGCGGGCGGCGTCCACCTCGGCCTCCGACAGCAGCCGCCGCAGTACGCTCACGGATCCCGGCCGACGCGTCAGGGGCTCCACGTCGATACCGACCGGGCCGGGTCCGACCGCCGCCGCGGCCAGCCCGTCGGCGTGACTGAAGGCGGCGCCCAGCCCGGGTCGGTCCGGGAGATACGGCCGCCCGTGCCCGTCCTGCCCGCACCCGGGGCAGCGCTGGGCGGGCTCCACCTCCCGCGGCGGCCGCCCGGTGACCCGGGAGGCGCACAGCCGCAGCAGCAGCCGGGCCGCCACGACATCGTCGCGCCGGCCGGGCACCCGGATCCCCGCGAGCCGGCGCCGCTCCCACGGGGCGAGCATGTCCTCGTCCAGCTCCGGGTGCGCCAGCACCTCGGCGGTGGTGGCCACCACCGCGACGGCGGCCGCGGCCTCGTCGTACGCCGCGTCACCCTTCCCGTACGGGGGCGGCAGGCACGACGGGAGGGGACGCGGCCGCGGGAGGTGCGGCGGCGGGAGACGGGTCATCGGCCCGTACTCACCCGGCCGGCACCTCCGCGAGGCCGACGGAGCCCAGGAAGCGTTCCCTGACGCGGGCGAGGGTGCGGAAGTCGTCGATGGTGACCTCCTGCAGATCGATGCTGCTGCCCGAGATCTCCTCCAGGAGATCGATGAACTCCAGGAAGTCCATCGAGTCGATGAGACGGGCCTCGATGAGGTCCTCCTCGACGCCGATCGGGCCGTCGAGGCCGGGATTCTTCTCGTTGAGCCACGCTACGACACGTTCCATGGGGGAGATCGCTCCTCTTGTTCTGTTCCGGATGTCTGCCGGGGTGAAGGTCAGGAACCGGCGGCGCGGAGCCGCTCCAGGGCCTGCTCGGCGGTGCCGTGGGCGAGGATCATCGCGTGCACCCAGCGCTCGACGCCGAAGGCGACGCAGGAGCTGTACGCGGGCCCGTGGGATCCGGCACGGATGCCGAGCCGCTCGCCGAAGAAGTTGCGGTGCCGGTTGACGGAGGCGATGGCCGTGCCGTCGGGGGCGCTGTACTCGTACTTCACCGGGTCCAGCGCCATCAGACGGGCCCGCGATCCGCCGTTGTCGTAGAACGGGTCGTCGGCCGCCGCCCGGGTCAGGGCCAGCCCCAGCCGTCCGGCCACCTCCTGGACGAACTCCCCGCCGCGTTCCTGGTGTTCGGCGGCACCCTCCTTGGTGCCGAGGTAGACCACCTCCCGCATATGGAACCCCCACAGCCGGCGCAGGCCGTCGTAGTGGGTCTCGTTGCGGAAGCAGCGGCCGACCGCCGAGAGCCGCAGCCCGTCCTCGCCGACGTCCTCGCCCTCCAGGGAGAGCAGCAGTCCATAGCAGGTCGCGGACGGCAGCACATGGCCGGTCGGGTGCAGCGGGAGGTCCTGCGGCGAGCCGCCGGAGGCCAGCCCGTCGAGCGCCTCCGCGCCGAACCGCCCGGCGGATACCCCGAGATGGGGAAAGTTACGGAAGAAGTCCAGCCGCGCCAGTCCGTCGACGGAGAGCAGGGGCGGGCCCACGACCTCGGGGGCGGAGAGCCGCGCGGCCAGGCCGGTCAGCAGATCGTCCAGACCCCGCAGCAGTGCGGTGCGGACCGGGTCCAGCGTGATCAGCCCGGCACCGGGACTCTTCAGCTCGATACCCGGCAGGGCCGTGATGCTGGATGTGTTCATGAAACCGCGTCTTTCTCGGTGTGGGTCGGCAATGCGGGACACCCACCGGATGTACGGACCACATCGCCGTGGCGTCGGCGGTCCCGAACAGGGCCGTCACCGGCCGGAACGCAGGCGGGAAAACGGATTGACAGCCCGTCACGAACCCGACCGCGCCCTTGGACATTAGGCCCATCCCTCACCTGTTGTCTAGACCAAAAATACCGAACGGCAGGTATCGGTTCCGTGGCCGTCAGGTACATGACTGCTACCCATATCGCCATATGTACCGGGCACTTGACAGTCCATGCGGTCTGGACCAATCCTGCTGATCGACGTGGTCGCGGCTCCTCCCGCCACGCCACTGCCAACCGTCCCGCCGTCCGCGGCGGCCCCGCTCCCCCGGGGTCGCCGCACGGCCGGCCGAGGAGAAGGACCTGCCATGAACCTCATGACGACACCCGCCCCTCGCCGCCGGCCCCGCCTGCACCGCGCCGCGTCGGACATCCCGTACTTCAGCGCGGACGGCGAGGCCTACCTCGCGCAGACCGCCCTGCGGGAGCTCGACAAGTCGCGTCCGCTGCGGGTGCTGTCCGAGGAGGACTTCGCCCACTGGCAGACGTACGGTTACGTCATCGTCCGGGAAGCCGTCCCGGCCTCGGTGGCACGCCAACTGCTGGACTTCACCTGGGACTTCCAGAGCCTGGATCCCGAGCGGCCGGAGAGCTGGTACGAGGACCGGCCGCTGCGCTCCGAGCTGGACCAGCAGCTGCACATCTACGGCTTCGTGGAGGCGTACCACCACCAGCTCCTCTGGGACAACCGGCAGTCGCAGCGGGTGTACGACGCCTTCGTCGACGTGTGGGACTGCGAGGAGCTGTGGGTCACCCTGGACCGGCTCAACCTCAACCCGCCCAACCGGGGCAACCGCGACCGCGCCCTGATCGAGGCGACGGACCGGGGCTTCGACATCGAGCTCCACTGGGACATCGACACCACGCTCGCCGTCCCGCCGCAGCGGGTGCAGGGCATCATCGCGCTCAACGACACCCGGCCGGAGACGGGCGGCTTCCAGTGCTGCCCGGAGCTGTTCCGGCAGTTCGACACCTGGAAGACCGGCCAGCCGTCGGACCGGGACCCCCTGCGCCCCACCATCGACCGGGACGAACTCCCCGTCGTACGACCGGATCTGCGCCCCGGCGACCTGCTCATCTGGAACGGCCTGCTGGCCCACGGAGTGGCGCGCAACCTCTCCGGGAGCGGGGTGCGGGCCGTGCAGTACCTGTCGATGATGCCCGCGCTGGAGGAGCACGAGCGGCTGCGCAAGTCCCGGGTGGAGTCCTGGCGTCATCTGCGCACCCCGCGCTGGAACCGCACCCTGGTCGGCGACCCGGTGCGGCCCGAGTCCCAGCGCTACCCGACGGCCGAACTGAACCCGCTGGGCAGCCGGTTGCTGGGGCTCGCCTCGTGGCAGGACCCGGTCGAGGACATCGCACCCGCCGCACAGGGCGCCGAGGGCACGGACTCCGCCGCGCAGAGCGGGGAGCCTTCGTGCGCCGCGTCTGTCTGACCCTGCCCACCCACCGGGCGTGCGCCGGGACCATCGCGGCGGTAGGCGAGGAAGCAGCGTACGGGGCACGGCAGTTCGGCGTCGAGGTGCACCTCCTGGTTCTGGACTCCTCCCCCGCGCCGGCGCTCGCCGAGCACCGGAAGACGGTGGCCGCGCTGCCCCCGTCCCCCGGGGTGACCGTCCACCACCTCGACGAGGGAGAGCAGCGCGCCTTCCTGCGCGAGGTGACCGTCCGGTCGGGCGCGGAACGGGAAGGGCAGGACCGGCTGCTGGAGCTGATGCTGCCGTCCCGCGTCTCCTACGGGGCCTGCACCAACCGGGCGTTCCTCCTCGCCCAGGCCCTCGGCTGTACGTCCGTCCACCGCCGGGACTCCGACAGCCGCTACCAGCACCTCGACGGCGAACCGGTCTTCCCCCTCCACCAGGAACTCACCTACCTGGGCCAACGAGCCGATGACGTACGCGGGTCGGCGACCCGGAGCAAGCTGCCGCCGGGGACCGGAGGACGTCGGATAACGATGGCCGGAGGCTCCTTCGTGGGAGAGATGTCGGTGGACGTCGCGGAGATCCGTGACCTCGACCCGGACACGTACCGCGAACTGATCGGCCTGTCGATACCCGACGGATACCCCGAGATCTGGCGCGGACATCTGATCGACGCGTCCTTCCGGGGCGCCGGGGACACCGCGTTCGACGGCGACCGCACCACGCTCGCCCCCGTCAGCCCGATGCGCGTGGACATGTGCAACATCGCGCTCGACCACGAGGTCTACCGCAGGGTCCCGCTGCCGCCCGCCACCGACACCATCGGCAGCGACTACTTCCTGATCCACCTCCTCCACGACGCCAGGATGCCCGGCGTCCAGCACAACCGGCACATCGTCAACTTCCATACGGCGGAACGGCGTACGGACGCCGGGTTCCTCGCGTACCAGCTGCGCTTCGCGAAGTTCCTGCTGTCGAAGACGTACCTCAACGCCGTGTACGCGCAGACGGCGGCGGCCGGTGACGCGCTGCTCGACGCCGAGGGACACCTCCGGGCCTGTGTGGTCGCCGGTTTCGTCCGGGACAGCATCGGCCTCGACCGGGCCGAGAACGCCCGCCGGCTGGACGTCCTCGACCGGGCCTACCGGCGGCTCGGCGGCCGCTACGCGACGGTCGCGGACACGCTCGCCGGCCGCCGCTCCCGGCTCCTGGACGAGGCCCGGGACGACATGGCCGACTTCGCGCTCCTGATGGACCGCTGGGAGGCGCTGACCCGTGCGAGCGCCGAAGCGGGACCGGGAGGCGTCCCGCCGGTCACGGCCGGACACCGCCCGGCCGTGACCCGATGAACCCCGCTGTCGGCAAGGACACCATGCACCCGAATCCCGCGCACACCCCGCGTACCCCGCACACTCCCCGTACCGTCACCGTCGCCTACGCGGGCGGTGACGAGCGCCGCGGCCCCCTCACCATGGGCCAGGCCAACATGATCCGCTGCATCCTGCGGGACGACCCCGAGCACATCAACAACCACGATGTGTGGGCGATCCCCCCGGGCACCGGCCTGGACGCCGCGATCGACGCCCTGCGCACGCTGGCCCTGCGCCACGAAGGGCTGCGCACCACGTTTCCGCACGTGCCGGGGGCCGCGCCCGTGGAGCAGGTGGTGGCGGGCGAGGGCACGTTCACGGTGACCGTCCTCGACCACACGGAGTTCCCCGAGGAGCCCGCCCGGTACGCCGAGACGGTGGCACGGGCGGCCCGCGCCGGCCGCTTCGCGCTGGACCGGGAGTTCCCCCTGCGGATCACGGTGCTCACGCTCGGCGGCGTACCCGTCCATGCCGCGCTGGCGTCCAGTCACGCGGTGACGGACGGCAGCGCGCTGGCCGTCCTGCGGGAGGAGTTCCTCGCCCTGCTGGCGGGCGAGGAACTGCCCGCGCCGGCCTCCTTCGCCCCGCTCGACCTGGCGGCCGAGGAGGCATCCCCCGCCGGGAAGCGGAAGTCGGAGGCGTCGCTGCGGTACTGGGAGCGGATCATCCGCACCGAGCCGCAGGAGATGTTCGCCGAGCCGCGCGCGGCGGGCGCGGACGGCCGGGCCCGGCAGCTCACCCTCCGCTCCCGGCGCGGTGCGCGGGCACTCGCCGCAGCGGCCGGGCGCATCGGGAACCCGGAGGCCACCGTGCTGCTCGCGGCCTGGTGCGCGCTGGTGGCCCACCGGGCGGGCCAGGACTCCTGCGTCACCGCCGTCCCGACCTCCAACCGGTTCCACCCCGCGATCGCCCGCTCGGTGAACACCCTGTCCCAGGACGCGCTGCTCTGCCTGGACGTCCGGGTCCCGTCCTTCGACACGCTGGTCCGCAAGACCTGGGGCGCGGCGCTCAACGCCTACCGGCACAGCCAGTTCGACTCGGTACGCCTGTGGGAGATGATCGGCCGGGTCACCGGTGAGCGTGGCAGCCACTTCGCGCGGGACGTGGTCTTCAACGACGTCAGCGTGCTTCCCGCCACCCTTCTCTCCGCCGCTCCGCAGAACAGCGGCGCGGCCGAACTGGAGCTGACCTGGGGCCCGTTGCAGGTGCTGCCGACGCGCATGCTGGCATTCACGTACGAGACAGCGCCCCAGCTCCACATCTCCCTGTGGGCCGACCCCGCGCTGTTCACCCCGCAGGAGGCGGAGGGCTTCCTGAGCGGTTTGGTGCGGCTACTGGAGGCGGCCGCAGAGGGTGACGTACCCCTCGGCTCGCTCACCGGGGCGACGGGCGTGAGCCCTTCGGAACGCGGCCCCGACTGGACGCGGGTGGACGGCTGTTGGGCCTCACCGGCCGCCGTACGGGACGCGCTGAGCGGGGCGGTGGGGGGCCTGCCGGTGCACATCGACACGGACCAGGAAGCGGGCCTCACGGCGTACATAGCGCGCGGCGGCGACACGGCCCTGACCTCGGCCGGCGCCCACGAGGCGCTGATGGACAAGCTCCCCGCCCACGGCGGTACGGGCGTCGTCGCGCCCCGCCGCTACGTGCTCGTCGAGCACCCGCCCGCCGAAGCGCACCGGAGCGACGCGTGGCGTCGGCAGCAGATCATCGAGGAAGGGGCCGGCAGGAGCCGGCAGGTGCGACATGAGCGTTGACGACACGACCCTCCAGCAGAAGCCCGAGCCGCTGCCCAGCCCCTGGCGGTCGGGCCGGTTCCAGCTCTTCTTCACGGCCCGCAGCGCGTCCCTGCTGGCCGACGGCATGCTGATGGTGTCCCTCACCACGGCCGTGCTGGGAGCGGGCCACGGGGCGAGCGGAGTCGGGTACGCGCTGGCCGCGTGGATGACCCCGATCGTCCTGCTGGTGCTGTTCGGCGGGGTGCTGGCCGACCGGTTCACGCCTCAGCTGATGATGATCTGCGCCGACCTGGTGCGGATGCTGGCCATGATCACGCTCGGCGCGCTGCTGTTCTTCTCGGACGGCGTTCCGCTGTGGCAGATCATGGCGCTGATGGCGCTCAGCGGGGCCGCGACGGCGATGTTCCAGCCGGGCATGGCGAGCATGGTCCCCCGGGTCGCCGAGGACATCCAGAAGGCCAACGCCCTGCTGCGGATCTCCGAGGCCCTGAGCACCCTGCTGGGCCCCGGCCTGGCGGGCATCCTGGTCGCGTACTGGCAGGTCTCGGGCTCGTACCTGGTCATCGCGGCGGCGTACGCGCTCAGCGCGGCGGTCCTGCTGCCCCTGCGGAAACTGCACACGGTCCGCGACGAGGGCGACGCCCCGATGTGGCGCAGGCTGGCGACGGGCTGGCAGGAGTTCCGGTCCCGCCAGTGGCTGTGGGGCGTCATCGCGGTCTGGTCCGTGTACGGCCTGTTCGTGTTCGGTCCCGCGCTGCCGCTGGGCGCGGCGCTGATGATCGAGCAGCACGGGGCGAGCGGGTACGGCTGGATCGCCTCGGCGGACGGCGCCGGGACGATCATCGGCGGCCTGATCGGCATGCGGGTCCGCCCGCGCCGTCCCCTGGTCGCGGGCGCCCTGGCGATGCTCTGCTTCGCGCTCAACCCCCTGGCCCCGGCCCTGGAATGGTCCTTCGCCGCCACGGCCGTGGCCCACGTCATCGCAGGCTACGGCTTCGCGTTCTGGGGGGTGATGTGGGCGACCAGCGTCCAGTCGCACATCCCGCTGACGGTCCTGAGCCGCGTCTCCGCGTACGACGTCGCCGGCTCCATCATGGTCATCCCGCTCGGCCGCGCGCTGGCGGGTCCGGCGGCGGACGCGTTCGGCGCGAACGAGGTGCTGATCTTCTCGTCGGCCATGTCGTTCGTCCTGCTGGCCGTCATGCTCAGCGTCCCGGCGATCCGCGCACTGCGCCGGGCGCCGGAGGGCCTGCCGAGCAAGCCGGCTGCCGAACCGGCGGTCTGACCCGTTCCACCGGGGTACGGCGTACCGGTCAGACCCGCATGACCGGTACGTCGTACTGCGGGATCCAGGCGTTGCGCGTGACGAGTACCGGCCGATGGGCCTGCGCCTGCGCGACGAGCAGCCGGTCGAAGGGGTCCTGGTGGACCATCGGCAGCCGCCCGGCCCGCACCCCGTGCGCGGCGGTGACGGGGAGGCGAGGTCGCGCACGCGCTCGGCGAGGTCTCCCGGGCCTTCCGGCAGGCCGAAATACTGCGCGAAGGTGATCTCCCAGGGCGAGACGGCGCTGACGGCGTGCGCGGTATCGAGCAGGCGTTTGGCTTCGTCGGACAGCTCCGAGGAATCGTCGAGCCACGAGAGGATCACGGGTGTGTCGAGGAGAAGGCGCATCACGCCATCCCGAAGGCTGCGGAGATACCTGGGTGGGGCTCATCGAAGTGACGAGCGATCCGGACCTGCCCACGCAACGAGCCACGCCCGCCGCGCCGCACAGCGGGCGCTGTCGACTCCGGTAGGGGTTACGGGTACGGGTACTACAGGCTCCCGCGCGCCGCTGATCAGGATCGGCCTCCGATCGATGAGCTGGATCAGAGTGCCGCGAAACAGTGGCCCCGAACGCAGCGCCGAACGCGGACGAAGCATGCGCCACAGCACCCTCATGACGTCACCGCGGGGTCGGCCACCACCGGCACCGGAAGGGGAACGCGAACGGGAACGACAGCGGGCGTCACGACCTCCGCCCAGATCGTCTTCCCGATACCGGCCGGCCGCTCCTTCACCCCCCCCAAAGAAGGCCAGCGCGTCGACGATCAGTAGCCCACGCCCGCCCGTCTCCAGCTCACCGGGCCACCGCACCTCGGGACGCCCCTCACCCGCGTCGCTCACCTCAAGCCGAAGCCACGCGCCCCGCTCCCGGCACTCGATACGCACGCCGATCATCCGGTCGCCGGGGACGGCGACCCGCACGGCGTTGGTCACCAGTTCGGAGAGCAGCAACTCCGCCGTCTCGATCGCATCCTGACCGGCCCGCCACTCACCAAGCCTGGCGCGAAGCAGGGCACGCGCCCGGGGAACGCTGCTGCGGCTGCGGACGAGCCGAAAGTTCACTTCGCACAGTTCACCCATCACAGTCCCCAATGGTCGGATCTCGGCTGAAGTCCAGTGCGGGCGAGATCAGTTGGTTCGTGGCCCAGCCCGTCATCAGCAGGATGAGTGCGCACCATCCGAAAACGCAACGTTGCCGATAGCCTCTGCATCATTTTTCCGTCTTTCGGGTAACCGCGCCCCGACAGAGCCTCTACTTTGCTAAAGGTGTTCACATGCACACCAAGAGTGCCGCCGCCAACACTTCGACCGTCCTCGGACGCCAACTAGGGGACGAACTCAGGCGGTTGCGCGAGACGGCCGGCCTGACCACCAGCCAAGCGGCCGAGGCCCTCGACTGCACCAAGGGCAAGATCAGCCGGATCGAGAACGGCCGCGTGGCGGTACGGCTCCCCGACCTGACAGCGATGCTGCACGCGTATCAGCTCTCCGACCACGAGGTCCGAGACCGCCTCGCCTCCCTGGCACGAAAGGCCAACCGCAGGCGTCGGGAGGGCTGGTGGAACCAGTACGGCGATGTACTGGCCGACACCTACCGCGACTACATCGCGCTGGAAGCCATGGCGGGGTCCATCCGGACTTTCCAGGCACAGTTGATTCCTGGCCTGCTCCAGACCCCGGACTACACTCGCACGGTCACCGTGGCCTCACGCCAGTGGCAGACGGCGGACGAGATCGAGAAGTTCGTCCGAGTCCGCCTGGCACGGCAGGAACGGCTCTTCGACGACACCCCGCTACAGCTGTGGGCCGTACTGTCGGAAGCCGTCCTTCTCCAGCAAGTCGGTGGTGCGCAGGTGATGAACGCGCAGCTTCAGCACCTGCTGGCCAGTTCCGAGCGCCCGAACGTGACGGTGCAGGTGCTGCCGTTCGCGCGCGGGGCTCATGCGAGTATGTTCGGCCCGTACGTACTGCTGGGATTTCCCGAGGAGGGGGCGCTCGACGTGGTGCTGGCGGACAACCCGTCCGGCTCCATGTGGCTGGAACGGGAGGCGGACGTCTCGCGCTACCAAGACCTGTTCGACGCCGCGCGCACGTCCGCGCTCTCCCCGGCCGAGTCCCGCGCTGTCATCCACCGCAGGGCCGAGGAGCATCAAGCATGAACAGCGCACACCACAGCACGCCGGACCTGTCGGGCGCACGGTGGCGCACCAGCTCGTACAGCGGCGGCAACAACGAGTGCGTAGAGGTCGCCCACAACCTCCGCCACCTGGTCCCGGTCCGCGACAGCACCCGCCCCGCCGGTCCCGTCATCGCCTTCGGCCCCGACGCCTGGCGGTCCTTCGTCAGCGACCTGGCGTGAGCCGCAAATGGATACCCCGAGGGTAGGGCGAGAAACGGAGATTTGCCATGGTGGATGAAATGAAAAGTCGGATCATCCGGCCCTGGGAAGAGTTCAAAAAGCTCCCATTCCCCTCAGGGTTTCACAACCGGGAGCCTGAAGGTGAATGCATGGTTACGATGGATGCCGCCCTCGCTGGCTGCATCTCCTCGGCGATGCATGGCCAACTGGATGATAAGCGTCATGAAATTCTGCATTCACGTATCGCGCGACTCCGAGAGATCCTTCCGTTGATCCGAGATGACGAGAATGCCAGCAATTATTTCATTCGTCTGCATCAAGCGGCCACGTTGGCGGCAGAAATCGATGACGCGCGGCGCGCATAACTGAACTCCTCGCCCTGATTGCACGACCGAGGCTCACCAGGATGGAGGAACGTCGATCCCGTGAAGTCTCATTGGACCGATCTGACGGCCAACTCACATCTCCTCGGTTCCCTGTAGCGGCATGAAAGGGCGTGGCCGGTACTCACCGCCCAGGGGTCCGGAGAGTTCTTCATTCTGCCTCCAGGGGGCGGTGGGACTGAAGTCGGATGGGTCCGCCGTAAAGAACATCGCAACCTCCGGCCTGCCGTCGCGCATCGCTGCGGCGACGGGCTCTCACGAGTTCGCCGCATTGTCCGCAGATGGAATGAATCTGTGCGCAGTGCCAGAGGAAGAGGATGAGTACTGGATCATTGTGCGCTTCAGGATTACGGCGCCCTGCATCGACGCTCAGTATGGGGCATCCGCACAGAAAGGGCAGTAAAGAATGAGTGTGGTGGAGAGCTGGTCCCGCGTGATGAGTCTTCTTCGGCAGCAGGCCCCGGCCGATCACGCGGATCTGCCGGGGCCTGCAACGGAGCAGATGCTCGCTGCTGCCGAGGAACGGATGGGTATCTCCCTCCCGCAGGATCTGCGGGCGTGGCTGCTGCAGAACAACCTGGATCTTCCTGAGAAAGATGTGGACGACGATGTGGCATGTTGCGGCTTCGCCGGGTTTCCGGATGAGGGCAGCTTCTTCTTGGGCGTCCGGGCGATGGAGAAGCTGTACGCGAACCGCTCCATGCCCGGGGGGTTCGATCCTCAGGACCAGCCGGACAATTCGTTCTGGCGCAACGAGTGGATCCCGTTCCTGTCAGACCAGGACGGCTGGATGGGAAAGTTCATCGACGTGCGGGACGGGCGTATCGGCAGTTGGTTCGTGGGTGAGATCACGACCACGGGCGAGTACGCGTCACTGGCTCACTATTTCGACTCCGTGGCGGAGATGCTGACGAAGATCGCCGATGGAGCCTATCCGGTCTGTGAGGTCGCCGAAGGGCGGCTCGTCTGGTCGTGACCCGAAAGTGCGGCTCCAGGCGACCCCTCACTCCTCCGGCGGGAACACCACCTCCCCCGACCCCGCCAGCGTCAGTGTGATCGCCTCCACCGGGCAGCCTTCCGCCGCCGCGAGGACCTGCTCGCCCGCGTCCCGGTCCTCCTCCGTCGGGTGGGACTGACGGGCCGAGTCCAGGCGGAAGCCGTCCGGGGCGTGGTTGACGCACATGCCGGAGCCGATGCAGACCGAGCGGTCGACCTCCACGTGCCAGCGGTCGCCCATCACGCCTCCCGGTAGCCGGCGGGCAGGTGGATCATCTTGTGCTCGAAGAACTCGCCGTAGCCCTCGGGGCCGAACTCGCGGCCCAGGCCGGAGTTCTTGTAGCCGCCGAAGGGGCCGAGCATGTCGAGGCTGAAGGTGTTCACGCTGTACGTGCCCGTGCGGACGCGGCGGGCCACGTCGATGCCGCGTTCCGTGTCGGCCGTCCAGACGCTGCCGCTGAGGCCGTACGGGGAGTCGTCGGCGATGCGGACGGCCTCGGCCTCGTCGGCGTACGGGATCAGGCAGATCACCGGGCCGAAGATCTCCTCGCGGGCGATGCGCATGGAGTTGTCGACCGAGCCGAAGAGGGTGGGTTCGACGTACCAGCCGCGTTCCTGGGACGGGGGGCGGTTGCCGCCCGTGAGGATCTTGGCGCCTTCCTCCTGGCCCAACCGGATGTAGTCCAGGGAGCGCTGTTGCTGGCGGCGGGCCACCAGCGGGCCGAGTTCCGTCGTGGGGTCCAGGGGGTCGCCCACGTGGAGCGCGCCCGCCGCCGACGCGAACGCCTCCGCCATCTCGTCGTACCGGGAGCGCGGGGCCAGGATGCGGGTCTGCGCCACGCACGCCTGACCGTTGATCATCCAGGCGAACGGGACGATGCCCGCCACCGCCGCCTCCAGGTCCGCGTCCGGGAGGATCACCGCCGCCGACTTGCCGCCCAGCTCCAGGGTGACGCGGGTCAGGTTGCGGGAGGCCACCTCCATCACGCGACGGCCGGCCGCCACCGAGCCGGTGAAGGAGACCTTGTCCACGTCCCGGTGGCCCACCAGGTATTCGCTGACCTCACGGTCGGCCGGGAGGATGGAGAGGACTCCGGGCGGCAGGCCCGCCTCCGCCGTTATCTCCGCCAGTACGTACGCGTCCAGGGGGGTTTCCGGGGAGACCTTCAGGACCGCCGTGCAGCCCGCCAGCAGCGCGGGAGCCAGTTTCGCGGCGGCCGTGAACTGGGGGACGTTCCACGGGACGACGGCCGCCACCACTCCGACCGGTTCGCGGCGGACCAGGAGGGGGCCCAGCACTCCGTCGCGCCGCTCCTCGTACGGGAAGTCGCGCGCCACCGTGATCGCCGAGTCCCAGACCATCATCGCGGCCAGCGCCTGCACCATGACACTCGAACTGTACGGAGTGCCGTTCTGGGCGCTGATGAGGCGCGCGAACTCCTCGTGGCGTACGGCGAAGGCGTCCTTGATCCGGGTGATCACCGCGATCCGCTCGTCCAGGCCCATCCTCGGCCAGGGGCCCTCGTCGAAGGCGCGGCGGGCGGCGGCGACCGCCCGGTCCACGTCGCCCTCGGAGGCGTGCGGCACGCGGCCGATGACCTGTTCGGTGTGCGGGGAGATCACCTCGATGACCTCGGTGCCCAGCGGATCGGTGAACTCCCCGCCGATGAACAGTTGTCCGTGTTCCACAAGCTCCGTAAGTTCCGTCATGGCTGGTGCCTCCCGCGAACCCGTGTACCCGAAACTGACTGCTCGTCAGAACTGATACCAGTTCCTGTTCCAGGAGTCCACGGCGCGGACGACTTCCGGTGCGCGAACAAGTAGTAGACCTGGGCTACCACTGGAACAAGTTCTCGTTACAGTGGAGGCCGAACCGCAGAGGGGGAGCCCATGACGCAGGTGACGCAGGTGACCGACCACGGCGGAGGCGTTCACAGCATCGAGGTCCCCATCCCCGACAACCCGCTGGGCCACACCCTGGTCCACCTCCTCGACACCGACCGGGGCCCGGTCCTCATCGACACCGGCTGGGACGACCCGGCCTCCTGGAACACCCTGACCGCCGGGCTCGCCAGCCTCGGCACCGCCGTCACCGACATCCACGGCGTCGTCATCACCCACCATCACCCCGACCACCACGGGCTCTCCGGCCAGGTCCGTGAGGCGTCCGGGGCCTGGATCGCCATGCACGAGGCCGACACCGCGATCGTCCGCCGCACCCGGGACGCCGAGCCCGGCACCTGGCTCGACTACCTCACCCGCAAGCTCGCCGCCGTCGGCGCGCCCGAGGAGCACCTCGCCCCGCTGCGCGCCGCGCGCAGCGGCGGCCGGCTGCGGACCCTGCCCGGTCTGCGCGCCGCCCTGCCGGACCGCGAGATCGTCCCCGGCGAGCTGCTGGATCTCGCCGGGCGGCGGCTGCGTGCCGTCTGGACCCCCGGGCACACCCCGGGCCATGTCTGCCTCCATCTGGAAGAACGGCATCCGGCGGACCTGGCGGGGCACGGGCGGCTGTTCTCCGGGGATCACCTGCTGCCCGGGATCAGTCCGCACATCGGGCTGTACGAGGACCCGGACGACACCGCCGTCACCGACCCGCTCGGCGACTACCTGGCCTCGCTGGAGCGGATCGGCCGGCTCGGGGTGGCCGAGGTGCTGCCCGCGCACCAGCACGCGTTCACCGATGCGGGCGGGCGGGTGCGGGAGCTGCTGGACCACCACGAGGAGCGGCTCACCGGGCTCCTCGCCCTGCTCACCACGCCGCTCACCCCGTGGCAGGTGGCCGAGCGGATGGAGTGGAACCGGCCCTGGGAGCAGATCCCGCACGGGTCGCGGTCCATCGCCGTGTCGGAGGCCGAGTCCCATCTGCGACGGCTCGTGAAGCTCGGCCGCGCGGAGGCCGTCCGGGGCGGGCCCCCGGCGGCGTACGTCGCGGTCTGAGCCCCCGGAGCGCCCGGAGCCGGTGACGAACATCGCGACGTGGACCCCCGGCCGCTCCCCTACGGACCGGTAGAGTGGGCAGGTCGTCATCATGCCCGTACAGGGGGAAGCCGGTGCGAATCCGGCGCAGCGCCCCAGCCGTGTCCCGTCCGCCCGACGGCAGCCGGACCGCCCTCCGCGGAGCGTGAGCGGCTCGGGCCACCGGAACCCCGGTGGCCGGCACCGTCGAGGCATACGGGGCCGGAGCCCGGTGCCCTCGTGCGCCCGGGGAGTCCGGCCCCCGCAGGAGAGGCCCAGCCAGCCATGACCGTACGCCGCAGCGCAGCCGCGCTCGCGACCACCGCCGTGCTTCTGGGCGCGGCCGCCCCCGTAGCGGTCGCCGCGCCGAGCCCCTCCCCGTCGGCCGAGCTGCCGGCCGGGCTCTACGGCACCACGGACCCCACGTACGACGGGGTGTGGCGGCAGTCGCTGGCCTTCCTCGCGCAGAAGATCGAGTACGTCACCCCGGCCACCACCGCCGTGGACTGGCTGGCGGGCCAGCAGTGCGACAGCGGCGCGTTCACCTCGTACCGCGACACCTCCAAGCCCTGTGACGCGTCGACGGTGATGGACACCAACGCCACCGCCGTCGCCGTCCAGGCCCTCGTCGAGATCAACCAGCACCGTGACGCCGCGAACAACGGCGCGGACTGGCTGAAGTCCGTGCAGAACGAGGACGGCGGCTGGGGCTACAACCCCGGCAGCCCCAGCGACGCGAACTCCACGTCCCTCGTGATCGGCGCGCTCGCCCGGACCGGGGTCCCGGTCAGCGAGATCACCACCGCCGACGGGAAGACCCCGTACACCGCGCTCCAGACCCTGGCCATCCCCTGCGGGGACAAGGACGGCGGCGCCTTCGCCTACCAGCCGGGCAAGAAGGGCGAGCTGACCGCCAACGCGGACGCCACCGCGGCCTCGGTGCTCGGGCTGATGGGCAAGGGCATCGCCTCCGGCACGTCCAACGCGGTCAAGGACCCCTCCTGCACGAAGGGCGACGACCTCAGCCCGGAGCAGAGCGCCCAGAACGGCGCCTTCTTCCTCGCGGACACGCTGAAGAAGTCGCCCTATCTGGAGCAGGCCCCGATGCCCGGCGCCGAGGACACCGAGCCGCTGCCCGACTACGGCAACACCGCGGACGCGGTCGTCGCGCTCGCCTCCTCCGGGCACAAGGACAAGGCCGAGGCCTCCGTCACCTGGCTGCAGGAGAACGCCACGGACTGGGCGAAGCAGGGCGGCCCGGCCGCCACCGCGCAGCTGATCCTCGCGGCGCACGCCACCGGCACGGACGCCCGCAGTTTCGGCGGCGTCGACCTCGTCAAGCAGCTCAACGCGACCGGTCCCGCCCCGGCCGCCACCGCCATCCCCTCGCCCAGGCCGACCGGTCCGCAGCCCTCCGGCGGCACCAGCAGCGACGACGGCGGGCTGGGGCTCGGGTGGCTGATCGGCATCGGTCTCGCCGCCGGCGCGGGCATCGGCTTCCTGCTCAGCATGCGCCGGAAGAAGCAGCAGCCGTGAGGCGCCCGCCGGTCCCGGCGCGGCTGCGGAGTCCCGTCGTCGCCCTGCTGGCCGCTCTGGTCGCCGCCTCGGCCGTGCTGCTCGGCGCGGGCAGCGCGGAGGCCGCCGGCTACCGCTACTGGTCCTTCTGGCAGGGCAACGGCAAGAACTGGGAGTACGCCACCCAGGGGCCGTCCCTCCTGCACCCGGACGACGGTACGGTCCAGGGCTTCCGGTTCGCCGTGAGCGAGGACTCGGGCGACGCCGCCCAGCCGCGCCGCGCCCCCGACTTCGGGGCGATCTGCGCGGACACCCCGGTGAAGGACGGGGAGAAGCGGGTGGCGCTGGTGATCGACCCGGGTACGGCGGCGGACGCCCCGGACGGAGAGAAGCCGCCCGCTCTGCGCACGGCCTGTGCGCAGGTCGCACCGGACGCCAGCAGTGCGGAGGCGCTCGCCGCGGTGGCGAAGCCGCTGCGGTACGACAGCAGCGCCATGCTCTGCGCGATCTCCGGCTATCCGAAGTCGGGCTGCGGCGAGCAGGTGTCCGGCGGGGACAGCAGTGCGACCCCGTCGAAGACGGCCGACGGCCCGGACACCGCCGACGGCCCGGACACCGCCGATGACGCGGGAGACGAAGGCGACGGGGGCGGCAAAGGCCCCTCCGTCGGGCTCCTCGTCGGCATCGGCGCCGTCCTGCTGCTGGGCATCGCCGCCGTGCTTCAGGCCCGCCGCCGCCGGTGACCGCCTCCCCGGCCCCGGCCGCGGCCCGGCTGCTGCGCCGCGCTCTGCACGCCCCCGAGGCGGACCGCGGCAACGCGCTGCCCGCCGGGGCGTGGTGGCTGTGGGCGCTGGGGCTTGCCACCGCCGCCTCCCGGACGACGAACCCGCTGCTGCTCGGGCTGCTGGTCGGCGTGGCGGGGTACGTGGTGGCGGCGCGGCGCACGGATGCGCCGTGGGCCCGTTCGTACGGCGCGTTCGTCAAGCTCGGGCTGTTCGTCGTGGCGCTGCGGATGGTGTTCTCCGTCTTCCTCGGTTCGTCGATCCCCGGTTCGCACACGGTGTTCGTGCTCCCCGAACTTCCTTTGCCCGACTGGGCGCAGGGGGTGCGGATCGGTGGCCGGGTCACCGCCGAGCAGCTGGTCTTCTCCCTCTACGACGGGATGAAGCTGGCCGCGCTGCTGATCTGCGTCGGCGCGGCCAACTCGCTGGCCAACCCGGCGCGGCTGCTGAAGTCGCTGCCCGGTGCGCTGTACGAGGCGGGAGTCGCCGTCGTGGTCGCGATGACGTTCGCGCCGAACATGGTGGCCGACGTGGTCCGGCTGCGCACCGCGCGCCGGCTGCGGGGGCGGCCGACCGGTGGTGTCCGGGCCGTGGCGCAGATCGGGCTGCCGGTGCTGGAAGGCGCGTTGGAGCGGTCGGTGGCGGTGGCCGCGTCGATGAACGCGCGCGGGTACGGGCGTACCGCCCAGGTCCCGGCCGCCGTCCGGCACACCACGAACGTCCTCACCCTGGGCGGGCTGCTCGGGGTGTGCGCCGGCACGTACGGGCTGCTGGCCGCGCAGGGGGCGGTGTACGGGCTGCCGCTGCTGCTGGCCGGTCTGGTCGCGGCGATGGCCGGGCTGCGGCTCGGCGGGCGGCGCTCGGTGCGCACCCGCTACCGGCCGGACCGGTGGGGTGTCCGGGCCTGGCTGGTGGCGTGCTCGGGGGCGGTGGTCGCGGCGGCGATGATCCGGGCGGGGGCGGTGGATCCGGACGCGTTGCGCCCCGGTGTCGTACCGCTGACCGCGCCGGTGCTGCCGTTGTGGCCCGCCGCCGCGGTGCTGATCGGGCTGCTGCCGGCGCTTGTCGCCCCCGTACCGCCGTCCTCGCCCGGGACCGGGAAGCCGCACCCGCACGGGACCGGGACCGGGAAGACGTCCTCGCCCGGGACCGGGAAGCCGCACTCCCCCAGGACCGGGAAGCCGTCCTCGCACGGGGCCGGGAAACAGGTTCGTATCGGCAAGGAGCAGGCGTGATCAGGTTCGAGCGGGTCTCCGTGCGGTACGAGGGCACGGAGCGCCCCACGCTGTCCGGCGTCGACCTCACGGTCCCCGAGGGCGAACTGGTCCTGCTCGTCGGCCCTTCCGGAGTCGGCAAGTCGACTTTGCTGGGTACGGTCTCGGGGCTCGTCCCGCATTTCACGGGCGGGCTGCTGTCGGGCCGGGTCACCGTGGGCGGCCGCGACACCCGTACGCACAAGCCCCGCGAACTGGCTGATCTGGTCGGCACGGTGGGCCAGGACCCGCTCGCGCACTTCGTCACGGACACGGTCGAGGACGAACTCGCGTACGGCATGGAGTCCCTCGGCCTGGCCCCTGACGTGATGCGCCGCCGGGTCGAGGAGACGCTCGATCTACTGGGCCTGGCCGAGTTGCGCGACCGGCCCATCGCGACCCTGTCGGGCGGCCAGCAGCAGCGCGTCGCGATCGGTTCGGTGCTCACCCCGCACCCGAAGGTGCTCGTGCTGGACGAGCCGACCTCCGCGCTGGACCCGGCGGCAGCCGAGGAGGTCCTCGCGGTGCTCCAGCGGCTGGTGCACGACCTCGGCACGACCGTGCTGATGGCCGAGCACCGGCTGGAGCGCGTGGTGCAGTACGCGGACCAGGTCGTCCTGCTGCCCGCCCCGGGCGCCGCCCCCCTGATGGGGCCGCCCGCCGAGATCATGAAGGTGTCGCCGGTCCGGCCGCCGGTGGCCGAGCTGGGACTGCTGGCGGGCTGGGATCCGCTGCCCCTGTCGGTACGGGACGCCCGGCGCGGGGCGGGCGGGCTGCGGGACAGGCTGGCGGACGCGTCCCCGCCGGCGCGCCCGGAGGCGTCGGCCGAACTGCCCGTCGCGCACCCGCCCCTTCCGCGCATCCCCCGGCCCGGCCGGTTCGCCCGGCTGCTGGGCCGCCGCACGGCCGACGCACCGGTCGTCCCCGTCGCCGGCCCGGTCACCCGGGTCGAGGGGCTCGGGGTGCGGCGCGGCCGGATCGAGGCGCTGCGGCGGGTGACGCTCACCGTGGACCCGGGCGAGACGGTGGCCCTGATGGGCCGCAACGGAGCCGGCAAGTCCACGCTGCTCGGTGCCCTCGTCGGGATGATCGAGCCCACCGCGGGCACCGTGCGCGTCGGCGGCCTGGCCCCCGCCAGGACGGACCCCCGGGCGATGGTGCGCCGGGTCGGGCTCGTACCGCAGGAGCCGCGCGATCTGCTGTACGCGGACACGGTGGCCGCCGAGTGCGCCGCCGCCGACCGGGACGCGGGCGCGGCGGAGGGTTCCTGCCGGGCGCTGGTGTCGGAGCTGCTGCCGGGGGTCGGGGACGACACCCACCCCCGGGACCTCTCCGAGGGCCAGCGGCTCGCCCTGGCCCTGGCGCTGGTGCTGACGGGCCGGCCGCCGCTGTTGCTGCTGGACGAGCCGACGCGCGGCCTGGACTACGCGGCGAAGGCCCGCCTCGTCGGCGTACTGCGCGGGCTGGCGGCCGAGGGGCACGCGATCGTCCTGGCGACGCATGACGTGGAGCTGGCGGCGGAGCTGGCGCACCGGGTGGTGATCCTCGCCGACGGGGAGGTCGTCGCGGACGGCCCGACCGGGCGGGTGGTGGTCTCCTCCCCCGCGTTCGCCCCGCAGACGGCGAAGATCCTCGCCCCGCAGGAGTGGCTGACCGTGTCCCAGGTGCGCGGTGCGCTGGAGGCGGGCGCATGACCGGCACGGACAAGGTGGCGGTACGGGAGCCCTCGGCCCGGCCCGTGCGGCTCGGGCCGAAGTCGGTCGCCGTGCTGGTGCTGACCGGTGCTGTCGGTGTGGTCGCCTTCGGGTGGCCGCTGCTGGCGGACGCCGGGTCCGGGCTGGCGCACGCGCGGGACGCGCCCTGGCTGTTCGCGGCGCTGCTGCCGCTGCTCGTCGCGGTGGCCGTGGCGACGATCTCCGAGTCCGGGATGGACGCGAAGGCCGTCGCGATGCTCGGTGTGCTGGCGGCGGTCGGCGCCGCACTGCGCCCGCTGGGGGCGGGGACGGCGGGCCTGGAGCCGATGTTCTTCCTGATGGTGCTGAGCGGCCGGGTGCTGGGCCCCGGGTTCGGTTTCGTCCTCGGCTCGGTGACCATGTTCGCCTCGGCGCTGCTGACCGGCGGGGTCGGGCCGTGGATGCCGTTCCAGATGCTGTCGATGGGCTGGTTCACCATGGGCGCGGGGCTGCTGCCGGGAGCGGACCGGCTGCGCGGCCGGGCGGAGCCGGCGATGCTGGCGGCGTACGGCTGCGTGGCGGCGTTCGCGTACGGCACGGTGATGAATCTGCAGGGCTGGACGCTCATCGCCGGGCTGGGTTCGGGGATCTCGTTCGTCGCGGGCGACCCGCTGCACGAGAACCTGGTGCGCTTCCTCGCCTATTGCGCGGCGACCTCGCTGGGCTGGGACCTGGGGCGTGCGGTGCTCACCGTGGTCCTGACGCTCACGATCGGCCCGACGCTGTTGAAGGCGCTGCGCCGGGCCACCCGCCGCGCCGCCTTCGACGCGCGCGCCGCGTTCGGGGAGGGCGAGGGGCAGCCGGAGCGGGCGGCCGAGCGGTAGGCCGAGAAGGGTCGGCCGGAGGGGCAGGCTCAGCGGTAGCCCTAGGAGGGCAGCCGGAGGGGCGGCCGAGCGGTAGGCCGAGGACCGGCAGCCCGCGTCGGAGGCCGAGGGCCGGCAGCCCGCGCCGGAGGCCGAGGACGGGCAGCCCGAGGGGACGGCCGAGCAGGGGCGAGCCCGAGGGGACCGTCCCGGGCTCGCCCGGACGGACCGGCCGTCACCGGGTCACAGCCGCTGGATGATCGTGCCCGTCGCCAGGGCCCCTCCCGCACACATCGTGATGAGCGCGAACTCCTTGTCCCGGCGTTCCAGTTCGTGCAGGGCCGTCGTGATCAGCCGGGCGCCCGTCGCGCCGACCGGGTGGCCCAGCGCGATCGCGCCGCCGTTGACGTTGACCTTCTCCAGGCCGTCGAGGTCCGCCTCGAACTCCTGCGCCCAGCTCAGCACCACCGAGGCGAACGCCTCGTTGATCTCGACGAGGTCGATGTCCCGCAGCGACATCCCGGCCTTGCCGAGCACCGCCCGGGTCGCGTCGATCGGACCGTCGAGGTGGAAGTGCGGGTCGGATCCGACCAGGGCCTGAGCCACGATCCGGGCCCGGGGCTTGAGCTTGAGGGCCCGTGCCATGCGCTTGGAGGACCACATGATCGCGCAGGCCCCGTCCGATATCTGCGAGGAGTTGCCGGCGGTGTGGATCGCGCTCGGCATGACGGCCTTCAGCCCGGCGAGCGCCTCCATCGAGGTGTCCCGCAGCCCCTCGTCCCGGTCGACGAGCCGCCACATGCCCTGGCCGGCCGCCTGCTCCTCCTCGGTGGTCGGGACCTGGACGGCGTACGTCTCCCGCTTGAAGCGCTCCTCCGCCCAGGCGGCGGCGGCCCGCTGCTGGGAGAGCAGGCCGAGTGCGTCGACCCGCTCCCGGGTCAGGCCGCGCCTGCGGGCGATGCGCTCGGCGGCCTCGAACTGGTTGGGCAGGTCGACGTTCCACTCGTCGGGCCAGGGCTTTCCCGGGCCGTGCTTGGAGCCGCTGCCCAGCGGCACCCGGGACATCGCCTCGACGCCGCAGCTGATGCCCACGTCGATGACCCCGGCGGCGACCATGTTGGCGACCATGTGCGAGGCCTGCTGCGAGGATCCGCACTGGCAGTCCACGGTGGTGGCGGCCGTCTCGTACGGCAGGCCCACGGCCAGCCAGGCGTTGCGGGCCGGGTTCATGGACTGCTCGCCGGCGTGGGTGACGGTGCCGCCGACGATCTGTTCGACGCAGTCGGCCTGGATGCCGGTGCGGCCCAGAAGTTCACGGTAGGTCTCGCCCAGCAGATAGGCGGGGTGCAGATTGGCGAGTGCGCCTTGGCGCCTGCCGATGGGGGTGCGTACGGCTTCGACGATGACGGGTTCCGCGGCCATGAGCTCGTCCTCTCCTCGCGCTTCCGCAGGGGGCGTCCCGGCGCCCACGGAAGGAACTAGTACGCGTTCTAGTTCTGCAAGCAGTCTCGTGACGGCGACCCGACCGCGCAAGGGGCGTGCACGGACCGCACGCACGCCCCCGGCTGGGGCGGCGGGCCCGCACCGGCACCGGAGGCAACAGATCAGGCCACGGCTCTTGCCACTTGTAGAACTCGTTACTACCTTGCGGGCAGCTTCTGATGGTGCGTCAGACAGTGACGCCCGTCGGACGGTTCGCCGTCAGATCCGGAGTGGAGAGGTGCCCATGCGCTGCCCCCATCTGCCCGACGGGTTCGACTTCACCGACCCCGATCTCCTCCAATCCCGCGTGCCCCACCCGGAGTTCGCCCTGATGCGGGAGACCGCGCCGGTCTGGTGGTGCACCCAGCCGGCCAACATCTCCGGGTTCGGTGACGAGGGCTACTGGGCCGTCACCCGCCACGCGGACGTCAAGTACGTCTCCACGCACCCCGAGTTGTTCTCCTCGAACACCAACACCGCCGTCATCCGCTTCAACGAGACGATCAGCCGCGACCAGATCGACGTCCAGAAGATGATCATGCTGAACATGGACCCGCCGGAACACACCCGGGTCCGTCAGATCGTCCAGCGCGGCTTCACCCCGCGCGCGGTGCGCTCCCTGGAGGCGGCCCTGCGCTCCAGGGCGCGCGGTATCGTCGAGACGGCCCTCGCCTCCGCAGGCGCCGACGGCTCCTTCGACTTCGTGACCGACATCGCGGTGGAGCTCCCGCTCCAGGCCATCGCCGAACTCATCGGCGTACCGCAGGAGGACCGTTCCAAGATCTTCGACTGGTCCAACAAGATGGCCGCGTACGACGATCCGGAGTACGCGATCACCGAGGAGGCCGGCGTCGAGGCGGCCATGGAGATCGTGGCGTACTCGATGAATCTGGCGGCGGCCCGCAAGGAGTGCCCGGCCCAGGACATCGTGAGTCAACTCGTCGCGGCGGAGGGCGAGGGGAACCTGTCCTCCGACGAGTTCGGGTTCTTCGTGATCCTGCTCGCGGTGGCCGGCAACGAGACCACCCGTAACGCGATCAGCCACGGCATGCACGCCTTCCTCACCCATCCCGAGCAGTGGGAGCTCTACAAGCGGGAGCGCCCGAAGACGACGGCCGAGGAGATCGTGCGCTGGGCGACCCCGGTGGTCTCCTTCCAGCGGACCGCCACCCAGGACCTGGAGCTGGGCGGTCAGCGGATCAGGAAGAGCGAGCGGGTCGGGCTGTTCTACTCCTCGGCCAACAACGACCCTGAGGTGTTCGACGCCCCGGAGGCCTTCGACATCACCCGCGACCCCAATCCGCACCTCGGGTTCGGGGGCGGCGGCCCGCACTTCTGCCTGGGCAAGTCGCTGGCCGTGATGGAGATCGACCTGATCTTCGACGCGATCGCCGACGTGCTGCCGGATCTACGCCTCCTTCAGGATCCGCGACGGCTGCGTTCGGCCTGGCTCAACGGGATCAAGCAGCTCCAGGTGACGACGGTCGCGGCCGCGACGACGGACTCCTGACACCGGCCGCCCGAGTGGCGGGGGAGGCCGC
Organism: Streptomyces sp. NPDC048142; assembly: GCF_043202835.1. Lineage (NCBI taxonomy): Bacteria > Bacillati > Actinomycetota > Actinomycetes > Kitasatosporales > Streptomycetaceae > Streptomyces > Streptomyces sp. NPDC048142. Next base: position 205,458 of record NZ_JBIDBC010000003.1, read on the forward strand.
GCGGGCGGACCATGGGAGGACGCGGCGATCCACGCCGAAGGGGTGCCGGGACCGGTTTTCCAACGATCCCGGCACCCCTTCGGCCCGCTCACCACTCAGCGAGCGCGGCCGGCGCGGTCGGCCTTGCACAGTCGGCCCTGCGCGCTGCGCCCGGCGCGGTCGGCCCTGCTACTTGCCGCCGACCTTGTCGGCGGGTTCGCGCTCCGGCACGAGGGCGGGCTCGGGGGGCTCGGCGGATTCGGCAGCTCCGCGCTCCCGTACGAGGGGTGGCTCGGCGGACTCGGCGGACTGCGGCTTCGCCGGTCTCGTCGCCGTCCCGGCCATCTGGTCCTGCCCGGTGAGCAGCTTCCGCGGCCCCGCCAGCAGATACGTCAGCCCGAAGCCCAGCGATACGACCAGGGCGCCGCCGGCCGCGTCGAGCACCCAGTGGTTGGCGGTGGCCACGATCGCGGCGATCGTGAAGAGCGGGTGCAGCAGCCCCAGCGCCTTCATCCACAGTTTCGGGGCCAGCATCACGATCACCACACCGCACCACAGCGACCAGCCGAAGTGCAGGGACGGCATCGCCGCGTACTGGTTGGTGACGGTGGTCAGCGTCCCGTAGTCGGGCTTCGCGAAGTCCTGCACCCCGTGGACGGTGTCGATGAAGCCGAGGCCGGGCATGAGCCGGGGCGGGGCCAGGGGGTAGAGCCAGAAGCCGACCAACGCGAGCAGGGTGGCGAAGCCGATGGACGAGCGGACCCAGCGGTAGTCGGCGGGGCGGCGCACGTACAGCACGCCGAGGATCGTCAGCGGGACGATGAAGTGGAACGTGGAGTAGTAGTAGTCGAAGAACTCACGCAGCCAGGTGATCTGGACGACCGTGTGGTTGACCCAGTGCTCGATGTCGATGTGCAGCCACTGCTCGATGGCGTGGATCTGCCGGCCGTGTTCCTCGGCGAGCGGGCGGCCCGCCCTGGCGGCGAGGCGGACCTGGGCGTAGGCGTCGTAGACGACCCGGATGAGCAGGAGTTCCAGCAGCAGGTTGGGGCGGGTGAGGACCCGGCGCCAGAACGGCAGCAGCGGCACGCGCCTCCAGCGGGCCGCGACCGGTTTCGCGTAGTCGGTGGGGACCGGGTGCTGCCAGTACGGCGAGGTGCGGGGCAGGAACGGGGCGAGGCAGGCCGCGCCGAGCGCCGCGAGGAGCAGCACGTTGTCGCGTACGGGGAAGAGCGTCTCGATGTTCGGCAGCAGCATCGTTCCCGGCAGCGTGACGACCAGCAGCACCACGGACGGCCAGACCAGCCGGTCGGAGGCCCGCTTGCCGACCTTGCCGACGACCGCGAGGAGCACCCAGAGCAACTGGTGCTGCCAGGCGGTCGGCGAGACGGCGACCACGACACAGCCGGTCACGGCCACCGCGAGCAGCAGCTGCCCGTCCTGGGCGTACCGCACCGCGCGCCGCAGGCCGATGGCCACGACGGCGGCGGAGAGCACCAGGAACAGGACGATCTCCACGGGGCCTTCGAGACCGAGCCGGAGCAGTGCCCCGTGCAGGGACTGGTTGGCCAGGCTGTCCGGCCGCTCGCCCAGTCCGGCGCCCGCGAGATGGTGCACCCAGTACGTCCACGAGTCCTTCGGCGCCGCGGCCCAGGCGGCGGCCGTGGCGAGGGCGAAGGCCGCACCCGCGCTCACCGATGCCCGCCGCCTGCCGGTCAGCCAGAGCAGGGCGGCGAAGAGCAGCAGCACCGGCTGGAAGGCGGCGGCGAGGCCGACGAGGACGCCCGCCGCCCGGTGCTCCCGGACGGCGAAGCAGGCCAGGAGCACCAGCAGGACGGGCAGGATGCTGGTCTGGCCCAGATGCAGGGAGTTACGGACCGGCAGCGACAGCATGAGCAGGCTGATCGCGACGGGGGCCGCGAACAGGGCCGTCCGGCGGCCCACCGGTGCGGGCAGGGCTCGGGCCGCGATGACGCCGAGGGCGACGACGAGCAGCAGGGACCCGAACGTCCAGGCGACGCCCAGGGTCTGCTGGGCCGAGGCGGTGAGGGGTTTCAGGACCAGCCCGGCGAAGGGCGTCCCGGTGAACTGTCCGCTGTCGTACAGCGAGCCCGTCAGGTGCAGGACTCCGTTCTCCCCGGTCCAGGTCTCCAGATCGAGGAACCGTTCCCCCGGTGGCTGCCGGAGCACCACCGCCGCCTGCCGTACCGCCAGCACGGCCACGACCAGCCAGAGCAGGGCCCGGATCAGCCCGGTCCCCGCTCCCGTGTCCGCCGCCGCGTCACCGCGCACACTGTGATCCGCATTCACCACGCTGCGCCGACCCTCCCACCGTTCCATGCACCACCCCTTCGATTGGGGGCCGTGCCGGATGAAGCCTCGCATTGCCCTACGAGGTAGACACAATCAACCCCCTCTTTGCCTGACTGTCATCCTGCTTTCGTTCCGAAGAAATCGTCCGCATGGCCGTCCGCCTGCCAGGCGGTGGACAACGGGGTGTCCTCGGAGCCGGCCGGCACGACGACACCGAAGGGGCGTTCGAAGGTGATGCGAGAATTCCCGGCATGACCTGGACCGTGACCGCCGAACGATTCGACTCCCCCGATGCGAGCGCACTGCGCCGGGACTACTACGACGAGGTCGCGAGCCGCTACTGGCAGCGGCCCGCGACCGCCGAGGAGATCGACGAGGGTCTCGACGGCGACGGAGCCGACCTGCTCGTACCGCCGACCGGGCAGTTCGTCGTCGGCCGGTACGGGAGCAGGGCCGCGAGCTGCGCCGGGCTGGTGCTGACGGAGGCTGCCGGGCCGGGTACGGCGGAACTGACGCGGGTGTACGTGCGCCCGGCGTTCCGGGGCACGGGCGGCGGCGGGCTGCTGCTGGCCGCGGTGGAGGCGCAGGCCAGGGCGTACGGCGTACGGCTGCTGCGGCTGGACACCCGCAACGACCTGGTCGAGGCGCGCGCGCTGTACACGAAGCACGGGTACCAGGAGGTGCCGGCGTTCCACCGCCGCAGCCCGTACGCGGAGCGCTGGTTCGCCAAGGAGCTGTGACGCGGCACCCCGCGTGTCAGGGGCGCCCACCCCGCGTGTCGGAGGGGTCGGAGGGCCCCACGCCGCGTGTCGAGAGACACTCGCCCCGCGTGTCGGGGGACACCCGTCCCGCATCCCGCGTGTCAGGCGCGCGGGTGGGGGTGGCCGTGGTCGTCGCGGTCGTCGTGGCTCCGACGGTGGGCCTTGCGCTCGTCGTGGCGCAGGTGGGCCTCGTGGTCGCGGGGTGGCCCAGGGGAGTGCGGGCGCTCCCTGGTCGAGCCGCTGACCTCGGCTGCCAGTTCGCTGACGAGATTGACCAGGTCGGTCGGGCGGTCGGGGCCCCACCAGTCGCCGAGGAGTTCGGCGAGGGAGTCCTCGCGGGCCTGGGAGAGGCGGACGACGGCCTCGGCCCCCGAGTCGGTGAGGATCATCTGCAGGCCCTCCCGGCGGGCCAGTCCGCGCTCCTCCACCTGCCGGGCCGCATCGGTGATCACGTGCAGCGGTACGGGAACCGTCTCGGCGAGCCGGGCCGGTTCGACCGTGCCGTGCCGCTTGATCCGCAGGAGCAGCCAGCTGGCCGCGGGCAGCAGGTCGTACCCCGCCCGCGCGGTGATCTCCTCGTAGATCTCGCGGCGCCCCTCCCGGGTGGCGAGCGCCGACAGCGCGCGGGCGCACTCGTCGTACGAGGAACGCTCGACGGGGTTGGAGGCGAGGGTCTGGCTGGTGTCCGGGGCGGTCACCGAGCCCCGGAGCTTGTCCTCGCGGAGGAACCAGGCGAGGACGAAGGCCAGGAGGACGACCGGGACGGCGTACAGGAAGACATCCGTGATGGAGGTGGAGTACGCGCCGAGGACGGAGGGCCGCAGCTCGGCGGGGAGCTGTCCGACGGCCCGGGGGTCGGCGGCCAGCTCCCCCGCGTCGACGCCCGGCGGCAGCGGCTGCCCGGCGAGCGCGTCCGTCAGCCCGCCCCTCAGCCGGTTGGTGAAGATGGTTCCGAAGACGGCCACGCCGAACGCGGCGCCGATGGACCGGAAGAACGTCGCGCCGGAGGTGGCGACACCGAGATCCTGGTAGGAGACGGAGTTCTGGGCGACCAGGACGAGAACCTGCATCACCAGGCCGAGACCGGCGCCGAAGACGAAGAAGAAGGCGCTCATCTGCCAGGTGGAGCTGTTCTCGTCGAGCTGGTGGAGCAGCAGCAGCCCGACGGCGGTGAGGGCCGTGCCCAGGACCGGGAAGACCTTCCAGCGGCCGGTCCGGCTGACGATCTGACCGGAGCCGGTCGAGGTGATCAGCAGGCCCAGCACCATCGGCAGCATGTGCACGCCGGACATCGTCGGGGTGATGTCATGGACCACCTGGAGGAACGTCGGCAGGTAGGTCATCGCGCCGAACATCGCGAAGCCGATGACGAAGCTGATCACGGCGACGAGGCTGAAGGTGCGGATCCGGAACAGTTTCAGCGGCAGGACGGGCTCGGCCGCGCGTCGTTCGGCGGCGATGAAGGCCACGAGCAGCACGGCGGCGAGCACCGCGAGCGCGATGATCTGCGGGGAGCCCCAGGCCCATGTCGTACCGCCGAGGGAGGCGACGAGCACCAGGCTGGTCGCGACGGACGCGATGAGGAAGGTGCCGAGGTAGTCGATGGTGTGCTTCTCGCGGTGGACCGGAATGTGCAGGACGGCCGCGATGACGACCAGCGCGACGACGCCGATCGGCAGGTTGATGTAGAACACCCAGCGCCAGCTGAGGTGTTCGGTGAAGAGGCCGCCGAGGAGCGGACCGAGGACGCTCGTCACGCCGAAGACCGCGCCGAAGAGCCCCTGGTACTTGCCGCGTTCGCGCGGCGCGACGAGGTCGCCGACGATCGCCATCGACAACACCATGAGCCCGCCGCCGCCGAGTCCCTGCAGGGCCCGGAATCCGATCAGCTGGGGCATGTTCTGGGCGATTCCGCAGAGCGCGGAGCCGATCAGGAAGATCACGATCGCGGTCTGGAAGAGCTTCTTGCGGCCGTACTGGTCGCCGAGCTTGCCCCACAGCGGGGTCGCCGCGGTGGCCGCCAGCAGGTAGGCGGTCACCACCCAGGACAGATGGTCGAGACCGCCGAGCTCACTGACGATCGTCGGGAGCGCCGTGGAGACGATGGTCTGATCGAGTGCCGCGAGCAGCATGCCGAGGAGCAGCGCTCCGATCGCCACCAGGACGCTCCGGCGGGAGTGTCCCTCACCGGGGGCCGGGGGCGGCGGGCTCAGCTGGGCCATGGGCGTCTCCTCGATCCACTGATCCACTACACCCCCATCCTGGACGTTCCGTCCCGTTATGGCCTGCCGAGGACGGGCCGAGCCCCCGCGGGCCGTTGGGCTTCCCCGGAGCGGGCTGCATAATCGCAGGCAGCCCAAGGGGAGGGGACCCACGATGACCGGACACGCATGCCCGGAGTGCGGCAGACGGACGGCCGGGGAGCCCGGCACGGAGCACCGGGTGCCGTGCCGGTGCGGCGCGGGCGCACGCTCGGCGCGGCTCACCGAGGACGAGCAGCGTGCCGCCCGTACGGCGGAGATCGCCGCGGCCGAGGACTTCGACCCGCTGCGCATCCGGCCGTACGTGACGCTGACGGACCACGCCGGGGAACCCGGGGGCGGGGGGCCGCAGTCCGGATCCGGTGGCACGCGGGAGGCCGCGGCTTTCGGGGCCGGTCCGACGGAGGCCGACGCTGCGGGGACGGCGGAGGCAGCGGAGGCAGCGGAGGCAGTCACCATGATCATCCCGGGGGCGGCGGCGACCACGATGCCGCTGTTCCTGGGCGCCGACGGCCCGGACGTGGGTACGGGTATGGGTACGGGCACACCCGGCGCCCCCGGCGGCGCGGGTGTCGCAGGCACCCCCGGCGGCGCGGCGTACCCCGTACCGGAGGGAAGCCGCAGACGTACCGCGGGCGCCGAACCCGTCTTCGGCCCCGACCCCGTGCAGCCGCGCCGCAGGCGCCCCTTCGGGGCCCTCGCCGTGGGCGCCGCCGTGGCCGCGGTGGTCGGCACGGCGGCCTTCGCCGGCGGGCTGTTCGGCGGCGACGACAGCCGGGACGAAGCACTGCCGGAGGCCACCACGAGCGCCCCGGACACCGAGAACGAACCGGCCGCGTCGGTGGCCCCTTCCCCCTCCGCTTCGACCACACCGTCCCGTACGCCGTCCGCCTCGGCCACACCGTCCGCCTCGGCGACACCGTCCGCGTCCACCTCGCCGACGAAGAGCCAGGAGCCCACCCCGAGCGCCACCGCGTCCGCGTCGCCGACGGCGAGCGCATCGTCCGCACCGGACGGCGGCGGCGCCTCCCCGGCCCCGTCGTCCGCCGCCCCGCCCGCCGGGCTGACCGGCCCTTCACTGCGGCCCGGCGACCGCGGTCCGGAGGTCGCCGAGCTGCAGGACCGGCTCAAGAACGTGGGGATGTGGCTCTACTCGGGCCCGTCCGACGGGAACTACACCGACCGGGTGGAGCGCTCCGTGGCGATCTACCAGTCGTACAAGGCGATCCAGGGCGATCCGGTAGGTGTGTACGGACCGAACACCCGGCGCGCGCTGGAGGAGGAGCCGAACGGGCGCGGACGCCGCTGAGCCCGGCCGCAGGGCAGGGATTGGCATTCCGCCCCCGGTTTTTGTATCGTGGTGGAACAAAGTAGCTCCCGCCCGCACTCCCTGACCGGGCGGGCGGGGGTTGCTCTGGTACGGGAACACCTCGTACAGGAACACCCGCACGGGAACGCCTCGTACCGCACCGCCCCGCACCTCCCCGTACCGCATCTCCTTCGCAGCCCGTGTACGCCATGCCCAGCGGCACGCGCACCCGGGCTGTTCGCACACCTTCCCGCGTTCTGGAGCAGCCGATGCCCACCACCGTCCTCACCGCACACGCCCTCCTTCTGGACATGGACGGCACCCTCGTGAACTCCGACGCGGTGGTCGAGCGCTGCTGGCGGCGCTGGGCGATCGAGCACGGGCTGGACCCCGAGTCCGCGCTCAAGGTGGTGCACGGCCGTCAGGGGTACGCCACGATGGCCGTCCTGCTCCCGGACCGCCCGGTGGAGGAGAACTACGCGGACAACCGGGTGATGCTCGCCGAGGAGACCGCCGACGTCGAGGGCGTCGTGCCGATCGGCGGGGCGCCCGCGTTCATGGCCGCGATCGCCGAGCTGCCGCACGCACTGGTGACCTCCGCCGACACCGCGCTCGCGACGGCCCGGATGGGCGCGGCCGCACTGCCGATGCCCGCCGTCCGCGTCACCGCCGAGCAGGTCGGCGCCAGCAAGCCGGACCCCGAGGGCTTCCTCAAGGGCGCGGCGGAGCTGGGCTTCGACCCGGCGGACTGCATCGTGTTCGAGGACTCCGAGGCGGGGATCACGGCGGGCCGGGCGGCGGGCATGCGCGTCGTGGGCGTCGGCCCGCGCGCTGCGGCCCTCGCGCCGGACGCCCATGTCGAGGACCTGACGCGGGTGCGGGTGGAGGCGGCCGGGGACGGCTCGATCCGCCTGCACATCAACGAGGCCTGAAACCTCCCCCTCCCCCCTCCCCCCTTCCCTCCTCCGCCCCATCCCTCCTCCACCCCGCCCCCCTCCGGCCCCTGCCTCACCTCCGGCCCCGGAGTGGCTCAGTCCCGGTGCAGCAACCCGCGCGCGACCAGTTCCAGAACGGTCGCGACGGCCACCACCTGGACAGCCATCAGTGCCACCAGGACGAACAGCTGCACGGCGCCCGCCTCCACGGGTGAGGCGCCGCCCAGCAGCATGCCCACGAACGCCCCCGGCAGGGTGACGAGCCCGACCGTCCGGGTCTGGTCGAGTCCGGGCAGCAACGCGTCCGACGCCGCCGGCCGCACGATCTCCAGCCGGGCGTCCCGGTCGAGCAGCCCGAGGGCCATGCCCGCTTCCACCTCACCGCGCCGGCCGGTGAGTTCGTCCAGGGCACGCCGTCCGCCGAGCACGGTCGCGGTGAGCGCCCCGCCGATGAGGATGCCCGCCACCGGAACGAGCGCCAGGCCCCGGACCGGCACGAGCCCCGTGAGCAACAGCGCCCCCACCACGGGCAGCACGCCCGCCCCGATCGGCACGGCCGCCCAGCGCCAGGTGCGGTTGCCGGTGATGCGGCGCCCGGCGGTCCACACCGCCACGGCGAACATCAGCGCCACGAATCCGAGCAGCGGCGCCAGGGAGCGGGCCACCCAGCCGATGAGCAGGGAGACGGCGGCGAGTTGGGCCGCCGCCCGCACCCCGGCGACGAGAATCTCGCGCGACCGGCCCAGCGAGGCCCACGCGGCGACGGCGGCGGCGAGGACCAGCAGGACGGCGAGGACGACGCCGAGGGTGAGGGATACCGGAAGCAGCACGCGGCAACGATAGATCCGCGCCCCCGCCTCCCGTCCTCCCCACACACCCCGGGGCCCACCCAACTCCCCACACCCCGGGGCGCGCCCGACTCCCACACCCCGAGCCCGCCCGACTCCCCCGCCCGGACCACCCGGCCCCCCGCCACTGGGGGCCACGGACGCTCTCCTTACCCTCCCCCGGGGGCACGACCAGCCCCTTCCCTCCCTGCGGGCACGACCGGGAAACCAAGCGCCGCCGGGCACCCACCGGACGTCCAGCACCACCCGAACAAAGCCTCCGTGGCGATCCGCGCGCCCACACGATCTGTCACGCCCCTCGCACAGCTCTTGATGTGACATGCCCATGTCGTCACCCTGTTACCTGACGCCCACCCCACAGAAACCTGGCGTCGCCACGATGGCCGAGCCCCACTCGCCGACCGTCCAAGCACCCCGCATCCCCACACCCCCGCACCCCCGCATCAAGGGAGTTCACATGTCCCGTGTCTACGCGCGTCGCCTCGCTGTCGTCGCCGCAACCGCCGCACTCGCCGCCACGTCCGCCCTGTTCACCGCACCGAGCGCGCAGGCCGCCATGCCCACCCCGGTCAGCGCGGCGACCGCACGCACCTACCTCGGCCAGCTCACCGTCGGCGCGGAGGGCTCGTCCAGCGGCTACAGCCGCGACAAGTTCCCGCACTGGATCACCCAGTCGGGGACCTGCAACACCCGCGAGGTCGTCCTCAAGCGCGACGGCACGAACGTCCAGCAGAACGACTCCTGCGCTGCTGTCAGCGGCAGTTGGTACTCGCCCTACGACGGCGCCACCTGGAGCGCCGCGTCCGACGTGGACATCGATCACATGATCCCGCTGGCCGAAGCCTGGCGCTCCGGCGCGAGCAGCTGGACCACCACCCAACGCCGGTCGTTCGCCAACGACCTGACCCGCCCTCAGCTCATCGCGGTCACCGACAACGTGAACCAGTCCAAGGGCGACAGGGACCCGGCCGAGTGGATGCCGCCGCGGTCCTCGTACAAGTGCGTCTACGTCCGCGCCTGGGTCCACGTCAAGAAGCACTACAACCTGAGCGTGGACTCCGCCGAGAAGAGCGCCCTGCAGTCGATCCTGAACGGCTGCTGACCCACCTCGCACGACCGGTGAGGCCACCGGTCGTGCACGGCCGTCTGCCAGCGTGCACGACCGCCGACCCGCCGGAACCCGTGCACCACTCCCCCTCGTTCCGTACGTTGCGGAGCCCATCCGTGACGGTGTGGCGAGGAAGCAGCACATGGCCGGGGCTGCGCGCGGGACCACTGCCGCGGTACGTCGGCCGGCAGCGCCGGGCCCACCGCGACCGTCCGGGTCGAGGCGAGCCGTCCGTACACCGTGGAGGTCACGTGTGCGTACGGCACCTCGGGGTATCGCCCACCTTCGCGGCGGCCGGGCACCGCCACGCCCCTGGTGGTGGTGACGTATCCGACCTCCCCGGCCCCGAACCCGGGGTCGCCCCGGTGCCCGCATCCTCCAGCCGGCCCGCTTCCCCGTGCGGCGCCCCATCCCCCGGTCGATCCGGTCGGCTTTCCGCCACGACCGGAGCCGGGCGGGCCGGTGGATCGGCCGGATGCAGACACGCCACGGTCGTACGGGAGCGCCGTCGGCGAACGAGGCGAGGCAGGGCGGCGGGCGACCCGCCGGTTCAGTTCGGTAACCAGCTCATGGGACTCACGCACTTGGCTGAAAATCTGCTCTGACATGGGTACAGGCGGGAGCGAGCACGCGAAAAGCCCAGCTGGAGGCGATTCTTGAGCGTTCACCCACCTCCGCGATTAAGGCGATTTTCAGCCACTCAATAGAATGTTGAACTTGCAAGCACTGGTGAGGTTTCCCTAACCTGAGGTGCCCAGTCGGTTCACGTCCCCACCACGACCGAAGGAGCCCCCCATGCTCACCCACCTGAACCGGGCGCAGCCGTACGCGCTCGGCCTCTTCCGTTTCGTCATCGGCCTGCTCTTCGCCTTTCACGGTGCCGCCACGCTCTTCGGAGCATTCGGCGGCAACCAGGCGGAGACCGGCGCCTGGCCCGGCTGGTACGCCGCTCTGATCCAGCTGGTCTGCGGCGTTCTGGTCGCCCTCGGCCTCGGCACCCGTGCCGCGGCCTTCCTCGCCTCGGGATCGATGGCCTACGCGTACTTCACGGTGCATCAGCCCGAGGCGTTCCTGCCGCTCCAGAACGGCGGCGAGACGCCGGTGATGTTCTGCTGGGCGTTCCTGCTGCTGGTCTTCACCGGACCGGGTGCCGGCGCCCTCGACCGCTTCTTCGGTGCGGGGGACACGGCGGCCACCGCAGAGGGCGCGGCCCGGCACGAGCAGGCCCCGGCCGTCCCGGCCTGACCGGCCGCCCGCACGCCCGGCCCTCCCCCGGGCCCCCGCGTTCCGGCGCCGACCCGGCACGCGGCGAGGCACCGACGGCCAGGCCCGGGAACGTACAGCAGGTGTCTGCCGCCCGCTCGGAGGAACGGGAACCTACGGCAGCGTCTGCCCCGGCCCGGAGGAGCGGGAACGTAACGGCGGTGTGCCGATCGCCCCGCGCCGAGAAGCGGGAACCTGCTGCGGTGTCCCGCCCCCTCTCGCGGGGGAGCGGGACACCGCTGTACGCCGCCGCCGATCCGTCCAAGGGCGCGGAGCCCGCGTCACCCCCGCGGGTGGGGCCCGAACGGCACCGAGAAGCAGGCCGCCCGCTCCCCCGAACCGCCCTGCCCGTCATGGATGATCACCGACCGCGCCCCGCCCGCCCGGAAACCCCAGCCGTGCAGGGCCTCCGCCCTCCCGTCGCCGTCCTCGTCCGTCCGGAAGTCCAGCCACACCTCGTTGACCGGGTCCGCGGTCGCCGCCGGGCGGTGCTGGTAGTGGGGCCCCGCCGCGGCGGGATCGGCGCCGCAGGGCGAGGTGTGCACATGCATCCCGTACGCACGGCCTGGCACGAGCCCCCGCAACCGGGCCCCGACCCGGGTGCCGGACGGGTCCGCGACCTGTGTGACCTCGATCCGCGCGCCCGCCGGCACCAGCCGGGCGTCGTACGTCAGCGCGTCGGACGGGACGAAGGAACCAGGCGGCGAGAACACCCCCGTGGCCCGCATCCACGAACTGTCGCCCGCTGCGGCGACAGCGTCGGTGCGGCTCGGGTCTCCACCGCCACCGGGCCCCTGCGCCGAGGGCTCCGCCGCAGGAGCGCCGTGCGCGCCGTGGCCACCGGGGGCCGCGCCGGGCGTCACGCCGTCCGCTCCTCGGGCGACTCCGACGCCGACGCCGACACCGCAGGCCAGCGTCAGCAGGGCCACCGCGCCCGCCAGCACGCCCGGGACCCGCGAGACCCTCCGGACCCGCGCAGCCGCGCCGCCCTCCCGTCCCGCCGTCCCCCGCCGCCCCGAACTCGGGTGCGACGGCCCGTGTCCCGTCCGTACCGTCCATGCCGTCATGCGCTGCTCCTCGCTCGTGCCGGTCGTTCTCCCCGCCTAACGGGCACATGGCCTCCAGGTGTACGTGACCTGCACAACATCACCCGCCCTGGGCGATGTCCGGAGAACCCTCACGCGTACGCTGTACAGCTGAACCTGCCGCCCCTGCCGCTCCCCTGCGACGTCGCGGCGTTGACACGATCGGGGAGTAGTAGACGGTGCTAGAGAGTGTGGCCGCGCTGACCAGCAGCCCATGGATCTACGCGGTGGTCGCCCTCTCCGTTCTCCTGGATGTCTTCCTGCCCCTGCTGCCCAGCGGCGTTCTCGTCATCACGGCCGCCACGGCGGCCGCGGCGGGCAGCACCACCGTCAGCGGCGCCGGCGAGGGCACCGGCGGGCAGGTCCCCTCGCTGGTCGTGCTGATCCTGTGCGCGGCCGCCGCCTCGGTGCTCGGCGACCTCGTCGCGTACCGGCTCGCCTGGCGCGGAGGCGACCGGCTGGACCGGGTCATCGCCCGCTCCCGGCGTCTCACCACCGCGCAGGAACGTCTCGGCGCGGCGCTGAGCCGGGGCGGCGGCGCGCTGGTGATCATCGCCCGGTTCGCTCCTGCGGGCCGCTCCGTGGTCTCCCTCGGCGCGGGCGCCGCCCACCGCAGGAAGCGGGACTTCCTTCCCTGGTCCGCGCTGGCGGGCCTGGCCTGGGCGGGTTACAGCGTGGGGCTCGGCTACTTCGGTGGCCGGTGGCTGGGCTCGACGTGGTTCGGCACGGCCGTTTCGGTGCTGGCCCTGTTCATGGCGGGCGCGCTGGCCGCGTTCGTGGTGAAGCGCCCGCCGACGCGGACGACGACAGCGGCCGGGGCAGCGGCGGGGACGGCGTCGGCAGAGACGGGGTCGGGAAAGACGGAGACGGTGGCGACGGAGGCGGAGGCACCGGGAGTCAAGGCCGGGGCCGGAGCCGCAGCCGCAGCCGCAGCCGCAGCGCCGACGACACTGCCGCTCGTGACCGTGCCCGCGCCTGCCCCCGGCGGGTCGACCGCCCTCGGCGGACCGGGACCGGTGCCGGCGCCCGCACCGGCCGCCCCCTGAACGAAAGGCAGAGCGAACCGGCCCGCCGGAGGAGCACGATCGTCCGGGTGGCGGGGCTCAGCTCTTGGCCGCGCCCCGTACCTCCAGGCCGTCGAGCAGCTTCATCGTGGCTGCGGTGATCTCCTCGACGGCCCGGTCGAAGACCTCCCGGTTGTGCGCGGCGGGCGCGCGGAACCCGGAGACCTTGCGTACGTACTGAAGGGCGGCGGCCCGCATGTCCTCCTCGGTGGCCTCTTCGGGGAGGGCGGGTGGGCGAAGCGTCTTGATGCTGCGGCACATGACTCCAGTGTGGACCGCACCACTGACAATGTGCACCGCATCACTGACACGGACACCCGTCGTCGCCCGCGTCCCACCCCACCCGTCCCGTCCACCCCGCCCCGCCCCGCCGCAGGACCGGTTCACCTGCTCACCGTCCTGCGGCGGTCGGCCCGGGGCCCGGCGTTCGGATCAGGCCCTAACTGCTCCGCACCAGGTCGCTCGGGGTCGACCGGTCGGTGCACAGGGCCCAGATGATGAAGACGTCGATCGCGATGGTGACGATGGCCCAGACCGGGGTGTACGGAAGCCACATGAAGTTGGCGATGAGGTTCAGGGCGGCGAGGCCGACGCCCGCCCCACGGGCCCAGGTCGCGCCCTTGAGGATGCCCAGGCCCACGAGGATGAGGATCACGCCGAGCACGAGGTGGATCCAGCCCCACGAGGTCACGCTGAACTTGAAGACGTAGTCGTTGATCCGCGTGTAGACGTCGTCCGAGGCGATCCCCGCGATGCCCTTCAGCACTCCGAGGATGCCGTCCACGAAGAGCAGGACACCCGCGAACACCGTTCCTCCGGCCGCCCACGGGCTGCCGGAGCCTCCGCCCGGACGGGGATCGGCGGGGCGCGAGGCACCGGGTGTGGGGGCGCTGGGCTGCGACATGAGGACTCCTTGGTCGGAGCAGACGCCGGGCGCCTGCTGTCCTGACCTGCCCTGGTGGTGTGTGCAGATCAGCTCCGACGTTCCTCGCGGCCCCTGGCCGCAGCCACCCGGACGCACCCGTTCGGGTGATGTGTCACGGCGCGCTGACCGTGACGATGCGCCCCTGGGCGTCGACGGTGAGAGCCACCCGCTCGACGCGGTTGACCAGGGCGACGCCGGCCCACACGAGCCCCCACACCAGACACGAGAAAACGGTGAGGAAGGCGTGCAGCACATGGTTCACCGGCTGCCCGCGCACCAGCACCACCTGGCTCCCGGAGCGCGACTCGACGCGCCAGCCGCTCGCGATGCGCCGGCTCACGACCCAGTCCAGGATCAGCGCGCGCTGCGCGGCGTCGGGAGGGTCGCAGCCGGCCACGTAATACCCGGGCGGCGGTTCGACCGAGGTGCTCTCGCGTGCCGTACGACGACGCTTCACGGGATCACTCCCAGGTGTCGAGGTCGCCACCGCGCCATTCGATCAGGCCGGGCCGGTCCAGCTCGACGACCTTGTCGGGCCCCGGGGCGAATCCCGCGGCCCGCAGCAGCGCGGCCACCTCGCCCCGCCCGTGCGCCAGACCCACGATCTGTCCGTGCACGGTGACCCGCCGCCCTCCGGTCGCGGAAGGCGGATAGACGATCACGGGCGGGTGCTCGGCCATGCCTCCACGGTGCCCCGAGCACTGCCCCCGCGCATCCCGGGAGGCGGTCCCTCCGCTCCCGCCCCTGCCGGCGGAACCGTCCGGGCGCGGGTCGACGTCCCCGCAGACGTTCGTACGTACGATCATGGATCACGACGGAGGCCCGCCATGGCGGCAGCGACTGCCCGCTACCTGTACCTCACGCGACACGGTCAGGCCTCCGCCGACGAGAGCACGCTGACGTACGACGGCCGACGTCAGGCCGCCCTGCTCGGGGAGCGGCTCCGCGGGGTTCCGATCACGGCGATCCACCACGGCCCGCTCGCGCGCGCCGAGCAGACGGCGCGGCTGGTCGGCGAACAGCTGGCGGGGGTTCCCCTGCTGCGGTCCGAACCGGCCGGCGACTACATCCCGTACCTGCCTCGACGGGAGGAGCTGCCGGCGGATTCGGCCGCCGAGACCCTCGCCCGGCTGGCCGGCTTCCCGGCGGCGGAGCGCGAGCAGGGCCCCGGGCTGGCCGGCGAGGCCCTCGCGCGGTTCACGGGAACGGTCGAGGGCGACGAGCCCCGCCACGAACTCCTCGTCACCCACAACTTCCTCGTCGGCTGGCTCGTCCGGGCCGCGCTGGACGCCCCGAAGTGGCGCTGGCTGGGCATCAACCACGCCAACGCCGCGCTGACCGTCATCCGTTACGCGCCCGGCCGTCCCCCGGCCCTCCTCCTGTTCAACGACACCGGCCATCTGCCCGCCGAACTCCGCTGGACCGGTTTCCCGTCCGAGCTGCACGTCTGAGAGCAGTCCCGGCGGGCGCTCACCCGGCACGGGCAGCGGCGGCGGCCCCGGATTAGGCACTCCGGCCACGACCGCGGATCAACGACAGCGGAAGCCCGTACGTCCCGGCGTCCACGGCCGCGACGAGGCCCCGGCCGCCCGGTCCGGCCGGTCCGGCCGGGGCTCCGTCGGCCCCGGTGACCACGCGGTCGGCGGCCCGGCACAGCCGTCACGCTCCCCCGGCGCGAGGGCGCGGCCGAGCCCCCGGTGCCGGGTGTCCTCGTCCAGCTCCACAGCCGCCTCCCAACGGCCCGCCACTCCGCGCCCGAGCACCAGCACTCCCCCGTCCGTCTCCCACAGCCGTACTCCGTCCCGGTGCCGACGGGCACTCACTACGCGCGGTGCACAGGATCGGTGACCTCCCGCAGCTCCGTCCCGGGCACACCGGGCAGCGAGGACGCCACGGTCAGGAGGTCGATCGTGTCGGTGACCCGCCCGGTGCGTTCCAGCAAGGCCATCAGGAAGCGCGTATCCCCCGAGGGGCGACCGCACATTACCTCTGGCGTCATCGACCTCGCGCCCCCGCCCCGGCAGCATCGGGCACACCGATGGGAAGTCCCCACAGAACCTCCCCCAGCAGCGAGGAGAACATCATGTCCGTCACGGCCGCCACTCCCACAGCGAGTTCGGACGCCGGCACGCCCGACCCCGCCGAGATGACCCGGACCGTGGTCCGGGAGTTCCTCGCCGCCCGGCAGGCCGGGGACGCAGCGAGGCTCACCGCGCTCTTCGCCGACGAGGTCGACTGGCTGCTCGCCGAGAACCCGGCCGTGCCGTGGATCCGCCCCCGGTCCACGGCCGCCGAATGCGCCGCCCAGTTCGCGGAGTTGATGGAGCACACCGTGCCCCAGGACTCGCGGGCCTCCGTCGACGCCTTCCTCGTGGACGGCGCCGACGCCGTACTGACGGGGCACCTTTCGGGGACCGTACGTGCGACGGGCAGGTCCTTCGAGGGACCGTTCGCGCTCCGCCTCACCGTCGAGGACGGCCGGATCACCCGGCACCACCTCTACGAGAACAGCCTGTCGATCGCGGAAGCCGTGAGGAACCACGCCTCATGACCGTGGGCGCGTGAGGGATGCCGAAGGCCCCCGACCATGATCGGTCGGGGGCCTTCGTACCGGTGGGCGCGGACGGTTTCGAACCGCCGACATCTGCTTTGTAAGAGCAGCGCTCTACCCCTGAGCTACGCACCCGTGGATAGGCAACAGCGTACATGGACCGGGGCCCCTGCTCATAAACAGTTCGGGGCGGGGGCCGGGCCGCCGCCTCCGGGGGCCGGAACCGGGGCGGGCCCGGGGCCGGAACCGGGCACCCGCCCGGGGCCGGAACCGGGGGATAACCCCACCACGAGACGGTAGCCGTCCGGATCCCGCCGGGAGCCCGCGGTGCATACGGTTTG
This sequence comes from Streptomyces sp. NPDC048142, assembly GCF_043202835.1. NCBI lineage: Bacteria > Bacillati > Actinomycetota > Actinomycetes > Kitasatosporales > Streptomycetaceae > Streptomyces > Streptomyces sp. NPDC048142. The sequence goes on from NZ_JBIDBC010000003.1 coordinate 222,201, forward strand.
AGTGCACCGGCAGCGACGTCCGGTGGCACCGACCGGCAGCACGCACTGGGGGACCGATCACCGTGGACATCGTTACGAGCACACCGACCCGCACCCGCTTCGGGGTTCCCGGGCGGGCCCTCGCCCTGGGGTGCGGGGTCGCGTTGCTGGTCCTGGCGCTCACCGGGTGCGGGAGTACGGACGTGGACGGCGCCCCCGTCGAGCGCAAGTCGTTCGCGCTGGAAGGGAAGACGCTGACCATCGAAGCCGACAACGGCACCGTGGACCTCGTGCCGGCCGACGTGGCGCAGGTCGAGGTGGAGCGGCAGGTCGACGGGTGGGTGGTGCTCGGCAGCGGGCCCGACCCCGTCTGGAGCATGAAGGGCGACACCCTCACGCTCCGGGTGAAGTGCAAGGCGGTGATCGACAACTGTGACTCCCGGCACCGGGTGAAGGTGCCGCGCGGGGTCGATGTGGCGGCCTCGTCGGACAACGGGACGATCAGCGCCACGGGCTTCGACCGCGCGCTGGACCTCTCGTCCGACAACGGAGAGATCAACGTCCACGACGCCGGCGGCGCCCTGAAGCTGAAGAGCGACAACGGGGAGATCCGGGCGGACCGGATATCCGGCTCCTCCGTGATCGCCCGCGCCGACAACGGGGAGATCCGGCTGGGCTTCAGCTCCGTGCCCGACCTCGTGGACACCGTGAGCGACAACGGGGGCATCACCATCGATCTGCCGCCGGGCGGGCAGAAGTACGCGGTGAACGCCTCCGCCGACAACGGGGACGTCTCGATCGGGGTGCCGCGCGGCGACGACAGCGTCCATGTGGTGAAGGCGCACAGCGACAACGGCCAAGTCACCGTGCGAAGCGCGAACTAACCGACCCGTGTGTTCGTCCTTACCTGGTGGGAGAATGTACCGGGCAGGGCGAATCGGCACGGGAGAGGGATGTGACGGCGACACACGCGCGGCCGGAGACAGGAGCGGGTGGAAGTTCCGCCGTCCAGAGTGGTGAGGGTCTGCCGGGGCAGCGCGCCTCCGGGAGGTCGCGGATGCCGGGCGGTCGGGGCGGACCCGGGGGCCGGGGCTCCGGCGGTCGGGGCGGAGCCGGGGGCCGGGACTTTCTGGCGCTGATGCTGCTGCCCGTGCCCCTCCTGCTCGCCGCGCTGCCCGCCGCCTTCGCCGGTGGCGGTACCCGCCGGTGGTTCGGCGGGCGCGGGGAGAATCAGCGGGCCGAGGCGCAGGCCGCGAAGGACGCCGCCGCCGAGGCCTTCTACGATCTGGACAGCGCCCAGCGCGATCTCAGGATCTCCATCGAGACCATCAACGCCGTGGACAGCTCCTCACGCGGACGTAAGGCCTCCGAGGACTTCGCCGCACTCGGCCGGCGCATCGACGAGGTCAGTCACGCCTACATCACCGCCGTCGACAGCCATGACCTGGACCGGGACGATCTGGAGCCCGCCGTCGCCGCCCGAGCCCGCACCGAGCTGACCCGGGCCAAGGACGACCTCGTACGGGTCAAGGGCGAGCTGGACCGCTTCGCCCAGGGTCTCGGGCCCCTGCTGGGCAGCGCGGAGACGCAGCTCGCCCGGCTCGCCCCCGCCGTCGAGCGGGCCCGGCAGGCGCTCCTGGGAGCGAGCAACGCCCTCGACACCGTACGGGCCGCAGGGCTGCGGGCCGATGAGCTCGCCGCCCGGCTCGCCGCGCTCGCCCCGGAGCTGACCAAGCTGAACCAGGGCGCGGGAAAGCACGGCGTCGCGGAGACCCTCCAGCGGGCCGATGTGGTGCTGCGCGATGCGGAGGCCCTGCGTGCCGAGGCCGAGCGACTGCCCGAGCGGGCCGCCGAGATCGACCGCCGGCTCGTATCGCTGCGGACCCGCGCCCAGGCCCTGACCACCCGGGCGGGCTCGGTGGAGCCGGTGCTCAGTGAATTGCGGCGGCGTTTCTCGGCCGCCTGCTGGCAGGACCTCCAGCCCGTCCCGGAGCAGGCCGCCGTCAATGTCCGGCAGGCCGAGGACAAGCTCTCCGAGGCGGCGAAGGCACGCGACGAGCAGCGCTGGGCGGACGCCACGTCCCGGCTGAGTACGGTCCGCGCCCTGCTCAACGCGACGGACGAGGCGGTGTCCGCCGCCGGGGACCGGTTGCGGCAGTTGAACGCCGTGGCGAAGGACCCGCAGCAGGAGATCGAGCGCACCCGGTTCGCGGTGCGGGACGCCCAGCGCCTCGCCATGGCCGGCCGGCACACGCCCGACCCCCGGCACGCCCGGCCGCTGGACGACTCCGTGGCCCGGCTGGAACGCGCCATCGCCGGTCTGGAGGGGCGCCACCCCGACTACTGGCACTTTCTGACCGAGACCGAGGCCGTGCGGCAGACCGCCGCCCAGGTCGTCTCCGACATCCGCGAGACGCGCGGCGCCGGCGCCTGAGCCCGACCGAGCGAGCGACACGCGGTCCGGCCGGTGCTCGAACCCGAGCGACACACGCGGTACCGGCCGCCGCCCGCAGTCTCGCGCTATCAGGGGGCGTAGCCGCCGGGGCCGCGATGGCTCTAGCCTGAGCCCATGCCTCGTTACGAATTCCGCTGCCGCACCTGCGGAGACACGTTCGAACTCAGCCGTCCCATGGCCCAGTCCTCGGACCCCGCCTCCTGCCCCGCCGGCCACGACGACACCGTCAAACTGCTGTCCGCCGTGGCCGTGGGCGGTGCCGCCGGGTCCGCTCCCGCACCGTCCGGCGGCGGTGGGGGCGGGGGCTGCTGCGGGGGCGGGTGCTGCGGCTGAGCCCGGCGGCAGCACCACGACCGCGGGAGGGGCGCTACTTCTTGCGGGACAGCGTCAGGCCGTCCGAGACCGTCAGCAGGATGCTGTCCATCCGGGCGTCGGCGCTCACGTGGTCGTTGAACTCCTTGATCGCCGCGGCCGGGCCGGTCGCCTCCGGGTCCGTGACCCTGCCGTGGAAGAGCACGTTGTCCGTGACGATGACCCCGCCCTGCCGCATCCGGGGCACCAGCTCCTCCCAGTACGCGATGTAGCCGCCCTTGTCCGCGTCCAGGTAGGCGAAGTCGATGTGCGGCTCGGCGGGCATCGCGCTCAGGGTGTCCAGGGCCGGGGCGATGCGCAGGTCGATCCGGTCCGCGACGCCCGCCTTCGCCCAGGCCTCACGGCCGTACGCCGTCCACTCCTCCGAGATGTCGCAGGCGATCAGCGTGCCGTCGGCGGGCAGCGCCTGGGCCATCGCCAGGGCGCTGAACCCGGTGAACGTACCGACCTCCACCACGTGCCGGGCGCCGACCAGCCGGACGAGGAAGGCGAGCAGCGGGGCCTGCTCCTCGGCCGACTGCATGCCCGCGTGATCGGGGAACTGTGCGTACGTGGTGTCCACCAGCTCCCGCTGGACCGAGTCCAGCGGCGGGTTGTGGGCCAGCATGTAGGCGTACAGCTCGTCCGTGATCGTGGTGTCGTTGCCCTTGGTCATCCGACTGCGCTTCCTTCGGTTGTGTCGTGGAGTGGCTGTGCCGTGAAGTGGCTGGGTGGTGGAGCGACTGTGACGTGAAGTGGCGGGGTGCCGCGTCCGTCCGCAGCTCCCCGCACCAGCCTTGCGCATCCAGCGCCCTCACGCAGCGGAAGCGGCCAGAAACCGGCGCAGGATCTCCTCTCCTGCCGCCCAGCCCCGCTCCTCCAGGGCCACCACATGCGGGGCCCGCCAGCCCTCGTCGGCCAGTTCGCCGTGGCCGGGGCGCCAGCCGAGGTCGGCGGCGAGCAGCAGGTCGGCGTCGAGGAGGGAGTCCCCGGCGGCGAGCGTGCGCGTGGCGCCGGTGCGGCGGGCGACCTCGTGCATCGCGGCGCTCTTGGTGAGCGGCGCCGGGACCACGTAGAGCTTGCGGCCCTGGAGCGAAACCGTCCAGCCGCGCGGCCGGGCCCAGGCGGCCAGTTCCTTCACCCACTCCTCGGGCAGCAAAGAGCGTTCGACGACGAGGTAGGCGAAGAGGTCCTCGGCGGCCCGTTCCTTGAGGAGCCAGGCCGGTTCGGCGGTGGTGGCGAGGTGGGCGCGGATCTCGGTGAGCGGGGCGCACTCGGCGGCGATACGGACCTCCACCCGCGTCTGCCAGTCACGGTCGGAGACGCCGTCGACGAGGATGTGGCCGCCGTTGGCGCAGATCGCGTACCGGGGGGCGGGGCCGGGGAGGTGAACGCGGTGGTACTGCTCGCGGGTACGGGTGGTGGTCGGCACGAAGACCGTGGCGTCCGCCACCTCGGTGAGCAGGGCGGCGGCCGTCTCCGTCAGGTACGAGAGGGGCTTGTGGCCGTACACCTCCACGCACAGGAGCCGGGGGGCCTCCGCGTCCGGCATCGACAGGTCGAGCGAGGCCGCCGAGTAGATCAGCGTACGGTCGAGGTCGCTGGCCACCAGCGTGGCCGACGAGGGCGAAGTCACGCTCATGCGCCCTGCACCGCCTTGCCGTCCGCGCCCGTCGCGCCGCGTGTGAACCGGGGGTGGATCAGGCCGACACAGCTGTACGGGAGGTCGTCGGTCTCCTCCACCGGGACGCCGCGCTGTTCGGCCAGCAGCCGGATGTGCTCCAGGTCCGCGCCCGCGCCGCGCTTGGCGAGGATCTTCCAGGGGACCCGGCGGAGCAGGACCCGGGTGGTCTCGCCGACGCCCGGCTTGACCAGGTTGACGTCGTGGATGCCGCACTCCTCGCTGATCCGCTCGACGGCCGCCCAGCCCTCCCAGGTCGGGGCGCGGTCGGCGGCGAGCAGCTCCTTGGCCTCGGTCTCGACCTGGCCGGCCACCTCGTCGAAGCGGTCGGTCACCGTGGTCAGGAAGTCGCCCGAGACGTCGGACCCGGCCAGTTCCCGGTAGAACTTCCCGCCGTGGAAGTCGTCGGGGCCGACCAGGTCGGCGCGGAGCACCGTACGGGAAATGAGGCCGGAGACCGTGGAGTTGAGGCAGGCCGAGGGGATGAGGAAGTCCTCGCGGGTGCCGTACGTCCGTACGCAGCCGCCCGGGTCGGCGAGCACCGCGATCTCCGGGTCGAAGCCGGCGGGTCCGCCCGACGCCTCGAACTCGGCTATCGCCGCCGCCAGTTCGCGGGTGATCGCGCCCTTCCCGGTCCAGCCGTCGACGAACACCACGTCGGCCGGGTCGTGATGGGCGGCCAGCCAGCGCAGGGCGGTGGCGTCGATGCCCCGGCCCCGGACGATGGAGATGGCGTAGTGCGGCAGGTCCAGGCCGTGCCGGTGCTGGGCCCAGCGGCGCATCAGCACCCCGACCGGGGTTCCGGCGCGGGCGAGCGAGACGAGCACGGGGCGCGGTCCGCGTTCGGCGAGGACCGTCTCGGTGACGGTGCCCACCGCGCGGGCGATGCGCGCGGCGGAGGCCTCCAGGGCGGCGGTGAACAGGGCCTGGTACTCGGCGCTCGGCTGGTACTCGACGGGCAGCGACTCCGCGTAGTGCGCGCCGCCGCTCTGGATGGCCTCCTCGCGTTCCTCGGTGGGCGCTTCCAGCTCGGTGTCCGAGAGGTCCTGGAGCAGCCAGCCGACGTCCTCCGGCGCGTAACTGGAGAAGTCGGGGCCTCGGAGGGGCTCGGGCAGCATGGCGGGCTCCTGCCGTTCGGGGGCGGGTGTGCGGGTGCCGGGTACGCCGGTGGGAGCGGCCGTGGCCGGGACGTAGGAAGGGACGACCGCGAGGAGGACGTGGCTGGCGTGCTCGGCGAGCCGGGCCAGCAGTCCGTCGGGGGCGTGCAGTTCGGGGGTGTCGGCGGTGGAGTCGACGACGGCGACCACGGCGTCGAAGCCGGCGCCCGCCACGTTGTACGCGTACCGGTCGCCGGGACCGTCCGCCGGGTCGTCGTGGGCCGGGAAGACGAGGCGGGTGCGTATCGCGTAGCCGGGGTCGTCGACAGCCAGGACGGGCGAGCGGGTGGTGGTGGAGTAGCGGACCTCGGCCTCTGCTCCCAGCCCGGCTTCGAGTGCGGTGCCGAGGCGCAGCGGGGCGTACATCAGCTCCTCGAAGCCGAGCACGAGGACCCGGCGGGGACCCTCGGCCGGGCCCGGCGCGCCGCCCAGCGCGGTCGCGATCCGGTCCGCCATGGCCGGCAGCGCCGCTTCCAGGGCCGCCCGGTGGGCGGGGGTGAAGCCGTGCCGGCCGCCGTCGGGGACGCCCCCGGGCCAGCCGAGGTCGACCCGGGTGACGCGGGCGGGGACGGGGGCACGGGCGTAAGCGCGGGCGGGGACGGAGGCGGGGGCTGAGGCAGGGGCGGGGGCGGGGGCTGAGGCAGCGCGTTCGACGTCCTGCCCCGCCTGACCAGCCTGCCCTGCCTCTCCCGCCTGACCGACCCGTCCCTCCTGCTCCGCCTCCTCCTTCGCCTGCTCCGCTTCCTGGGCCGCGACCAGGGCCTGGCCGCGTTCCAGCACGCCGTCCGGCAGGGCGACCGTCCCGGTGCTGCGGGTCACCAGGTCGACACGGGCGCCGATCTCGGCGGCGAAGGCGGTCAGCCGGTCGCGGTCGCCGGCCGAGCGCATGTCGACCAGGGCGACGATGACGTACCGCTCGCGCGGGTGCAGGGCGTGCAGCGCGCGGATGGTGTTCAGGACCGTGTTGCCGGTGGAGAACTCGTCGTCGACCAGCACCAGCACGGAGGCGTCGGGCCCGGTCCCGTCGCTCGCCACCAGGTCGCGGTTTTCGGGCAGCAGCAGGTGCGAGGTGGCGTGCGAGTGGGACTCCTCGAAGCCGCCCGCCTGCTCGACGCCCGCCACCGGACGCCGGGTGGAGTGCAGGTACGGGGCGTCCCGCAGGCCGTCCGCGACGGCGTGGCCGAGACCGGTGGCCGTCTCCGCGTATCCGAGGACCACCGCGCGGCGGGCCTCCTCCGCGCCGAGCAGCGCCCGTACCCGCTCACCCAGCTCGAATCCGGCCCCGTGGACGACGGAGGGCCGCTGCGGCACGTGCTTGCCTAGCACGTTGGACACCAGCAGATGCGCCCGCTTGGGGTTGCGGCGCAGGGCCAGGCCCAGCAGTTCCCGGAGATCTCCGTCGCCTTCGAGGGCGACTCCCAGTCGCTCCGCCACCCAGTTGCCCGACCACACCACGTCCACGGTCTCTTCTCTCGTCGCGCGCTCGCTCATCGATGCGCGCTCAGTTCGTCAGGCCGGCAGCCAGCAGGTCCACGAAGCCGACGTCTTCCTTCGCCACCCCGAAGACCTCGGCCCGCTGGAGCGTGCGCTCGGCCCAGGCCCGGTGGGGCTTCACTTCGTTCATCTTGTTCGTGTACGCCGAGCGCAGCACCCCGCCGCCCCCGCGCTCGGGGCTCAGGATGTCCTGGGCGTCGGTGAACTCCTCGTGGCTGACCACGGACAGGGCGTGGACGGGCGCCACGTGCGACGGGTGGATGCAGGTCTTGCCGAGCAGTCCGTTGGCGCGGTCGAGCTCGATCTCCCGGAGCAGTCCGTCGAGGTCGTGCTCGATGAGCGCCGTACGCAGTTCCTCGGCCCGGCCCTCCAGGAAGGGGCTGCGGCGCAGCTGGGGCTTGAACATGCGCTCCTGGCGGCGGAAGTACTCCCAGACCGGGCCGGTGATCGTGAAGCCGGTGCCGTCGGCGCGGCCGAGCACGTTGACCACGTCGGCGATCACGGAACCGATGATATGGACGTCGTACGCCGTCATGTCGGGGGTGCGGCGCAGTCCGTAGGCCGAGCAGAAGTCGGTGACGCCGAGCCGCAGGGCGAGCACCCGGTCCCGGTACTTGTCGACGCTGCGGGCGATGCCCTGGAGGATTTCGCCGCGCGTCTCCAGATGGAGCAGCTCGGGGGATTCGAGGACCGGCATGGCGAAGAGCCGACGGCCGCACGCCGTCTCGGCCTCGGTGAGTGCCTCCAGGAACTGCCGCCCCCGTTCTTCGGTGAATTTGGGAAGTACGAAACCGGACAACATCCGGACCGAGTCGCCGAGGCGCCGCACCAGGTCGGTGATCTGGGCCGGTTCCCGTACGCGGATGAAGAGCAGCGGCACATCGACGCGCGCCGCGCCCGTCGTGCTCCCGGCGTCGCCCTGTCCCCCGGGAGCAGGCTCCGGGTCCGTGTCCCGGGCAGCCAGCGCGGCGAACTGCCTGATCAGATTGGCTTCGGCTTCGGTCACCTCGGCGTCGTCGATCGAGTCCTCCAGGCACAGCACCATGGAGACGACGCCGCGCCCGGCCTGCTTCAGCACGTCGTCGGCGAGCGACGGGCGGGTGGCCGGGGAGTAGAGCGTGGCTCCCAGGGCGACGGAGAGCATCCGTGCCGGGGAGTCCGCGGTGAAGGTGCAGGGCTCCCGGAAGAACAGGCCCGCGCGGGCAGTGGGCGATATGTGCCCGAAGTGACGCATCATTTTCCCCGAACTGCCTGACGGCCGAACAAACTCATGGCCGGTAATAGTACGTACGGACGGGTGTCAACAGTTCCCCATGTACATGAATTTCCGGTTGCCCGGCCCTGGTCCGACCCCCTCCTGCGGTACCGTCACGCCCTGCCCGCGCCGCCGCCGGGCACGGTCGTGCCGCCCCCCGCGTTGTCCGCACGGGCTCCCAGCAGGCAGGATGACGGTCATGACGCACACGATGCTGAAGGGCTCGAACGTCCCCGTCGAAGCCGCGGCCGTCCGGGCCGTGCTGCGCTGGACCCCGGGCGCCGGGGTTCCCGACGTGGACGCCTCCGCCCTGCTCCTCGGTGCGTCCGGCCGGGTGCGGTCCGATGAGGACTTCGTCTTCTACAACCAGCCCCGGCATCCCTCCGGCCTGGTCCGGCGGCTCCCGAAGCGCAGTGTCCCGGAAGGGCTGACGGACACGGTCGAGGCGGACCTCGGGGCGCTCGACGCGTCGGTGGACCAGGTGGTCATCGCGGCCTCCTCCGACGGAGCCGCCTTCGAACAGGTCCCGGACCTGCGGATACTCCTGTTCGACGCCGCGTTCGCCGAGGGCGAGCCGCTGGCGGTGTTCGACGTCCGGCCGGAGACCGGGGAAGAGACGGCGATCATCTGCGGCGAGCTCTACCGCCGCGGCGAGGGATGGAAGTTCCGCGCGGTCGGCCAGGGCTATCCCACCGGCCTGATCGGCCTGGCCACCGCCTTCGGCATCTCGGTGGACGAGTCGGAGGCCGCGGACGAGTCGGGGGCGGGGAACGGGTCGGAGCCCGCGAGCGAGGCGCAGGCGGTGAACCAGGCGTCGCAGGCGGTGAACCAGGCGCAGGCCGCGCCGGCAGCCGCAGGGCCCCTCCCGGCCGCCGCGCCCCCGCCTGTGGCCGTGCCGCCGGCTACCGGGCCCGACGCCCAGGCCACGGTCCTGCACCAGCAGCCTTCGTACGGCTATCCGCCCCCGGTCGCGTACCCCGCTGCCGCCGCCGCACCCCACCAGCCGGCGTACGGCTATCCGCAGCCTGTCGCCGAGCCGCCCGCGTACGGCTATCCGCAGCCCGCGGCAGCCGCCGCGCACGCGCCCGACCCCCATTTCGTGCTGCCTCCACAAGGTCCGCAGTTCGTCCGGTCCTGAGCCGCCCCGATCCGGTTCCTGAGTTCGCTCTCTCCAGCCCTCACGGCTGCCCGGATCAGGTCCGGGACTTGTAGCCGCGCCCCCACTGCATGCCGTAGCCGTACAGCCGGTCCAGCTCCGACTGGAAGCCGTACACGAACTTCACCTCGCGGCGCACGATCAGCTCGTCCTTGACGTTCTCCAGGGTGAACACCGCGCAGGAGCGGGCCTGTGGTGCGCGTTCGTCCAGCTCGATCTCGATGCGCGGGCCGTTGCCCGGATAGAGCGTGATCTTGGCGTGCGTCCGGTCGAACGCGGGAGTCCGGTCGTAGATGTAGACGAAGAACAGCAGCCGCTTGATCTGGTCGCGCTGGTCGAGGTTGACGTAGACCGTCTCCCCCGAGGGTGCGCCGAACCGGTCGTCGCCGCTGAGCCGGACGTAGGGCGGGCTGTTGAGGTCGCCGATCAGGTTGCCCAGCGGCTGCACGACCCCCTTGGTGCCGTCCGTCAGCTCGTACATGCAGCCGAGGTCCAGGTCGACGTTGACGACGCCCTGGGTGTGCGCCTGGACCACCTCGGGCTGGAAGAGCTTGAGAGGGTGCCGCAGCCTGCCGCTCTGGCGCGAGCGGCCCTCGATGTCCGAGGTCCGCATCCGCCAGGAGAGGTTGACCCGGAGGTTGCCCGACAGGGCGCCCTGTTTGTTGAGCGAGAGCGTGGCGTTCCGTTTGGACAGCACGATGGTGCTCGACGTCGAGTTGCCCGAATCGAACTGCGCCGCGCGCCCCGGCCACAGGCCGTCGAAGAATCCCATACCAACCCCCACCTGTTCCCCGTGCCCCGGACATCACTGCGGGGCGGCCACCGGGCCGGGTCCGGGAGATCCCGGAGAGCCGTCGCCGTGTGGGCCGCCCCGCAGAGAGCGTTCCTCAATCCTTACCGGGTCACACCCCGGAGGACACTTCGGCCTTGCTTCCCGGACCTCCGCCCTCACCGGATTCCGCGGCGAGCGCACGGTTGCGCTTGACCGAGGACCAGAAGGAGAGGGCGATCAGGATCACCCCGACCGAACCGGTGATGAGCTCGTTGATCTCGTACTGGATGGTGATCAGCAGGATGACGGAGAGCGCGCCGATCGCGTAGTGCGCACCGTGCTCCAGGTAGACGTAGTCGTCGAGCGTGCCCTCGCGCACCAGGTAGACGGTGAGCGAACGGACGTACATGGCGCCGATGCCGAGGCCGAGGGCCATCAGCACGATCTCGTTGGTGATCGCGAAGGCGCCGATGACGCCGTCGAAGGAGAACGAGGCGTCCAGCACTTCCAGGTAGAGGAAGAGGAAGAACGCGGCCTTTCCGGCGAGGGCGATCCCGGTGACGGGCTTGCCCTTCTTCTTGGCCTCTTCCTCGGCCTCGTGCTCGCGCTCCTCCTCCTCTTCGAGCTTGCCCTCGAAGAATCCGGAGAGCCCGCCGACGACGAGATAGGTGATCAGACCGGCGATGCCGGAGAGCATGACCGTCGACGCCTTGTCCGCGTGCCCGCCACCGTGCTGGTGGGCGTTGGTCGCGAAGGTCATGGCGGTGATGAGCAGGATGATCAGCGCGACGCAGACCGACAGCATATCGACCTTGCCGAGCTTGCCGAGCGGACGCTCGATCCAGCGCAGCCACTGGATGTCCCGGTCCTCGTCGAAGATGAAGTCGAGGAAGATCATCAGCAGGAACATGCCACCGAAGGCGGCGATCGACGGATGGGCGTCCGTGACCAGTTCCTTGTACCTGTCCGGGTCGTTGAAGGACAGGTCGATGGCCTCGATCGGTCCGAGCTGGGCGCTCACGGCCACGATCACGACGGGGAACACCAGCCGCATGCCGAAAACGGCGATGAGGATGCCGATGGTGAGGAAGATCTTCTGCCAGAAGGCATTCATCTTCTTCAGGATTCCGGCGTTGATCACCGCGTTGTCGAAGGACAGCGAGATCTCCAGGACGGACAGGATCGCGACGATGCCGAAAGCCTGCCACCCCCCGTAGAGGATCGCTGCGACCAGGCCGAGCGCGGTGACCGCGAACGACCAGCCGAAGGTTTTCAGAACCACTGGCTACCCCATCGTGTTATGTAAGGGTCTCCCCCGGTGTGTCGGGGCTCCCCCGCGCCGTGCGCGGCGTTATGAAACGTTGACGCCGAAGTCTAGAGCGATGCCGCGCAGGCCGGACGCGTACCCCTGGCCGACTGCACGGAACTTCCACTCGCCGTTGTACCGGTAGAGCTCTCCGAAGATCATCGCGGTCTCCGTCGAGGCGTCCTCGCTCAGGTCGTAGCGGGCCAGTTCCTGGCCGTCGGCCTGGTTGACCACCCGGATGAAAGCATTACTGACCTGGCCGAACGCCTGGCCCCGGTTGTCCGCTTCGTGGATCGAGACCGGGAAGACGATCTTGTCGCAGTGGGCGGGTACCTCGTCGAGCCGGACGATGACGGACTCGTCGTCGCCGTCGCCCTCCCCGGTGAGGTTGTCGCCGGTGTGCTCGACGGAGCCGTCCGGGCTCGTGAGGTTGTTGTAGAAGACGAACCACTCGTCACCGAGCACCCGGCCCGACTGGCACAGCAGTGCGCTGGCGTCGAGGTCGAAAGCGGCTCCTGTGGTGGAGCGTGCGTCCCAGCCGAGCCCGACCAGCACCTGGGTGAGGTTGGGTGCGACCTTGGTGAGGGAGACATTGCCTCCCTTGGCGAGCGTGACGCCCATGTGTGTCCTCCCCGAGTCGTGTTAAACGTGACCGGGCGCTTTCGACGCCCGGGGGCGGGCGTCGAAAGCGCCCGGTCAGGGGGGTGTCCGGATCTGGTCCGGACACCCCCCTGGGGCCCAGAACGTCAGACGTTGACGCCGAAGTCCTGGGCGATGCCGCGCAGGCCGGAGGCGTACCCCTGGCCGATGGCGCGGAACTTCCACTCGGCGCCGTTGCGGTAGAGCTCGCCGAAGACCATCGCGGTCTCCGTCGAGGCGTCCTCGCTCAGGTCGTAGCGGGCGAGCTCGGTGTTGTCGGCCTGGTTGACCACGCGGATGTACGCGTTGCGGACCTGGCCGAAGCTCTGCTGACGGCTCTCGGCCTCGTAGATCGAGACCGGGAAGACAATCTTGTCGACGTCGGCCGGGACGCCGGCGAGGTTCACCTTGATGACCTCGTCGTCGCCCTCGCCCTCACCGGTGGTGTTGTCACCGGTGTGCTCGACGGATCCGTCGGGGCTCTTCAGGTTGTTGAAGAAGACGAAATTGCCGTCGGCGGCGACCTTGCCCTCGGGGTTCGTCAGCAGCGCGCTGGCGTCGAGGTCGAAGTCACCCCCGGTGGTGGTGCGGGCGTCCCAGCCCAGACCGACGATGACCGCGGTCAGGTTGGGCGCGGCCTTGGTCAGCGAGACGTTGCCGCCCTTGCTGAGGCTGACTCCCACGAGTCCTCCAGTAGTTTTCTCAGGGGCCGGCAGACACCAGCGTCCCCGTCGTTCGTTGGCATCGGTTCAACGATTGGATCCTAGTGACCGGTTCCCGGCCAAAACAGGCTTTTGGCCGGGCGTCGCCAGGAGATCGTCTCAGAGCGCTTCGAGCGCCTTGACGTAGTCGTTCAGGTCGCGGGCGTCCGGCAGGCCGTTGACGACGCTCCAGCGGACGGTGCCCGCCTTGTCGATGACGAAGGTGCCGCGCACCGCGCAGCCCTTGTCCTCGTCGAAGACGCCGTACGCCCGCGAGGTCTCCCCGTGCGGCCAGAAGTCGGACAGCAGCGGGTACTCCAGGCCCTCCTGCTCGGCGAAGACGCGCAGGGTGTGGATGGAGTCGTTGGAGACGGCGAGCAGCTGGGTGTCCTCGTTCTCGAAGCGGGGCAGCTCGTCGCGGAGCGCGCACAGCTCGCCGGTGCAGACGCCGGTGAAGGCGAACGGGTAGAACACCAGCACCACGTTCTTCTCACCGCGGAACTCCGACAGCCGCACGGTCCGGCCGTGGTTGTCCTTGAGCTGGAAGTCCGGGGCCTGACTGCCGACCTCGATCGTCATGGAACACGTATCCCTTCGCCGCTTCTCCGCATCCCGGGCCGCGTCCGTCCGGGTGACACCCACCCTACGCAGGGGTCGCCGGCCGGTTCCGGAGGGGCCGTGGACGTACGAAGGCCCCCACGGGCGCTGTGTGCGTCCGTGAGGGCCTCGGGCCTGCCGTCACCCGCCCGGCGGGCGGGAAGGTGGCCGTCAGGTCCAAAGGTGGTGCAGAGAGTGGTTCAGCGCTTGGCCTTGGCCCCCTTGGGGGTGCCCAGACGGCTGCCCGTCCAGTCCTTGCCCGCGCTGATGCTCTTGGTCTGGGCGAGACCGGCTGTCTGGGCAGCCTCATTGATGTCGCTCGGTTCGACGTATCCGTCACGGCCGGTCTTCGGCGTCATCAGCCAGACCATACCGCCGTCCTCGATCAGACCAATGGCATCCACCAGCGCGTCCGTAAGGTCGCCGTCCTCGTCACGGAACCAGAGCAGGACGACGTCGGCGACGTCGTCGTACTCCTCGTCGACGAGTTCCTGGCCGGTAGTGGCCTCAATGCCCTCACGGAGCTCCAGCTCGACGTCTTCGTCGTAGCCGATCTCCTGGACCACTTGTCCGGGCTCGAACCCCAGGCGTGCTGCCGGGTTGGTCCGCTCCTCCGCGTGGTCCGCGGTCGCGCTCACGGGTTGCCTCCTGATCATGTCTTCGGAAAATGCTGCAGCCACGCGCGTACGCGGGGCGTTGGCCGTAGTCCACACGGGCTCGGCGAATCGCGCAAGTACCCAGCGTGCGAGACCGCCTATACGGTGACGTTCCCTGCCACGTCACCGCACGTTCCGGCTGTCTCCACGGCGGCTCCCCGAGGTCTCCCCGAGTCGCTCCATCCGTTTACGTCCTTCCTCAGCTTATGCGGTTTCGATCCGCCAATCGGAGTCGAACAGCCTTTGGGAACGCTTGGACGCCTTGGGCGTAAGGTTGCGGTTTGCCCGCACCCAGCCGTGTACTGCCCATACTCGTGCCCCGGGGACGACTTTTCGGAACCTCGGGGTTACCCCACGGTAGAGATGACGTTCCGGCCTTCGCGGTAGCACGATGGAGGCGGCGCACACAGAGTTGACACAGTGGTCCGGGGGTTCCCTCCCTCGGAACAGGCCCCGTAGAGCACCACCGAACAGCGAAGGAACAGTGTGGCTTCCGGATCCGATCGCAACCCGATCATCATTGGCGGCCTTCCGAGCCAGGTCCCGGACTTCGATCCCGAGGAAACCCGGGAATGGCTCGACTCCCTCGACGCCGCCGTCGACGAGCGCGGCCGTGAGCGGGCCCGCTACCTGATGCTCCGGCTCATCGAGCGCGCGCGGGAGAAGCGCGTCGCCGTGCCGGAGATGCGCAGCACGGACTACGTGAACACGATCGCCACGAAGGACGAGCCGTTCTTCCCCGGCGACGAGGAGATCGAACGCAAGGTCCTCAACGCGACCCGCTGGAACGCCGCCGTGATGGTCTCGCGGGCGCAGCGTCCCGGGATCGGCGTCGGCGGCCACATCGCGACCTTCGCGTCGTCCGCCTCGCTGTACGACGTGGGCTTCAACCACTTCTTCCGGGGCAAGGACCAGGGCGACGGCGGCGACCAGATCTTCTTCCAGGGGCACGCGTCCCCGGGGATCTACGCCCGCGCGTTCCTGCTGGACCGGCTGAGCGAGGCGCAGCTCGACGCGTTCCGCCAGGAGAAGTCGAAGGCCCCGAACGGGCTGTCCAGCTATCCGCACCCGCGGCTGATGCCGGACTTCTGGGAGTTCCCGACCGTCTCGATGGGCCTCGGCCCGCTCGGCGCGATCTACCAGGCGCGGATGAACCGCTACATGGAGGCGCGCGGTATCGCCGACACCTCCACGTCGCACGTCTGGGCCTATCTGGGCGACGGCGAGATGGACGAGCCGGAGTCGCTGGGCCAGCTGTCCATCGCGGCCCGTGAGGGCCTGGACAACCTGACCTTCGTGGTCAACTGCAACCTCCAGCGGCTCGACGGCCCGGTGCGCGGCAACGGCAAGATCATCCAGGAGCTGGAGTCGCAGTTCCGGGGCGCCGGCTGGAACGTCATCAAGCTGGTCTGGGACCGCTCCTGGGACCCGCTGCTGGCGCAGGACCGCACGGGCATCCTGGTCAACAAGCTGAACACCACGCCGGACGGCCAGTTCCAGACGTACGCCACGGAGACGGGCGCGTACATCCGCGACCACTTCTTCGGCGACGACCCGCGGCTGCGGGACATGGTCAAGGACATGTCCGACCAGCAGATCCTGCACCTGGGCCGCGGCGGTCACGACCACCGCAAGGTCTACGCGGCCTACGCGGCGGCCAAGGCGCACAAGGGCCAGCCGACGGTCATCCTGGCGCAGACGGTCAAGGGCTGGACCCTGGGGCCGAACTTCGAGGGCCGCAACGCGACCCACCAGATGAAGAAGCTCACGGTCCAGGACCTCAAGCGCTTCCGGGACCGGCTGCACATCCCGATCACGGACAAGCAGCTGGACGAGGGCTACCCGCCCTACTACCACCCGGGCCGCGACTCGGAGGAGATCCAGTACATGCACGACCGCCGCCAGGGTCTGGGCGGTTACGTCCCGACCCGGGTGGTGCGTGCGAAGCCGCTTCCGCAGCCCGAGGAAAAGACGTACGCGGCCGCGAAGAAAGGCTCGGGCACGCAGTCGATCGCCACCACCATGGCGTTCGTCCGCATCCTGAAGGACCTCATGCGGGACAAGGAGATCGGCAAGCGCTTCGTGCTGATCGCCCCCGACGAGTACCGCACCTTCGGCATGGACGCGTTCTTCCCGAGTGCGAAGATCTACAACCCCCTTGGCCAGCAGTACGAGGCGGTCGACCGGGATCTTCTGCTCGCGTACAAGGAGTCCCCGACAGGCCAGATGCTGCACGACGGCATCTCCGAGGCGGGCTGCACGGCCTCGCTGATCGCGGCCGGCTCGGCGTACGCCACGCACGGCGAGCCGCTGATCCCGGTGTACGTCTTCTACTCGATGTTCGGGTTCCAGCGCACCGGCGACCAGTTCTGGCAGATGGCCGACCAGCTCGCGCGCGGCTTCGTGCTGGGCGCGACCGCCGGCCGCACGACGCTGACGGGTGAGGGCCTCCAGCACGCGGACGGCCACTCGCAGCTGCTCGCCTCGACGAACCCGGGCTGTGTCGCGTACGACCCGGCGTACGGGTTCGAGATCGCGCACATCATGAAGGACGGGCTGCGCCGGATGTACGGCGAGGCCAACGAGGACGTCTTCTACTACCTCACCGTCTACAACGAGCCGATCCAGCACCCGGCCGAGCCGGAGGACGTGGACGTCGAGGGCATCCTCAAGGGCATCCACCGCTTCAGCACCGGTGAGAAGGGCGAGATCCCGGCCCAGATCATGGCGTCCGGTGTGGCGGTCCCCTGGGCCATGGAGGCGCAGAGGATCCTCGCGGACGAGTGGAACGTCAAGGCGGACGTCTGGTCGGCGACCTCCTGGAACGAGCTGCGCCGCGAGGCGGTGGACGTGGAGCGCCACAACCTCCTGCACCCGGAGGAGGAGCAGCGCGTCCCGTATGTGACCAGGAAGCTCGAAGCGGCCCAGGGCCCGTTCGTGGCGGTCTCGGACTGGATGCGTTCGGTTCCGGACCAGATCGCGCGCTGGGTGCCGGGCGCCTACCAGTCGCTGGGCGCGGACGGCTTCGGTTTCGCGGACACCCGGGGTGCGGCCCGCCGGTTCTTCCACATCGACGCGCAGTCGATCGTGCTGGCGGTCCTCACCGAGCTGGCCAAGGAGGGCAAGATCGACCGGTCGGCCCTGAAGACGGCGGTGGACCGCTACGAGCTGCTGGACGTGGCCGCGGCCGATCCGGGCGCTGCGGGCGGCGACGCGTAGCCGCAGGCAGGAAACGAAACGGCCCGGCGGGGCGGAAACAGCCCGGCGGGGCGGAAGCAAGCCCGGAGGGGCGGTGGCGCGGGAGCGTCGCCGCCCCTCCGGGCCGTTTCCGCCCCGGCGTTTCCGCCGCTCCAGGCGTGTCCGGGATCCTGCACGTCCGGGATCCTGCACGTCCGGGGCTCAGTTCTCCCAGATCTTGAAGGCGCGTACCTGGTACGGGGACCGGGGCGTCCAGGTGCCGCCGCCGGGGTACGTCTCGAACTCCCCCGTCTCCGCGCACTCGGCGGACTGGTAGGTGGTGACGGGCCGTCCGGTGCGGTTGGCGAGGGACTGGGCGTCGCCGCCCTTCGGCAGCGGGGTGCAGCTCTCGATGTCGACGCCGGAGAGCTCGAAGGTGTGGCGGGTCCCGGTGAAGTCGGGCTTCTTCCAGAGGCAGAGCATGCCCGCCTCACAGGTCCCGAGGCCGACGCCCGGGGACCGCTCGGAAGCCGCTGCCGCCCGGTCATGGGCCTGGGCCTGGGCCTGGGGAACGAGCGCGGTGACGGCCAGGGCGGCCGCGGCGAGAACGGTCGTACGCATGATGGATCAACCCCCGTGGTTGGTGCGGTTCTTCCGTGGTTGGTGCGGTTCTTCTGCCGCTCACCCTGAGTCATCGGGCC
Source organism: Streptomyces sp. NPDC048142 (assembly GCF_043202835.1). NCBI lineage: Bacteria > Bacillati > Actinomycetota > Actinomycetes > Kitasatosporales > Streptomycetaceae > Streptomyces > Streptomyces sp. NPDC048142. The sequence continues at coordinate 240,278 of NZ_JBIDBC010000003.1, forward strand.
GACGTGCGGAAGAGGGTGCCGGGTCGCTCCACCCTGATAGGCGAGAGCCCCGCCGAAAGGATTCGGCGGGGCTCTGACCTGCACTGTGTTGACGACCTGCGCCGTACTGACAGCCTGCGCGCCGTACTGACGACCTGCGCTGCGTTGACGGCCTCGCCGTGCTGACGGCCTCGCCGTGCTGACGGCCCGCGCCGCTTCGGGCGTCAGATGTGGCCGGCTCCGGCACCCGCCTCGGCGTTCTCGCCGCGCTTGGTGAGGGTGGCGACGAAGGCGGCGATCACTCCGACGACTCCGGCGACCGTGAAGGCCAGGCCCATTCCGGACATGAAGGTGTCGTGGATGACCCCGCCGATGCGCTCGATGACGTCCGGCGTCATGCCGGGGGCCTTGGCGAGCTCATCCGCCGGGACCATGCCGAACTCGGCGGCCTGCTCCAGCTTCGGGTCGGGCGCGCCGGGCAGGCCCGCGCCCGCCCAGTTGTCCGCGAATTCGGCACTGACCCTGGCGGACATGACCGCGCCGAGAACGGCGGTGCCGAGCGCGCCGCCGACCTGCATGGCGGCCTGCTGGAGGCCGCCGGCCACGCCGGAGAGCTCCATGGGCGCGTTGCCGACGATGACCTCGGTGGCGCCGACCATGACCGGGGCGAGACCGCAGCCGAGCAGGGCGAACCAGAGCGACATCGCGAAGGTGCCGGTGGAATCGCTGAGCGTGGTCATGCCGAACATCGCGGTGGCCGTGCAGACCATGCCGCCGACCAGCGGGACGCGGGGGCCGAACTTGGTGATCAGCAGGCCGGCGACCGGCGAGGAGACGATCATCATGGCGGTCAGCGGCAGCAGATGCAGTCCGCTGTCGACCGGGCTGAGGCCGTGGACGCCCTGGAGGAAGAACGTCACGAAGAAGAGGCCGCCCATGAAGGCGAAGGCCATCAGCATCATGAGGACGACCCCGGCCGTCAACGGGACGGAGCGGAACATCCCCAGCGGGACGAGCGGTTCCTTGACCTTGGTCTCCCACAGGCCGAAGGCGAGGAAGAGCAGGATCGCGAAGCCCAGCCACGCCCAGGTCCGGCCGTCGCCCCAGCCCCAGGACTCACCGGCCTTGATGATGCCCCAGATGAGGGAGAACATCGCGCCGGAGAGCAGCACGATGCCGAGGATGTCGAAGGAGCGCGGCGCGTTGGCGGCGCGGTGGTCCTTGAGGATCACCAGGCCGAAGATGAGCGCGACGACGCCGACCGGCACGTTGATGAAGAAGACCGACTGCCAGCTGACGTGCTCGACGAGCAGACCGCCGACGATCGGACCGCCCGCGGTGGACGCTCCGATGACCATGCCCCAGATGCCGATCGCCATGTTCAGCTTCTCGGCGGGGAAGGTGGCGCGCAGCAGGCCGAGCGCGGCCGGCATCAGCAGGGCTCCGAAGAGGCCCTGGAGCACGCGGAAGAGAACGACCAGCGAGATCTCGCTGGAGAGACCGATCGCACCGGAGGCGAGGGCGAAGCCCGCGATACCGATGAGGAAGGTCTGGCGATGGCCGAAGCGGTCGCCCAGCTTGCCCGCGGTGATCAGGGCGACGGCGAGGGCGAGCAGATAGCCGTTGGTGATCCACTGGACGTCAGCGAGCGAGGCGCCGAGGTCCTTCTGGATCGCGGGGTTAGCGATGGCGACGATGGTGCCGTCGAGGGCGACCATCATCACGCCGATGGCGACGGCGAACAGGGTCAGCCAGGGGTGGCCGCGCAGCCCCTTGACCGGGGCGGGTGCCGCGTTGTCCCCGGGCTCCCGCGGCGCCTTCTCGACGGTGGTCTGACTAGTCATACGGCGAGACTAGTGACAGCCGCTGACAGTTGACAAACCAAATTCACAAGTCAGTAACTGTCACGTAGCTCACACCCAGCGCGCAGGTATGCTGAGCTGGACAAATACAGGAAAAGAGGGGCCGGTACGTGACCGACGGGCAAGCAGTCGAGCCCCGAGCCGGACTGCGCGAACGCAAGAAACAGCGCACCCGTGACGCCTTGCTGCGCGCCGCCCTCGAACTGTTCACCACCCAGGGGTACGAACGCACCACCGTCGACGAGATCGTCGACGCCGTGGAGGTCTCCCAGCGCACCTTCTTCCGCTACTTCGCGAACAAGGAGGAGACGGCCTTCGCCGTCCAGGAGGTGGTCGAGTCCCGCTTCATCGAGGAGCTGCGCCGGCGCCCTGCGGGCGAAGCGCCCTTCGAGGCCATGCGCCGGGCGGTGCTGTGCGCGTGGAACAGCATCGGCGAGGCGATCGAGGAGGCTGTCACCGTCGATCTCCATATGCGGACCTATCAGATGATCGAGTCGACTCCCTCCCTGCTCGCCGCCCATATGCGGCGCGGGATCGCCCTGGAGGACGAGATCGCCCGGCTGATCGCGGAGCGCGAGGGGCTCGACGTGGAGCGGGACCCCCGGCCACGGGTGGCCGTCGCCGCGTTCTCCGGGGTGATGCGGGTGACCGGCCAGCTGTGGGGCCAGGGGCTCGACCCGAGCGTGGAGGCGCTGCGCGATCTGACCGAGGAGTATCTCGACCAGCTCGTCCCGGCCCTCGCCCAGGACTGGCGTCACGAATCCCGGGACGCGCGCCAGGAATCCCAGGACTGACGTCGGGAAGCCCAGGACCGGCGCCGGGAGCCCGGGAGCGGTGCCAGGAAGCCCGGGACCGGCGTCGGGAAGCCCGGGACCGGTGCCAGGAATAGCGCACTCCCGGGGCAGCGGTGACCCTGTGTGAGAAATCCGGGGTGAATCCTTCGCGGACGGGTGATGTACGTCACCCGCATCACGGTGGCCCGCACGCGTCTCCTAGGGTGTGGCGCAGTGACTTCTTTCGACTCCTCCCCGACATTGACCGCATGGCGCGCACTGCTCGCCGTAACGGTGGTGTTCGTGATGCTGGCGACGACGGGCTGGAGCGCCGTCCGTGATCAGCGCCCTGACGGGCCGCGCGAGCTGGCACTCGCCTCCTGGGCGCGGGACCGCATAGCGGGCCGCTCGCTGCCGGACGCCGACTCCCCCGCCTACCGGTTGGCGCACTTCTTCGCCACGCTCACCTCGGGGCAGCGGATCGCGCTCGCGGACACGTACCCGTCGGTGGTGGGGAATCTGAACGGCGCACCGGTGACACTGCGCTACCACGCCAACCGGGTGGCCCTCAGACAGTCCGTGGCCGTGGAGAAGGTACGGGCGCGCGACGAGAAACTCTCGCCGGACGGGCGCGGTGAGGCGAAGGCGCGGCTCGGCCGGTTCCGGTCGATGCTCGCGGGCAAGCGCCAGATCCTGGCCTTCGATCCGTCCGGGAAGGGCCGTGCGGCCGAGGTGTTCGGGAATCTCGACCGGGCCGCCCGGGTCTCCGTGGTCGTCCCGGGTGTCGACACGCATCTGCTGACCCTGGAGCGCGGCAAGCGCGCGAACTCGGCCCCCGTCGGTATGGCCAAGTCCCTGTACGGGGCGGAGCGCTCGGCCTCCCCGGGCACTCGTACGGCCGTCATCGCGTGGGCCGACTACACCGCCCCGGCCGGTCTCGGCATGGACGCGGCGCTGGGCGGGCTCGCGGCGGACGGTGCGGTCCGGCTGAACGCGATGGTCGGCGCGCTGCCCGGCGCGTCGAGCGTCTCGCTGTTCTGCCACAGCTACGGCTCCGTGGTGTGCGGGGTGGCCGCGCACCGGGCCCCCGACCGGGTGGCCGACATCGCGGTCGCGGGGAGCCCCGGCATGCGGGCCGCCAACGCCGGGCAGTTGGAGACCGGCGCCCGGATCTGGGCGACGCGGGACGGGGACGACTGGATCGAGGACGTACCGCATCTGGAGTTCGGCGGGATCGGTCACGGGGCCGACCCGGTCGACCCGGCCTTCGGCGCGCGGATCGTCTCGGCGGCCGGGGCCGCCGGGCACAGCGGCTACTTCGAACCGGGCACCGAGAGCCTGGACAACTTCGCCGCGATCGGCGTCGGAGCGTACGGATCGGTCAGCTGCGCGAGTGCCGACAGCGCATGCCACAGCGGTATTTCCGGCGAGCGGGACGGCTGACGCGCGTAGAAGATCGTGTCGGGCGGATTAATGGGGACTTACTCCGAGGGGGGACGCGGGCGACTGTGCCGCATACGATGAGGCACATGGGTGATGTGCTGGCCGGAATTCATGCCACCTGGGAGTTCGACACCGACTCCGTGCTCATCCGCTTCGAACGGGGTATCCGCACACCGAAGCTCTTCCAGAGCCTGCGGGAACGCCGCATCCCGTATGCGGCGCTGTCGTCGGTGACGCTGACCCCGGGCAAGCGGAGCACGGTGGTCCTGCGTGCCGTGCCGCGACCGGGTGCCGATCCCCTGGTGGAGGCTGCCTCCGGGCAGCTCAAGGAGGGGTGCGACCCGTATCGTCTAGTGCTTCCGGCGGAGCGGGAGGTGCTCGCCGAGTACTACGCGGAGGAGCTGCGGGCCCTGCTGGACCCGGCGTCCGGCGAGCGGGCCGACCGCTTCCTGGTGGCGGCCCCCGAGGCCCCGATGAACTTCAAGGCGTACGACGGCCGGGCCAGCTTCGACGGCGAGCGGATCTCCTTCCGGTGGTCCTGGACCGGGGCGTCCAGCGCCAAGTGGAAGGCCGGCGACCAGACCTTCCGCGTGAGCGAACTGGCCGGAATCGTGTGGCGCTCGCCCGAGGCGCTGGACGGTTATCTGCGTCTGGTGCCCCGCGCGGCGGCCCCGGTCGACCACCGCGCCGGCGGCAGCCTGGGCGATCTGCACGGCCCCGGCGGTGCCGCATCCGCGGACGGCGGCATACCGGCCGCCCGGCCCGCCGACCCCGCCGACCCCGCCGGGCCCCCGCCCGCCGGCGCGGACCAGGATCCGGCGGCCGTGCTGTTCGGCCTGGGCTACGGGCCGGTGCACGAGTCGCTGCCCTTCGCCGCCGCCGTCCTGGAGTCCGTACGCAGGACCCAGCCGGCGCCCGCCGTCTCCGCCCCGGTCCTGGTGAACGCCGGGCGGCGCGATCCGGCGGACATCGCCGAGCGGATACACCACCTCGGCGAGCTGCATCGGGCCGGGCTGGTGACGGACGCCGAGTACACCGCGAAGAAGGCCCAACTGCTCGCGGAGCTGTGACCCGTACCCAACATCCCGTGCCAGGGCACCCCGTACCGGGCGTCCCGTACCAGGGCACCCCGTACCGGGGTATGAGGCGAGCCGGCCGAGGGTCGGAACCCCGGTATGACGTCCTCGGCCCCCCGGTCTGCCTAGGCTGACCGGGCCATGTCCACTACCTCCTCCCCCGCCGGGCCCCGCCGCCCGCCGACGGCCTGCTGAGCGCCGCCCGCCGCAATCTGCGCGAGCTCGCCCACGGGCTGTCCCACGCGTCCCATCCGTCCACCCCACTGCTGGCAGAAGCCCCCAAGCGGTGGCAGCGGCTGCTGCCGTACGCCGTGGTGCTCGCGCTGACCGCGACCTTCATCCCGGTCACCATCAACGTCCTGACCACGCAGTACGGCGTGCCCGGCGCCTTGGCCGGGGCGCTCGGGGTGGCCCAGGCGGCCCCCCTGCTGATGCTGGCCCATCGGCCCCTCCAGGCGTGGTGGATCATCTTCGCGGCCGACATCGTGGGCGCGCTGGTGCTGCTGGCGTACCCCGACGAGCGGCACGACGTCTGGCCGTGGATCCCCCCGGTGCTGGTCGCGTACCTCTTCCTGCTGCTGGCACTCGGTCTGCGCGAGACCCGGCGGACGGTGGTCGCCGTGTGGGTGGCGACGGGTGCGGCCGGTCTTGTGCTGCATCTGATCGCGCCGGCGGACCGCGACACCGGCAGCGCTCTGCTGCTGCCGATCCTCGGCGCGGTGGTCCTGGTGATCGGCGGGGCGGTACGGGAGCGCAGCGAGGCGACCCGGCGGCTGGCCGAGCAGGAGACGATCAGTGAGGCGGAGCGGGCGCAGCGCACGCTGCTGGAGGAGCGGACCCGGATCGCCCGTGAGCTGCACGACGTGGTCGCGCACCACATGTCGGTGATCACCGTGCAGGCCGATTCCGCGCCGTACCGGATCGATGGGCTGCCGAAGGCCGCCGAGGAGGAGTTCACGGCCATCGCGGCGGCCGCGCGGGAGTCCCTCGGCGAGATGCGGCGGCTGCTGTCGGTGCTGCGCAGCGACGGCACCGAGGGCGACCGGGCGCCGCAGCCGGGTCTGGACCGGCTCCAGCAGCTGGTGGAGGCGACGGTACGGGCCGGGCTGCCGGCGGAGCTGTCGCTCGGAGCCGACCTGGGCGAGGTGCCGCCCGCGGTGGATCTGTCGGCGTATCGGATCGTGCAGGAGGCGCTGGCCAATGTGGTGCGGCACGCGCCCGGGGCCCGCACCCAGGTCTCGGTCCGGGTGACCGCGGGCCATCTGAACGTGCTGGTGGTCAACGGGCCCGCGCCCAGGCCCGCTTCACCGCTGGAGAGCGCCGGGACCGGGCACGGGCTGGTGGGGATGCGGGAGCGCGTACGGTTGACCGGCGGCACGCTGGACACCGGGCCGCTGCCCGACGGCGGGTTCCGGGTGGCCGCCCGGATGCCGCTGCCCCCGGCCAAGCCGCCGTCCGTTCCACCCCCTTCGGAGGACCTGTGACCATCCGCGTGATCATCGTCGACGACCAGGCCATGGTGCGGGCCGGGTTCGCGGCGCTGCTGTCGGCGCAGAGCGACATCGACGTGGTGGGTGAGGCGGCGGACGGCCGCCAGGGCGTCGACGTCAGCCGCAGCCAGCATCCCGACGTCGTCCTGATGGACGTCCGGATGCCGGAGATGGACGGACTGGCCGCCGCGCGCGAGCTGTTGAACCCGCCGGTGGGCGTGGTGCACCGGCCGAAGGTCCTGATGCTCACCACGTTCGACGTCGACGACTATGTGTACGAGGCGCTGCGCGCCGGGGCGTCCGGATTCCTGCTGAAGGACGCCCCGCCCGCCGATCTGATCGCGGCGGTACGGGTGGTGGCCGCCGGGGACGCGCTGCTCGCGCCCTCGGTGACCCGGCGGCTGATCGCGGACTTCGCGGCGCAGCGGCCCTCGGGAGCGGCGCGCGGCGGCCAGGCGCTCCGGTTGAACGGGCTCACCCCTCGCGAGAGCGAAGTGCTGGAGCTGATCGCCCGGGGACTGTCGAACCAGGAGATCGCGGGGCGCCTCGTGCTGGCCGAGCAGACCGTCAAGACGCACATCGGGCGGGTGCTGGCCAAGCTGGACCTGCGGGACCGGGCGCAGGCGGTGATCTTCGCGTACGAGTCGGGTCTGGTGACGCCGGGGGACGCGGGGGCGTAGCCCTTGGCCAGGGCCTGGCCCACCCCCTACCCCGGTATCACCGCGTAGTTGGCCCTCCGGTGTGACGTCGTGCCACCCGTCCTCTTCCTACCTTCCTCCCGGTCGCACCGCCCGGTGCGGCTCCAAAGAGGGAGGGCACGATGCGTCGATACGCGAGGACCGTGGTCGCGTTCGCACTGGCCACCAGTGTGGTGGCAGGGACCGCGGGCTGGGTTTCGGGAGATGCGCAGCAGGCGCTGACCGGGCCGCCGCCGGGCACCGCGCAGTGGCGGGCGGACGGGACGCCGGGGGCGGAGCTGCCCGATCCGGAGCGCTCGACGCCCACCGAAATCGCGGAGTTCTTCGCCGGGTTGAGCACCCAGGAGCGGCAACTGCTGGTGCTGCGGCATCCGTCCGTCGTCGGGAATCTCGACGGGGCGCCGCTGGAACTGCGTTACCACGCCAACTCCCTCGCGCTGATCGCCGCCGACGACCCCCGCTACCGCTCGCTGGCCGCTCCCGGACGCCGGATCCTCGCGTTCGATCCGCGTGGGCGCGGCCTGGTCGCCGAGGTGTTCGGGGACCTGCGCGCGGCGGAACGGGTCTCGGTGGTGGTGCCGGGGTCCGACAACGACGCCGGGACCTTCGACCGGAGGGTGGCCGCCCACGGAGCCCCCGCCGGGATGGCCAGAACCCTGCACGAGGAGGCGGGTCCGCGGACGGCCGTCATCGCCTGGGCCGGGTACACCACCCCCGTCGGCGTCGGGGTCGACGCGGCGACCGGGCGGCTCGCGGAGGCGGGCGCCGGGCGGCTGACCCGGTTCGCGGAGGGCCTGACGGCGGACGGGCTGCCCGAGCCCGCCGTGTTCTGCCACAGCTACGGCTCGGTGGTCTGCGGCCTGGCCGCGCACCGCCTGCCCGCCACCGACCTGGTGGTCCTCGGCTCCCCCGGCATGCGGGCCGACGACGTGGGCGCGCTGCGGACGAAGGCCCGGGTGTGGGCGGCGAAGGACCCGACCGACTGGATCGACGACGTGCCGAACGTGCGCTTCGCGGGGCTCGGCCACGGGGCGGACCCGGCAGACCCGGCGTTCGGCGCCCGCCGCGTACCGGCGGAGGAGGCCCGGGGCCACGCCGGTTACTTCGCGCCCGGGACGGACTCGCTGCGGGCCTTCGCCGCCATCGCGCGCGGCGACGCGGAGGCGGTCGGGACGACAGACGCGGATGGCGCGCAGGCAGTCGGGACGACAGGCGGGCAGGCGGTCGGGACGACAGGTGCGCAGGCAGCCACGACGACAGCCGCGCAGGCAGCCGCAATGGCAGACGCGGAAGGCACGCAGGCCCTCGAAGCCGCGACCGGCACGGACGCCCCGGAAGGCGCGGCCCGATGAACGCCGTACGGAAGGATCCCCTGCGGAGGACCGCCGTACCGGAGAACCCCCCGCGGAGGACCGCCGTACGGGACGACGTCCGGCGGCTCGCCGCCCGTATCGACTCCTCCACCCCCGCCCACCGCGACCGCGCGATCGACGGCCTGCGGGCCCTGGCCCTGCTCGCCGTGCCGCTCGGCCACTGGATGCTCGGCGGGTTCCGGCTCGACGCCGACGGCCTGCACAACGCGAGCCCGCTCTCGGCGTTCGGGGGGTTCGCGCCGGTCAGCTGGGTGCTCCAGATGCTGGGGATCTTCTTCCTGGTCGGCGGGTACGCCTCGGTGCTCTCCTACCGCCGCCGGACCTCGACGACGGCCGCCTGGCTGGGCGGCCGACTGGCCCGCCTCGGCCGGCCGGTGCTCGGGGTGAGCGCCGTGTGGGCGGTGCTGCTCTGCGCGCTGTCCGCGCTGGGCGTGCCCGGCGACACCCTGCGTACGGCATCGACGCTGGTGATCCAGCCGCTCTGGTTCGTCGGGGTGTACACCGTGGTCACGGCCCTCACCCCGCTCTGCGTGCGGCTGGCGCGACGGCTCGGCGGCTGGGCGGCGCTGCCGCTGCTGGCGTCGGTCGCGGTGGTGGACTTCCTGCGCTACGGGCCCTTCGCGGAGGCGATGCCGTCCTGGCTGAGCGCACTCAACATCCTGCCCGGTTGGCTCTTCGCGTATCAGCTCGGCGTGTCCTGGGGCGAGGGCCGGATCCAGAAGCGGGGGGCCCAACTGCTGCTGATCGGCGGCGGGGTGCTGTTCGCCGCGCTGCTGCTCGCCTTCCACTACCCGGCGTCGATGGTCGGCGTGCCGGGCGAGGCGCGGACGAACTCGCATCCGCCGTCGCTGCTGGTGGTGGCACTGGCGGCGGCGCAGAGCGGGGCGGCGATCCTGGTGCGCGACCGGCTCGGGCGGCTGCTGCGCACGCCGCTGCTCTGGGCGCCGGTCGTGGTGATCAACCTGTCCGCGATGACGATCCTGTGCTGGCACCAGACAGCGATGCTGGCCGCCGCCGTACCGGCCTCGCTCGCGGGGGCGGCGGGCGCGGCGGTGGCGGGGCTGACGACCGCGCCGGACACGGCGGTCTGGATCCTCGCCCGGATCGCGTGGTTGCCGGTGTTCGCCGGGCTGCTGGTGCTGATCGCCCGGTACGCGCGCCGCTTCGAGGCCCCGTGGCAGTCGGGCACCCGCGCCGCGAACGCCCGCCGCGCGCTGGCGGGGCTGCTCGCGGCGGGGTTCGCGGTGTTCGCGCTGGGGCTGGCGTGAGGCCTCCGGGCTCCTTGTGGCGACTACTCCCGCGCCGCCGACGTCAGGCTCATGTCCGGGTACCGGTCCCCCGCCACCCGGCCCGCGATCGGCTCCAGCAGGGCCAGCTCGTCGGCCGTCAGCGTCAGCCGGGTCGCCGCCACGTTCTCCATCAGACGGCTGCGCTTACGGGTGCCGGGGATCGGGACCACGTTCAGCCCGTGCACCTGGGCGCGCTGCTGGACCCAGGCGAGGGCCACCTGCGCGGCGGTCACTCCGTGCGTGGCGGCGATCTTGCGGACGGGCTCGAGCAGGGCCGCGTTCGTCCGGGCGTTGTCGCCGGTGAACCGGGGCTGGTGGGCACGGAAGTCGTTCGCCGCGAGGTCCTTGCCCGCGTCGGTGAAGGCCCCGGTGAGGAAGCCCCGGCCGAGCGGGGAGTAGGGGACGAGCGTGACGCCCAGCTCGGCCGCCGCGCCGACGGCGCTCTTCTCGACGTCCCGGCTGAAGAGGGACCACTCCGACTGGAGGGCGGCGATCGGGTGCACGGCGTGCGCCTCGCGCAGCTCGGGACCGGTCACCTCACTGAGCCCGAGCTGCCTGACCTTGCCCTGCTGGATCAGCTCCGCCATCGCGCCGACCGATTCGGCGAAGGGGACGGCCGGGTCGCGGCGGTGCATGTAGTAGAGGTCGATGACGTCCGTGTTCAGCCGGCGCAGGCTCGCTTCGACGGAGGTGCGGATGTACGCGGGGTCGTTGCTCACACCCCGGTACCCCGGGTCGTCGGAGCGCACCAGCGCGAACTTGGTGGCGAGCGTGATCGCGTCCCGGTGAGCGTTCACGAACGGCGCGAGGAACTCCTCGTTGGCCCCGCGCCCGTAGACGTCGGCGGTGTCGAAGAACGTGACGCCCGCCTCCAGCGCCGCGTCGAGGGTGTCCCGGGCGGAGAGCTCGTCGGTGTCACCGTAGAACTCGCTCATGCCCATGCAGCCGAGGCCCTGGACGCCGACCCGCGGTCCTCCGGTGCCGAGCTCCGTGGTGGCGATCTTGTCAACTGTCATCAGGCACTGTGCCTCTCCGGCGCCCTGCGGGCGCCCGCGTAGAACTCGATCTTGTAGTCGAGGACGGCGAGGGTGTCGTGGAGCTCCGCGATCCGCGTGATCACATCGCGGCGGGTCGCCTCCAGCAGCTCCTGCCGCTCCTCGAAGGTGGACTCGCCCTCGCGCAGCAGCTCCGCGTACCGCACCATGTCGGCGACGGGCATCCCGGTCAGCCGCAGCTTGCCGACGAAGGCCAGCCAGTCCAGGTCGCGGTTGCTGAAGCGGCGCTGGCCGGTATGCGAGCGGTCGACGTGGGGCATCAGCCCGACGCGCTCGTACCAGCGCAGGGTGTGCGCGGTGAGCCCGGTGAGGGCGACGACCTCACTGATGGTGTAGCTGTCCTTGCCCCGCGCGGTTCCGTCGGTTCCGTCGATCACCGTCATGCCCACCACGCTAGATCCTTGGAGTGCACTCGAAGCAAGCGGAACGCCGGTGGGCCTGGACGCGTGGAGCGTGATCCTGCCCTCGGGCCGCCGGGCGGGCCCGTTAGGCTCGGACGCATGGAGAGCCTGCGCATCATCGACACCTGGCCGGTCACGACGGCGGCAGCCGCCGTCGTACGGGCGGACGGCACCGTGCTCGGTACGCACGGGCCGGCCGACCACCGCTTCCCCCTCGCCTCGGTCACCAAGCCCCTCGCGGCCTACGCGGCGCTGGTGGCGTACGAGGAGGGGGCGATCGAGCTGGACGAACCGGCCGGGCCCGAGGGCTCCACGGTGCGCCACCTGCTCGCCCACACCAGCGGCCTCGCCTTCGACGAGCACCGGGTGACGGCCCCGCCCGGCGAGCGCCGCCTGTACTCCAACGCGGGCTTCGAGGTGCTGGGCGACCACATCGCGAAGGCGTCCGGTATTCCGTTCGGGGAGTACCTGCGCCAGGCGGTCCTGGAACCCCTGTCCATGACCTCCACGACCCTGGACGGCTCCCCCGCCCGCGACGGCGTCTCCACCCTGGCCGACCTGGTCCGCTTCGCCGCCGAGGTGCAGGCCCCCCGCCTCCTCGACCCGCGTACGGTCCTGGCGGCCCAGAGCGTCGTCCACCCGGGCCTCAAGGGCGTCCTGCCCGGCTACGGCCACCAGAACCCGAACGACTGGGGCCTCGGCTTCGAGATCCGCGACGCCAAGTCCCCGCACTGGACGGGCACTTCGTCCTCCCCGGCGACCTTCGGGCACTTCGGCCAGTCGGGCACGTTCCTGTGGATCGACCCGGTGGCGGGGGCCGCCTGCGTCGCACTGACGGACCGCGCGTTCGGGCCGTGGGCGGCAAAGGCCTGGACGCCGTTCACGGACGCGGTTCTCGCCGAACTGGCCTGAACCGGCTGCCGCCCTTCTCCGGCGGCGTCAGGCACTCGAACCAGACGGTCTTCCCGCTGCCGTCCCACCGTTTGACGATGCCCCAGTTGTCGGTGACGGCGTCGACCAGGACGAGCCCCCGGCCCCCGTCGTCCAGCGGATCACCCGTGATGGCGAGGGGCAGGACGGGGCTGCTGTCGGACACCTCGACGCGTACGCCCTCGCCGCGCGGCAGCCGGAAGATGAAGGTCTGGCCGCGCCGGTCGGGCACGTGCCGCACGACGTTGGCGATCAGCTCGGTGAGGGCCAGCTCCGCCGCGTCGGCGAGGAACATCAGCTCCCAGGCCTTGAGGTAGAGCCGCAGGACGCCGCGCAGATGCCGGGCGGAGTGCTCGCCCAGGGCGAAGTCGGCGCGGTAGACGGGCTCCCCGGGATCCCTCCGGGGGATAACTACGTGATTCATGTCACCAGGCTGCGATGCGATGGCTACGCTCGGCTACGTACCGAAACGAACGCCGCGAGGCGTTGCACCCGGAGGTCCACGCCGTGGCCAACATCCAGACGCTCGATCCCGACGCTTCCCCGCTCGCCTACTACGGCGGGGAGTTGCGCCGCCGGCGCGAGGCCCAGAGCCTGACGCAGCCGCAGTTGGGCGACATCATCTTCTGCACGGGCTCGCTGATCGGCCAGGTCGAGACGACGAGAAAGATCCCCACCCGCGACTTCTCGGAGCGGCTGGACGCGGCGCTGGGGACGGACGGGACGTTCTCGCGGCTGGTGGGTCTTGTGCTGCGGAGCCAGTTGCCGACGTGGTTCCAGCCGTACGCGGACATGGAGGCGAAGGCCGCGTACATCTCGACGTACCAGGCGCAGGTGGTGTACGGGCTGTTGCAGACGGAGGAGTACGCGCGGGCGGTCCTGGCCACCGGCATGCCGGACGACCTGGAGGGTCTGGTCGCCGCCCGGATGGAGCGCCAGCGCATCCTGGAGCGGGAGAAGCCGCCGCTGGCCTGGGCGATCCTGGACGAGGCGGTGCTGTACCGGCCGATCGGCGGCCACGAGGTGATGCGGGCCCAACTCCAGAAGCTGTTGGAGTATTCGGCGCACCGTTGGATGCGGATCCAGGTGCTGCCGTTCGAGGCCGGTGAACACGCGAGCCTGGCAGGCTCGTTCAACCAGCTGCGCTTCGACGACGACCCGGAGATCGTCTACACCGAGGACGTCATCTCCGGCCATATGACGGCCAACCCCGAGACGGTCCGGGAGGCCTCGCTCCGATACGCTCACCTCCAGGCCACCGCACTCTCCGTCGAGGAATCGGTGGCGCGGATCAGCCGCGTGATGGAGGAGCGTTATGGAGACCGGCCCTGACCTGAGGCACGCGGAGTGGCGCAAGTCCAGCTACAGCGGGAACACCGGCGGCGACTGCGTCGAGTGCACCGTGACCGGCGGCGCGGCCTGGCGGACCTCCTCCTACAGTGGCAACACCGGCGGCGAGTGCGTCGAGGTCGCCGCCGCCTCCCCCTGCGGGTCCGTCCCCGTCCGCGACAGCAAGAACCCGACCGGCCCCGCCATCGTCCTCGCGGCCCCCGCCTGGCAGGCGTTCGTGGACGGGCTGCGCTGACGCAGCACATCCGGTGGGACGGCGGCGGCCGGGGCCTTGCGGGCTCCGGCCGCCGCCTTTCCTCCATCAGCCAATGGACTGGTAGCCGACCAGGTCTTCGGAGGCGATAGTAACTTCGGTCTGTCCGGCTGTGGTGTAGTCGGCGAAGAACCGGAGCCGTCCCGAGTTCGCCGTGGTGAGCCAGAGGTCAAACTTGCCGTTGTTGTTGGCATCGGGTGCTGCGACGAACTGCGGCACGGTGTCCGTGGACCAGTTCGTACCGACCCTGACGCGGTCGCTCAGGCTGATGTCGAACGACTGGTCCGCGTCCTTCTCACTGCCGTGGAACACCCATACGCTTCCGCCGATATCAGGACGGTCGTATCGGACGACGAGGTCAGCGCGGCCGTCGCCGTTGAAGTCGCCAGGTGCTGCCAGCGTGACTTCGTTGACGAGCGATCCGTCCGCCGAGATGGGGTCGTCGGGTCCAGCGAGGAGTACCGGATCGCGTCGGTTGTCGAGGTGGTAGTCCGGGTCACCGTAGTAGAGCCAGATGTACTCACCGTCGTTCACGATGAGGTCGGGGTAGCCAGGGATGTCCTCGGTACCATCGCCGTCGGTGTCCGTACCGCCGTCGACGTCGCCGACCGCGAGGATCTGCTTGACGCCGCCGGACCAGTGGTCGTTGGCCGGGTCGTAGACGGTGAGCTCCTGGCGCTCGGGGCCGTTCTCGCAGGCGGAGCAGGCGTAGCCCGTGCCGTTGTTGGGGTGCATCCACAGACGGTTGACGCCGCCTTCGGGGCGCAGGGTGATGAGGTCTTCGTAGCCGTCGTCGGTCCAGTCGCCCCGGTGGCTGATCTGCGCGTCGGTGAAGTCCAGGGAGGTGGAGCGGAACGCGGCCTTGGCGACGGTTCCGTCACCAGCGCCGAAGAACGGGAACAGTGTGCTCGCCTGATCGATGGCCCAGAGGTCGGCGTTGCCGTCGCCGTTGAGGTCGCCGGGCTTGTCTGGGGTCTTGGGGCCGTTCGCGTAGAAGAGGTACGTGGTGGTGTCGGAGTAGTTGCCGACCTTGTCGAAGCTGCGGACGTAGAGCTGGTTGGCGCCGGCGACGGTGGGTGTGAGCTTCACCGAGACCGATCCGCCGGCTGCGCCGGGGGTTGCGGTGCGGCGGGTGGCGTCCCAGTCGCTCCAGTACTCGTACTTGGTGACATCGGCGACGCCGCCGCTGGTGATGGCGAAGGTTCCCTCGGAGCGGACGGTTCCGGTGGTCGCGGGCCAGCCGTTGCTGCCGTCGGGGAATTGGCCGGAGGTCACGCCGGGCGGGGTGCTGGGCCGGTTGGGGTCGAAGACGAACCGGCAGCCGGGTGCGCCCTTGGTCGGAGTCCAGTCGGAGGCGAGGGTGCCGTCGCTGGTCTGGGCCTTCCAGGAGAAGTTTCCGTTCGCGGTGGCCAGGTGCGGTTGCAGCCGGGCCTTGGTGACCTTGAGCTTGGCGACGGTGCCGGAAGCCACCGAGACGGTGGTGTCGACGATGATCACCCCATTGGGGTCGGCCTTGGGGTGGTGACCGGTAGGCCAGAGGTGGAACTTGACCTTCACGGTGCCACCGTCTTTGTCGCCGCCCTTGGCCGTCAGATAGATGTCGGTGTTCCCGATCAGGCCGTACGGCGCGGTGTTGCCGCAGCCGGCGCTGTTCTTCGTGCTGGGGATGGTGTCCAGGGCGCTCGGGGCGTTGGGAACGGTGTTGTACGTGGTCGACAGCACCGCGGACTTCGCGTCGAACCGCTTGTACGCGAGCCTGTCGCTCTCGGTCGTGGCGCGCAGGCCGAGGGTGAGGTTGTTCCACCTGCTGGAGGCGGCCTGCTTGGCGCCGGCGGTCGCGTTGAAGGCAAGACTGCCGGCCGGGCAGGAGGAGGAGTAGCCCTTGGCGTCGCTGACCGCAGACAGCTTCACCGACCATGAGGGTTGCTTGGACCACGTGGTGGAGGAGCTGATGCTGCCGGTGCGCCAGAGCTGCACCTCGCGGTTGGTGCAGGAGTACGAGTAGCTGTTCTTGATCCTGAAGGTGGAACTGGAGATCACCTTGTTGGTGTTCCAGAGGTTGTTGGTGTCCATCCGGAAGAACGAACGAGAGGTCCCGTCACCGGGGTTGCCGACCCGGGCGGACGAGGTGACCTTGTTGCCGTCCCCCTCGTCCCAGCCGTTGCCGTTGTAGAAGGCCGTGGACGGCGCGCTGCTGTAAGCGATCGTCCAGGCCTCGCGGGAGCCGGAGACGGCCGGGTCGATGTAGACCGGGTACTGGGTGTCGTCGCCCTGGAGGATGTCGGCATCGGGCGTCAGTGACAGGTGGCCGTCGTCGAGCGCGACACCCACGACGCCCTCCCGCGCTCCGTAGGGCGGCTCGAATTCGTGAGCCGGTGACGGAGGGACGGAGTAGCCGCTGCTGCGGGCCGCAGGAGGCCGGTTGCTGTCCCACATCATCGGCGTCGGGGCCGTGAAGACCTCCTGGCCGGCCGGGTTGAGCGCGCGCAGGTTGCCGTGCTCGTCGGCGTTCACCGTCAGCCCCACGGTGTCCAGCGGCAGTTTGATCTGCGCGAGCGCGGGGTTCGCGGCGGCCTTCTCGTTGTGCACGACAAGAAGCTGACCGAACCCGGCGGTGCCCGCCCGGAGTTTGAGGTCCACGTCGTCCAGGACGTTTCGGTAGATCACCGTGTCCCCGTCGACCTCGGGGGAGGGAAGCTCGCCCGGCCAGGACCAGGACATGCTGCGTCCGTCGCGGGTGACCGTCGCCAGCGGCCCCTCTCCGCCACCGGAGAACGTCACCCCGACCTCGGTGGCCTTGGTGGACAGCGTGCCGTCGGAGTTGCGCGCGAGCTCGGTGTCGATGTCGACCAGCTTGCCGCCCTTCCGTACCCGCTGCGCGAGTGCGTACTGGTCGGTCGTGAACGACCCGTCGGGGTTGGCGAAGGTCTCGGCGGTTTCGGTGCGGTGGGACAGGACCTCAACCGGCTCACCGGTGCCGACCGCCTTCGCAAGCGCCCGGGTCTCTTCCGGGGTGTGCTCCTGAAAGGAGGGCTCGGCAGGCTTCTCGTCGGCGGCCGCTGGCTGAGTTCCAGCCAGCGGCACGGTCAGCGCCAGGGCCAGGGCCAGGGCTGTGGGTAGCGCCCAGGGAACGGACCCTCTGAACTTATATCGGCGCATTTTCGTCACATTTCCCCCTCAAGATAACGCGGTGGCTGATGGGCTGACACCCGAGGATGGGTACTGGTTGTACAGCTTCAGAAAGTTTCCGGAAAATCCACGAGTGGCATTGGCGCCCGTCAATCCATTCTGTCCAAATCTCGCATATGCGCAGGCCATACACACCGCTCTCAAAGAAAGCGGAGTGACGAAGGATGCAATGACAGCTTGAATCCGACCAATGCGGATATCTGCACCTTGCACTGGTAACGGGTTGACCAATTCTCCTTTCCGAGCAAGTTCCGCTGCCGCTTCCAGTGCTACGTTCACGGTCGCTGTTTCATGATGTGTGGATTCTGTGGGGGGATCTGTGTCCGGAATACGCCGTCCGTCGTATCGTCGCCCAGTGAGAACACTGGGCCGACGTGTAAGGGTTGTCGCTCTGCTCCTCGTGGCCTACCTGCTGGCCGGCCTGCTGGGCGGCCCGATCGCCGCGGCGGCGGAGCTGGAGCTGCGCAAGCTCCAGCAACCGGACCCGGTGCCCGTTTCCGAGGTCGAGGGCACAAAGCTGGACAAGCCTGATGAGACGGCGAAGCACCCCTTCACACCGGATACGAAGGCGAGTTGGCCTGCTGCCGGCGTCGCCACCGTGCCGGTGGCCGAGGACGAAGGCAAGCGCAGCCTGTCGAAGGCCGGATCGTTGCCGGTCGAGGTCAAGCCTGGTAGAGCCACACGCAAGGCAGCAGCTGCCCCGGAGCAGGCACAAGTCCAGGTGCTCGACCGAAGTGCCGCCCACGCGGCGGGCCTTGACGGCATCCTTGTCGCGGTGCAGGGGCACGGCGCTGACGAGGGCAAGGGCACGGTCGGCCTCACCCTTGACTACTCCTCCTTCGCCGGGATCTACGGCGGTGACTGGGCTTCGCGTCTGGTACTGCGTGAGGTCCCCGCCTGCGCCGTGACCACACCGGGCGACAAGGGCTGCCTGCCCGGCAAGATCCTCCCCTCGCACAACGACCCCAAGAACAAGACCCTGTCGGCCGACCTCACCACCAGGATCAGCGACGAGTCCGCAGCTGAAACCGGTCAGCCGGTGCAGCAGGCCTCCCCGGTCGGCCGTATCCGCACCTCCGCCGTGGCTGAGGACGCCACGCTGCTCGCCGTGACCGCCGCCCCCTCCGGCGCGAATGGCGACTTCACCGCCACCTCGCTGTCCCCGTCGGGGAAGTGGGAGTCCGGCGGTTCCTCGGGCGGGTTCTCCTGGACCTACGAGATGGAGACCCCCTCGGTCCCGGGCGGTCTCACGCCCGATCTCAGACTCTCGTACTCCTCGCAGGCCGTCGACGGCCGTACGGCGGCGACGAACAACCAGGCCAACTGGATCGGTGACGGCTGGTCGCTGTCCCCCGGATTCATCGAGCGCCGCTACACCTCCTGCCAGGACGACAAGACCGGCGGAAACAACCCGTCGAACAAGGTCGGTGACCAGTGCTGGAAGAAGGACAACGCCACGCTGTCGCTCGGCGGCTCCTCCAGCGAGCTCGTCAAGGACGACGCCACTGGCGTGTGGAGGAAGAAGGTCGATGACGGTACGCGGGTGGAGCTGCTGAAGAACTCCGCGCGGGCCAACGGCGACAACGACAACGAGTACTGGAAGGTGACCGCCCCGGACGGCACCGCCTACTACTTCGGATACAACCGACCCAACGGCTGGGCGGCGGGCAAGGAGGAGACCAACTCGGCTTGGACGGTGCCGGTGTTCGGCAACCAGTCCGGCGAGCCCTGCCATGCGAGTGCGTTCAAGGACTCCTGGTGCCAGCAGGCCTGGCGCTGGAACCTCGACGCGGTGATCGACCCGCACGGCAACGCCATGACGTACTACTGGGCCAAGGAAACCAACTTCTACCAGCGCGCGATCGACGCCAATTACAAGGGCACCCTGACCCCGTACACCCGTGGTGGCTACCTGAAGCGCATCGAGTACGGGCTGCGCAGTTCCAATTTCTACGGCCGGCCGGCCGCGAAGGTGGACTTCACGGTCGCCGAACGGTGCCTGGTCACCGAATCGTTCGACTGCGCGGCGGACAAGCTCACCGAGGCGAACGCCAAGAAGTGGCCGGACGTACCGTTCGACCAAGTATGCAAGTCGGGTGACAAGTGCGAGTCGGGTTCGTCGCCCTCGTACTTCACGCGGAAGCGGCTGACGGGTGTGGCCACCTCGGTGTGGAACGCCGGCGCGTATCAGAAGGTCGACTCCTGGAGGCTGGTACAGAGCTTCCCGTCCACTGGGGACGGCACCGATCCGCCGCTGTGGCTGGCCTCGATCGCCCGGACCGGGCACAGCGCCGGGACCTCGATCACGCTGCCGAAGACCACGTTCCACGGCGTCCAGCTGCCCAACCGGGTCGCGGGCGCGGTGGACGCGGTGCCCGCGTACAACCGCTACCGCGTCCATAAGGTCGCCACCGAGTCGGGTGGCTCGATCGGAGTCACGTACTCGGCGCAGGAGTGCTCGAAGACCAGTCTGCCGAGCGCAGCGTCGAACACGAAGCGCTGCTACCCGGTGATCTGGTCGCCGCCGGACGCGCCGGTCGAGGGCTACGAGCCGTATCAGGACTGGTTCCACTCGTATGTGGTCACACAGGTACTGGAGTCGGACGACACCTCCGGCGCACCGGTCAAGCGGATCGACTATTCCTACCTGGGCGGGCTTGCCTGGACCAAGGAGGACGACGAGTTCACCAAGGCCAAGCACCGTACGTATGGCTCCCGCAAGGGGTACGAACGGGTCCAGGTGCGGACGGGCGATCCTGCCGAGGGCACACAGACACTGAGCGAGTCCCGCTACTTCCGGGGCATCGACGGGGCGAAGGTCGCCGACGGTGAGGGCAACGAGGTCATCGACCGCGAGGCATTCGGTGGCATGACCCGTGAGCAAGCCACGTACAACGGCTCCGGCGGACCTCTCATCTCCGCCACCACCTACACCCCGTGGCGTTCGGCGGCCACCGCGACGCATTCCCGCTCGGCGGACAGCCTGCCGACCGTGTACGCGTACCGGACCGGCACACAGAAGGACCAGACGCGCGCCACGATCACCGGCGGCAGCCTCCGCCGCACCGAACTGTCGCGTCAGTTCGACTCCTACGGCATGGTCACCTCCGAGTCCGAGACGGGTGATACAGCCAAGACCGGCGACGAGGAGTGCACCACCACCTCGTACGCCCGTAACACCGGCGCCAACATCCTCAATGCGGTGGCCGAGACGAAGACGGTCGCCAAGGCGTGCGGGACAACGCCCTCGCTGCCGGCCGACCTCATCTCGACCCAGCGCACGTACTACGACGGCTCGACCACTCTGGGAGCAGCCCCCACGAAGGGGGATGTGACCCGCAGTGACGAGAACGACGGCGCGGGCACCGGCTTCGTCACGGTCAGCAAGGCGGCGTACGACAGCTACGGCCGTCAGACCGAGGCGACGGACGCGGCCGGAGCGAAGAGCACCGTCACCTACACCCCGGCCACCGGCCAGGCACCGACGGAGACGGTCTCCACAAATGCCCTCGGCCACACCGCGAAGGTGATCACCGACCCGCGCCGCGGGCTGACCACCGCGACTGTCGATGCGAACGGCAAGCGCACGGACCTGGAGTACGACGCGCTCGGCCGGACCACCAAGGGCTGGGGGCCGAACTGGCCCAAGGCCGACCATCCGACGCAGCCCTCGGCCACATTCGCCTATCGCAACTCCGCCACCGATCCGAACGTGGTCACCAGCAAAGCCCTCAACTACCAGGGCTACTACGACACTTCGTACGCCTTCTACGACGGCCTGCTGCGCCCTCGCCAGACCCAGACCGCGGCAATCGGCTCGGCAGGCAACCGGCTCGTGACCGAGACCCGCTACGACACCCGGGGCCAGGTCTGGAAGACCTACGGCTCCTACCTCGCGAGCGGTGCGGCCTCGGACACCCTCGTCGGCGGGGACGACTCCAAGGTGCCGGCCGGCTCCGAGACGAAGTACGACGGTGCGGGCCGTGCCACAGAGGTCATCTCGCTGAAGTTCGGTGACGAGACCAAGCGCACGCTGACTCAGTACGCGGGCGACCGCACCACGGTCATCCCGCCGAAGGGTGGCACCGCCACGACGACGATCGTGGACGCGCTCGGCCGCAAGACCGAGTCACGCGACTACACGGACGCGACGCGCACCAAGTTCCTGGCCACGTTCTACGAGTACGACGCGCACGGCCGGCTTGCGAGGCTGACGGACCCGGCCGGAATCGCCTGGACCTGGAAGTTCGACGCGCGCGGCCGCCAAATCGAGGCGAACGACCCGGACAAGGGGATCAGCAGGACCACGTACGACCACGCGGACCGTCCGGTGAAGACCACCGATGCCCGGGGCGTCGAGCTCACCACGGTCTATGACGAGCTGAGCCGGCGGAAGGAGCTGAAGCAGGGCTCGACGGTGCGTGCGGCCTGGTCCTTCGACACGGTGGCCAAGGGGCTGCCCGCGTCGGATACTCGCTATGTGGACGGCAAGGCGTACACCACGACGATCAACAGCTACACCAACCTCGGGCAGCCCGCGTCCTCCACGACGACGGTGCCGGACGGGGCGGCTGCCGGAACCTATACGTGGAAGTTCGGGTACAACCAGTACACCGGAGCTCAGGAATGGGTGATGCACCCTGCCCTGGCGGGTCTGCCCTCCGAACGCCAGACCACGGTCTTCGGCCAGGGGAACCTGCCGCTCAAGACCACGTCGGGCGGTGTGGTCCTGGTGAATGACACCCGCTACGACGTGTACGGCCGTCAGGTCCGTGCCGAGTACGGCACCCTTGGCCGGAAGGTGTACCGCACCCAGGAGTTCGACGAGCACACCGGCCGACTCACCCGGTCCACGATCGACGGCGATGTCGCGCTGCGCGTGGAGGACACCCGCTACGGCTACGACCTGGCAGGCAACACCACCCGGATCTCCAGCACTTCCGGACAGGACGAAGCGGCGGTGACCGATACTCAGTGCTTCGCCCTGGACGCCCTGCGCCGGATGACCGACGCCTGGACGGCCAAGACGCCCACGGACAACTGCGCCACCGCCCCTTCGGCGAGCACGGTCGGCGGCCCGGACTCGTACTGGCACTCCTTCGCCTACGACGACGCCGGCAACCGTACGAAGGAAGTCCAACACGCCACCGGTGGCAGCACGGACATCACCCGCACCTACACCGCGGGCAAGGCCGGAGACACACGCCCGCACGCTCTGCGCTCGGTCGCCACGACCGGTGGGGCGGAAGACGGCACGACGGAGTCCTTCACCTACGACGACGCCGGCAACACCTCCAAGCGCACAGGCGGTTCACGCGAGCAGGACCTGACCTGGGACTCGGAGGGTCACCTCGCCAAGACCTTCGAGAACGGCAAGACCACCGAGTACGTGTACGACTCGGCCGGCAACCGCATGCTCGCGAAGAACGCCGACGGCTCCACGACCGCGTACCTGCCTGGCGGCAACGAACTGAACGTCACCTCGACCGGCGCGAAGACCGCCACCCGCTACTACACCCACGGCGGCGAAACGGTCGCGGTCCGCACCAGCGGCGGCTTCTCGTTCCTCTTCGGCGACCATCAGGGCACCGCGATGATCGCCATCACCATGGGTGCGGCCCAGACCACCACCCGCCGCAAGCAACTCCCCTTCGGCG
Organism: Streptomyces sp. NPDC048142; assembly: GCF_043202835.1. NCBI lineage: Bacteria > Bacillati > Actinomycetota > Actinomycetes > Kitasatosporales > Streptomycetaceae > Streptomyces > Streptomyces sp. NPDC048142. The sequence continues at coordinate 263,096 of NZ_JBIDBC010000003.1, forward strand.
GCCAACGCTCCACCACCGGCAGCACCTCCTGGCCCGGTGACCGAGGCTTCGTCGGCGGCACCACCGACCCCACGGGCTACACCCACCTCGGCGCCCGCGAATACGACCCGTCCCTGGGCCGCTTCCTGTCGGTGGACCCACTCCTGATCCCCGACGACCCGACGCAGCTCAACCCGTACATCTACGGCAATAACAACCCCGTCACCTTCTCCGACCCGACCGGCGAAGCGTACGAGGAATGCGTCAGCGGCCAGTACGACTGCACCTACGGCAAGAGCACGGGAGACGTCAAGAAGGTCAGCTTCGGCAAGAACTACAAGAAGGAGACCCGCGCCAGGGGCGGCACGATCTCCAAGAACTACTGGGCTCAAAAAGAAACGGGCCGCAAGTACACCTACACAAAGGGCAAGGGGACTACTCGCTACACCGATTACGAGTACCGCCAGGCAGAGAAGCGTCGCCAGGCAGAAGAACTCAAGCACCGGCAGAGAATGACCAAACTCGAGGTAGAACTCGAAGCCTTGCGGAATCCGCCGCCCGAGGATAAGCCTTGGTATAGATCCGCCTGGGACGCCACCGGAGGGAAAGTAGTGTCGGGTGTCTCAGACCACTGGCGAGGGCTGGCTCAGGCTGGGATCATCATCGTCGGCACGATAGCGGTGGTTGCATGCACAGCTGCTACAGCCGGTGTGTGTGCGGGAGCTGGAGGGATCATTATGTCGGCCGCAATTGGTGCCAGCCAGGGCGTAGCGGTGTATGGCTTGTCCGGCGGGGAGCACACCGCCGAGGGGTACGTAAAATCTGCAGCGATAGGCGGGGCCACGGCAGGCGGGGCTACCGCCTTGTCGAAGGGCGCGATGCTGATGAGCAAGACATCGCCTTACCACACATTCTCGACGCTGGTTTCAACCGGCATCCAGAACCGAGGTCGATTTTGGGTGGGTGGACAGTACGGACGTCAGGTGCAGAACCACGTGGGGTTTGGGACTAAGTGGCAAAGGTGAAACCGGTGAGCACGTCCGAAGACCCAATGCGCGAAACCTTCCTCTGGTGGGTAGCAGTTTTGTTCATGGTGAGCTGGCTGTCGCTGGGAGGGGCGCTCTTCCTCTACCTCGGCTTTCCGTGGCGAGCCGCCGCTGCTGCAGGGATAGCCGCCCCAATTCTCCCGTGGGCAATTGTGATGACACAACGCAGGAGGCAGCCGACACCGGCACGTCCCGATTCCACGTATGGATGGCTGAGGTTGGGGGCCGTGGGCGTTGCACTCCTGGTGGTGTCAATCACCTTGGGTGGGGCGTCCTCGAAGGAGGGGGCGTTCCTCACTCGCCTGTCTGAGAGCTCCATGGCCTGTGCATTTCTGGTGATCGCCTGGGGTTTGGCCATGGCGTATTCCCGCTGGAGGAAGTCCAGGGCGTGGCATGAACGCGAGGGGCAATGATGACAGTCAGGCATGACGGGTGCGTATCTTGATTTCCTGGGCAGTAAGGCTGCGGCAGACAAAAGGGCTTGAATCTTTTTGAAAAGTCGTGCAGAGAATGAGGAGTTCTGTATGGCCTGGCTGCAAAAGGATCTCATCAGACCCGTCATAGGGCTGACGGCCCTCACCGCGGTCGTTTCGGTGATCACTAGCAATATAGGCGTCGCTTGGATTAAATCCGCAGGTGGGATGTTTGTGCTGGGAGTTGGGATGCTCTGGGGGCGCGTACTGAGGGAGAAGCGGCTACGTGAAAGCCGGTGCCCCAGTGCACCTCCCCCTGAGGCACCACACAGCTGAAGGCTGTGTCCGGTCTCCATGCGCGCGATGCGCGAGCCGGACCGGCCGGTGGACGACCGCGCGAAGCGCTCCTGAGCGGTGGTGCGGGTCCGGCCGCCAACGCGCGGGCAGCGGCCGGAGGGCCGGTCAGCTCGCCGTTTCCGCCAGCAGCTTCTCGTAGCCGACCAGGCGTACGCAGGCCGTGACACCGGCGATGGCCTTCTCCAGCTCCTCGGGCGTGGGGAAGCTGGGGGCGATCCGGATCACCGCGTCGTCCGGGTCCTGGCCGTGGGGGTGGGTGGCACCCGCGGGCGTGAGGACGATGCCTGCCTCGGCGGCGCGGCGCACCACCTCGCGGGCGCAGCCGTCGAGCACCTTCAGGGTGATGAAGTACCCGCCCTTGGGGTCCGTCCAGGCGGCGAGCCCCGTACCGCCCAGTTCGGCTTCGAGGATGCGCAGAACGGCGTCGAACTTGGGGCGGAGCTCGGCTCGGTGGAGATCCATGTGGGCATGCACGCCCGCCTCGTCCTTGAGGAACAGCGTGTGGCGCAGCTGGTTCACCTTGTCCGGGCCGATGGTGCGCTTGGCGGCATTGGCCAGCAGCCAGGTGACGTTGTCGGGCGAGGAGCCGAAGAAGCCGACGCCGCTGCCGGCGAAGGTGATCTTGGAGGTGGATCCGAAGACGAAGGCCCGGTCGGGGTGGCCGGCCCCGGCGCAGGCCGCGAGCAGGTCGGCGATCTCCACGCGCTCGTCGGTCAGGTGGTGGACCGCGTAGGCGTTGTCCCAGAAGATCCTGAAGTCCGGGGCGGCGGTGGGCATGGCAGCGAGCCGGGCGACGACCTCGTCGCTGTAGCTGATCCCGTCCGGGTTGCTGTACTTCGGGACGCACCAGATGCCCTTGATCGAGGCATCCCCGGCCACGAGCCGTTCCACGGTCTCCATGTCCGGGCCCTCGTCGGTCATGGGGACCGGGATCATCTCGATGCCGAGACGTTCGCACACACCGAAGTGCCGGTCGTATCCGGGAACGGGACACAGGAAGGCGATGCGCTCCTCGTCCACCCAGCGGGACGTGGCTCCCGGCATCACACTCAGCATCGCGTGCACCAGGCTGTCGTGCATCAGCTCCAGGCTGGAGTTGCCCGCGGCCACGAGCTGCTCCACGGGGACCTGGAGCGGGCCACTGAATATCTCCCGCAGCTCCCGCAGCCCGTGGAGACCGCCGTAGTTGCGGGTGTCCACGGCCTCCGCGCTGCGGTACGTCCCGCCCGGCAGGGCGAGCAGCGGCGCGGAGAGGTCGAGCTGGCCCGCGGACGGCTTCCCGCGGGTGAGATCGAGGGAGAGGCGTCGCGTCACGAGCTCGGCGTAGTCCCGCTGCGCGCGATCTCGGTGGGCGACCAGGGCATCGGGGCTGGACTCGTTGGGGTGGATGGGGATCTCCTTCGGACACGCGGCGGACGGAAACATGACGTCGCCAGCACCCTACAAAGGCGCGGCGACGGGCCGTCCCGCCGGTGACCGCTGGCTCCCGGGCGGGGCCGGGGCAGTCCCGCGTCGCCGTCGGGGCGGCCCGCCCCGACTCGCCGCGCGAGGTGCCGAGTTGGCCCTTAACACGGTTGCCCGGGATCAGGCCGTGACGTAGCTTCCCGCTGGACCACAGGTGGTCTGGACCAAGTCTCGCGGCGTCGAGCCGGCCGCTGGGGCAGCGGTGAGGTGCCCTGCCTGCGGTCCCACGACGACCTCACCGATCTATCGCAACGGGACCGATGACCGCGGAACACGCCCTCCGTCCACGGTCGAGCGACGCCCTGCCGGGCATCTTCTCCCGCCGGTACACGGCAGCCACGCTGACCTTCGCCACGGTGATGTTCCTGACCGGTTTCGCCGCGCCGGCCGTCGTGCCGACACTGCCGACAGCGGCCGGGGACCTGGACGGGGTGTCCCCGCTGCTCGCCATGGCTGCCATGCCGCTGGCCTGGCGTTCGCCACCGCCGTCCTCAACGCGGGCCTGGCCGCCGGTACAAGCCGGCTCGGGGGCTACGCCATCACATTCTCGCTCCTGCTCGTACCGACACTGCTGGTCGCCGTTCTGGCCGTCCGCGCACGGAAGGGCTGAAACCGGAAGGGCCGGCAGACGCATGCGCTGCTAGATTCATCCGCCATGCGATCACGCGAATACGACAGGGAATTCCGGGAGCGGGCCACCCGCATACGTGACTGCGGGTCCGGACTGCTGCTGCTGGGAGCCCTGCTGTGGGGCTGGTGCGCCATTCTGCTGCTGACGGATTACACGGTCGATACAGGTCGCGGCACCCAGGAGTGCGCATCGCGCATGTTCACGGAGGGCGGCACAGCCAACGAGGGTGTGTGGAGAGGCGATTACTGCGCCGACGAGCGCGACTGGCCCGAGGCACTGGCCGTTCTGGGGCTCTCCATTCCCGTATCGCTCGTGGGAACCGCCCTGTTCACGACCGGCCATGTGAGCCGGCGGCTGAGCGGGCACTCCCAGGCGATGCGCGAGCTGGACCGGATCGCGGACGAGCGCGAGAAGCGCTCCGAGACCTGACCGCGTCCCCGGGCTGCCAGGCCGGGCCTCCCGCCGGAATTCGGTCGCGGCGCGCGGGGCGAGCCGTTAACTTCCCTCCGGACGCCGTGGATTGCCCGGGGCGCGACGACGAGGAGCCACGTATGAGCGGCCAGGGTCCGCGGACCGACCGGCTGAGCATCCTGATCGAGCAGTTCGAGCAGGCGCGGGAGATGGCCCAGGTCCGGCTGCGGGGCCTCGGGGACGAGGAGTACCTGTGGGAGCCGGCGCCCGGCAGCTGGTCGATCCGGCGCCGGGAGGAGGCGGTGACGCCCCGGGCGTACGGTCCTGGCGCGTGGGTGCTCGACAAGGGGGCGCCGGAGATCCCGGCGAGCGAGTACGCGGAGGTCGCGCGGCAGGCGGCGGGCGGTATGTCCGTCGCGAAGATCGCCGAGGACTGGAGCGTGAGCGTCGGGCGGGTCGAGGAGGTCCTCGCGTTCACCGGAGAGCCGGAGCCCGACGTCGTACCGATCACCACCATCGCGTGGCGGCTGGGACATCTGCACTCCGACTTCGCGGGCCGGTGGGAGTGGACCTTCGGCGCGCGGCGGCAGGATCCGCATCTGCTGGTCGACTTCACACCCTCCGCCGCCCTGGCGCTCGACCGGTTGTGGGAGACGCTCGAACGCCACCGCGCGAGCCTGGACACGCTCACCGAGGAGCAGCTCGACACGGTCGGCCTCTCGCAGTATCCGTACGGCTCCGACCCCGACGACGCGTACATCGGCGTGCTGGCCAACGCCAATCTGGAGCTCATCCACCACATGGCCGAGATCGCGCTGCTCCGCGACCTGTGGCGGGTCCGTGCCTCCCGGTAGCCGGGGAGATTTCCGCGAAAGGGACAGGGGCGCAGTGACATAACCCACACCATTCCGCTGTGGATTTCGCACGTTGCACCCGATCTTGACGGCCCGCACCCATCCAAATCATGTTTGAATCCCGAGACTTAAGGGCTCTCTCCCTTGGTGACGAGGGCCCTGGGAACTTATTTAAATGGGGGTAATCGTCGTGTCTCAGTCGCACAGACGCACATTCTGGACAGTCGGCGGCGTCGTCGCCGCGACCCTGGCGGGGAGCTTCGTCTCCTCGCCCGCCATGGCCCTGCAGGGGGCCCAGGCCGATCCGGCCTCCTTCGGCCACACCGCGAGGATCGTCGTCGGCGCTTCCGACCGTTCCTGCACGGGGACGCTGGTGAACCCGCGGTGGGTTCTCTCCGCCGCGAGCTGTTTCGCCGACGCGACGGGCGAGGTCCAGCCCGGCAAGCCCAAGGCCACGACCACCGTCACGGTCGGCCGCACCGACCTGACGCAGACCACGGGCGGGGCCGTCCGCACGGCGGTCGAGCTCGTCCCGCATCCCGACCGTGACCTGGTCATGGTGAAGCTGGGCGTGGGCATCGCCAACGTGAAGCCGGTCGCCCTGGCCGCCACGCCCGCGACGGGCGACGAGAGCGTGACCGCGGCCGGTTTCGGCCGGACGAAGACGACCTGGGTGCCCGACCGGCTGCACACCGCGTCGTTCACCGCGAACGGCGACGCCTCGGCGAACGTCTCGCTGACGGCCGTCGGTGACGCGGTGATCTGCCACGGGGACTCCGGCGGCCCGATCCTGCGCGAGACCGGCGGGAAGCAGGAGCTGCTCGCCGTCACCAGCAGGTCGTGGATGGGCGGCTGCGTCGGCACGCCGGCCACCGAGACCCGTACGGGAGCCGTCGCCACGCGCGTGGACGATGTGCGCTCCTGGATCACGAGCACCGCGTTCGCCGCCCCGGGAGACATGACGGGCGACAACAAGCCCGACATGGTCGCGGTCGACGACGCCGGCAAGCTGCTCCTGTACGCCGGTAGGGGCACGGGCGCGATCGACAACCACACCATCATCGGCACCAGAGGCTGGGCGGGTGCGTCGGTGACGCACCGCGGCGACTGGACCGGCGACGCCATGGAGGACGTCGTCGCCCGCGTCGGCAGCGAGCTGCGCGTCTACCCCAACCGCGGCACCGGCACGCTGGGCTCCCCGATCAGGCTCGTCACCGGGCTGCCCACCGACGCGCAGGTGGTGAGCGTCGGGGACGTCGACCGGGACGGTCACCCCGACCTCGCCGTCCAGCACAGCGACAAGCTGTACCTGTACGCGGGCACGTCCGCCTCCACTCCGGCCGTCGCCGCCCCGGTGCTCATCGGCACCCGCGGCTGGGACGTCATGGACCTGACGGCTCCCGGTGACGCCGACAAGGACGGCCGGGTCGACCTGCTGGCCCGGGACACCCGTGACGGCACCCTGTGGCTCTACCGCGGCCGGGCCGACGGCACGTTCAACGGCCGTACCCAGTACGGCCGCTCGTACACCGTCACCAACCGCCCCCTGATCGCCGGGGCTTCCGACGCCAACGGCGACGGCGTCGCCGACATGTGGGCCACGGCGGGCGACCGCACCCTGAAGTTCTACAAGGGCGCCACCTCGGCCGACGTCCCGGTCGACGGCCCGAGCACGCAGGTCGGCAACAGCGGCTGGCACCGCATCAAGTCCATCAGCTGACCGATCCATCAGCTGTCAGGTCCGTCAGCCGACAGATCCATCAGCTGACGCGTCCGCTCCTCTTTCCCTTGCGCGACCACCGAGGTCCCGCGCCCTCCGGCGCGGGGCCTCCGTCGCTTCCGGGCGCGCGTCGCGGACGTCCGGTCTCAGCCCGCCAGCTCCCACACCAGCAGCTCCGCCGGTCCCGCCACCGCGACCGCCTCCAGGCCCTCCGCGCCGGTGATCCGGGCGGCGTCGCCGGGTCCCAGCTCCTCGCCGGCCAGGGCGACCCGCCCCCGCACCACGTGGACGTACGCGCGCACCGCGTCCGGGACCGCCGTGCGCTCGCCCTCGGTCAGGCGGCGGACATGGAGCATCGCGCCCGCGCCGGGCAGGGCGTACGGGGTGGAGTCGGCGATGCCGGGCACCACCGTGTACGAGGGTTCACCGCCGGGCTCCAGGGGGGCCAGCCACATCTGAAGGAAGGTCAGCGGGCCCGTGCCGTCGTTGCGTTCGACGTGGCGGACCCCGGAGGCGGCGCTGAGGTGGGCCAGGTCCCCGGCACGGACGACGGTGGAGTGGCCGGCCGAGTCGCGGTGGGTCAGCTCGCCCTCGACGACCCAGGTGACGATCTCCGTATGGCTGTGCGGATGCTCCTCGAAGCCCGCGCCCGGGGCGAGGCGCTCCTCGTTGCAGGCCAGGACCGGGCCGAAGCGGAGGTTGTCCGGGTCGTAGAAGGGGCCGAAGGAGAGGGCGTGCCGGGTGTCGATCCCGGCGGCCTCGTCCCCGCCCCGGTAGCGGTCGTCCGACCGGTGCACGGAAATCACCCGGCCACGGTAGCCCGGGGGACACGCGTACGGCTCCGGGCGGCGGAGCGGGACCGGACGGGAGGTCCGTCGTACGGCTCCGGGCGGCGGGAGCGGGACGGGACGTCCGTCGTACGGCTCCGGGAGTCGGCGCGGGAGCCGCCGTGGCAGCGGGGCCGTTGCGCCAGGTGTTCGTCTACCCACCGGTACGGGGCACCGTCGCCCCGGCCCACCGAACCACCGGCCCGATAAGGCAGTCTTGTCCTCGTGCCCCGACCCGATCCTGAGCTGCCCCCCGCCCACGACGCCCACCTGCACGCCGCGACCCTGAAACGGCTGGAGCAGTCCTCCGGCCGGCTGGCCGCGAACGCGATTGCCCGCATGGACGAATCGCTGCCGTGGTACCGGGCGATGCCCCCGGAGAACCGGTCCTGGATCGGCCTGGTCGCCCAGGCCGGTATCGCCGCGTTCACCGAGTGGTTCCGGCACCCCGAGACGCCGCAGGCCATCTCGACCGATGTGTTCGGCACCGCGCCGCGCGAACTGACCCGGGCGATCACCCTGCGGCAGACCGTGGAGATGGTGCGCACCACGATCGAGGTCATGGAGGCCGCGATCGAGGAGGTGGCCGCCCCGGGTGACGAGTCGGTGCTGCGCGAGGCGCTGCTCGTCTACGCGCGCGAGATCGCGTTCGCCACCGCCCAGGTCTACGCCCAGGCCGCCGAGGCCCGGGGCGCCTGGGACGCCCGGCTGGAATCGCTCGTGGTCAACGCGGTGCTCTCCGGCGAGGCCGACGAGGGGGCCGTGTCCCGGGCCGCCGCGCTCGGCTGGAGCTCGCCGGAGCATGTGTGCGTCGTCCTCGGCACCGCGCCCGACGGGGACAGCGAGCTGACCGTGGAGGCGATCCGGCGCGCCGCCCGGCACGCCAAGCTCCAGGTCCTCACCGGCGTCCTCGGCAACCGCCTCGTCGTCATCGCGGGCGGCAGCGACAATCCGCTCCAGGTCGCGAAGGGCCTGATCGGGCCGTACGCGGCCGGGCCGGTCGTCGCGGGGCCCGTGGTGCCGGACCTGCTGGCCGCCACCCGGTCCGCGCAGGCGGCGGCGGCCGGTCTGAAGGCGTGCCTGGCGTGGCAGGACGCGCCGCGGCCGGTGCTGGCGGACGATCTCCTCCCGGAGCGCGCGATGGCCGGAGACCCGGCCGCGCGGGACCAGCTGGTGGAGGAGATCTACAGACCGCTGGAAGAGGCCGGATCGGCTCTTCTGGAAACTCTGAGTGTCTATCTGGAGCAGGCGAGCAGCCTGGAAGGCGCCGCCCGGATGCTTTTCGTGCACCCCAACACCGTGCGCTACCGGCTGCGACGTGTGACCGACGTCACCGGATGGTCACCCTCCGATGTGCGTTCCGCGTTCACGCTGCGGATCGCCCTGATCCTGGGGCGCTTGGCGGCTGCGGATCCTCAGTCCTAGACTTTTGTTGGACTCCAACAATTCCCCCGACGGTTCTTCGTCCCTGTCCCCACGGGCGTGCGGAGCCGTCCACAAGAGAGAGTGTGAGGGTGCTCGTACTCGTCGCTCCCGGCCAAGGCGCTCAGACGCCCGGCTTCCTGACTCCCTGGCTCGACCTCCCCGGTGCCGCAGACCGCATCGCGGCCTGGTCCGACGCCATCGGGCTCGACCTTGCCCACTACGGCACGAAGGCCGACGCGGACGAGATCCGCGACACCGCCGTGGCCCAGCCGCTCCTGGTCGCCGCCGGACTGCTCTCGGCGGCCGCCCTGGACGCCTCGCCGTCCGTCGTCGCGGGCCACAGCGTCGGTGAGATCACCGCCGCCGCGCTCGCCGGCGTCATCGACGACGAGGCCGCGCTGCGCTTCGTCCGCACCCGGGGGCTCGGCATGGCCGAGGCCGCCGCGGTCACCGAGACCGGCATGGCGGCCCTCCTCGGCGGCGACCCCGAGGTGACGGTCCCGCACCTGGAGAAGCTCGGGCTGACCCCGGCCAACGTCAACGGCGGCGGCCAGATCGTCGCCGCGGGCACCGCTGCCCAGATCGCCGCCCTGGAAGCGGACATGCCCGAGGGCGTGCGCCGGGTCGTCGTGCTCAAGGTGGCCGGCGCGTTCCACACGCACCACATGGCCCCGGCCGTGGAGAAGCTGCGTGCGGCGGTCGGCGACCTCACGGTGTGCGACCCGACCGTGCGTTACGTTTCCAACGCCGACGGCCACACCGTGGCCACCGGTACCGAGGTCATCGCCCGGCTGGTCGGGCAGGTCGCCAACCCGGTCCGCTGGGACCTGTGCATGGAGACCTTCCAGTCCCTGGGCGTCACCGCACTCGTCGAGCTGAGCCCCGGCGGCACACTGACCGGGCTCGCCAAGCGCGCGCTGCCCGGCGTGAAGACGCTCGCGCTCAAGACCCCCGACGACCTCGACGCGGCCCGCGCGCTCATTTCCGAGCACGCAGGCGCCTAAGGAGCGAGCATGTCGAAGATCAAGCCCAGCAAGGGCGCCCCGTACGCGCGGATCCTCGGAGTCGGCGGCTACCGCCCGACCCGGGTCGTGCCGAACGAGGTGATCCTCGAAACGATCGACTCGTCCGACGAGTGGATCCGCTCCCGCTCCGGCATCGTCACCCGCCACTGGGCCTCCGAGGAGGAGACCGTGGCCGCGATGTCGATCGAGGCGTCCGGCAAGGCCATCGCCGACGCGGGCATCGACCCCGATCAGATCGGCGCGGTCGTCGTCTCGACCGTCTCGCACTTCAAGCAGACCCCGGCCGTCGCCACCGAGATCGCCCACAGGATCGGCGCGGGCAAGCCCGCCGCCTTCGACATCTCGGCCGGCTGCGCGGGCTTCGGCTACGCCCTCACGCTCGCCAAGGGCATGATCGTCGAGGGCTCGGCGGAGTACGTCCTCGTGATCGGCGTGGAGCGGCTCAGCGACCTGACCGACCTGGAGGACCGTGCGACGGCCTTCCTGTTCGGTGACGGCGCGGGCGCGGTCGTCGTCGGCCCGTCCCAGGAGCCGGCCATCGGCCCGACCGTGTGGGGCTCCGAGGGCGACAAGTCCGAGACCATCAAGCAGACGGTGGCCTGGAACGACCTGCACGTCGGCGATGTCTCCAAGCTGCCGCTCGACTCGAAGGGCGAGGTCAAGTTCCCTGCCATCACGCAGGAGGGCCAGGCGGTCTTCCGCTGGGCCGTCTTCGAGATGGCGAAGGTCGCCCAGCAGGCGCTGGACGCGGCCGGGATCGCCCCGGAAGACCTGGACGTCTTCATCCCGCACCAGGCCAACATGCGGATCATCGACTCGATGGTGAAGACCCTGAAGCTGCCGGAGCATGTCACGGTCGCCCGTGACATCGAGTCCACCGGCAACACGTCCGCCGCCTCGATCCCGCTCGCGATGGAGCGGCTCCTGGCGACCGGTCAGGCGAAGAGCGGCGACACCGCGCTCGTCATCGGCTTCGGGGCGGGTCTCGTCTACGCCGCGACGGTCGTTACCCTCCCCTAGGCACACCGGACCTTTTGGTCCGTACGCACGAACACTGAAGAAACCCACCGAAGGAGCGCCAAGATGGCCGCCACGCAGGAAGAGATCGTCACCGGTCTCGCCGAGATCGTCAACGAGATCGCCGGTATCCCGGTCGAGGACGTCCAGCTGGACAAGTCCTTCACCGACGACCTGGACGTCGACTCGCTGTCCATGGTCGAGGTCGTCGTCGCCGCCGAGGAGCGCTTCGACGTCAAGATCCCCGACGAGGACGTCAAGAACCTCAAGACGGTCGGCGACGCCGCCGCCTACATCCTGAAGCACCAGGGCTGATCCCAGCCCGGCTGTGTCGCCACCCGGCGGTGGCGCCGCTGATTCACGACCCTCTACACGTGGAGAAGATCTTCCAGTGAACTCGACCAATCGCACCGTGGTCGTCACCGGTATCGGCGCAACCACTCCGCTGGGTGGCGACTCCGCATCGACCTGGGAAGGTCTGATGGCCGGCCGGTCCGGCGTCAAGCCTCTCGAAGGCGAGCGCTTCGCCGAACTGCCCGTCCGGATCGCCGCCCTCGCGGCCGTCGACCCGGGCGACGTACTTCCCCGCCCGCTGGCCCGCAAGCTGGACCGCTCGGCGCAGTTCGCGCTGATCGCGGCCCGCGAGGCCTGGGCGGACGCGGGTTTCACCGCCAAGGCCGGTGAGGACGAGACCGTCGTCCCCGAGCGCCTGGGCTCGGTCATCGCCTCCGGCATCGGCGGCGTGACCACCCTGCTCGACCAGTACGACGTGCTGAAGGAGAAGGGCGTACGCCGCGTCTCCCCGCACACCGTTCCCATGCTCATGCCCAACGGCCCGGCGGCCAACGTCGGCCTGGAGGTCAACGCCCAGGCCGGTGTCCACACGCCCGTCTCCGCCTGCGCCTCGGGCGCCGAGGCGATCGGGTACGCCGTCGAGATGATCCGTACCGGCCGTGCCGACGTGGTCGTCGCCGGTGGCACCGAGGCGGCGATCCACCCGCTGCCGATCGCCGCGTTCGCCAACATGATGGCGATGTCCAAGAGCAACGACGAGCCCGAGAAGGCCTCGCGTCCGTACGACACCGGCCGGGACGGCTTCGTCCTCGGCGAGGGTGCGGGCGTCGTCATCCTGGAGTCCGCCGAGCACGCCGCGGCGCGCGGCGCGCGGGTCTACTGCGAGGTGCTGGGCCAGGGTCTGTCGGCCGACGCCCACCACATCGCGCAGCCCGAGCCCACCGGGCGGGGCATCGCCGCCGCGATGCGGAACCTGCTGGACTCCAGCGACCTCAAGCCGTCCGAGGTGGTCCACCTCAACGCGCACGCCACGTCGACGCCGCAGGGCGACCTCGCCGAGATCAAGGCGCTGCGCATGGTCCTGGGCGACGACCTCGACCATGTCGCGATCTCCGCGACGAAGTCGATGACGGGTCACCTGCTGGGTGGCGCGGGCGGCATCGAGACCGTGGCCACCGTCCTGGCGCTGCACCACCGCATCGCTCCGCCGACCATCAACATCGACGAGCTCGACGAGGCGATCGACGCGGACGTCGTGCGGGGTGAGCCGCGGGTGCTGCCCGAGGGGCCGATCGCGGCGATCAACAACTCGTTCGGGTTCGGCGGCCACAACGTGGTGCTGGCGTTCCGGTCCGTGTAGCGCCGCCCCGGTACGTGTGAAGCCCGCTTCCCGGGACCCGGGAAGCGGGCTTCGTCGTTCTTCGGGGCTCCGGCCCCGCGCCACGCTCCTCAACCGCCGGAGGGGCTTGATTTCGCTCCTCGATCACCGCTGGGTGAGGAGCGGCGGAGGGGCTCAGACCACCTGGTGGAGCCAGCGGACGGGCGCGCCCTCGCCCGCGTGGCGGAAGGACTCCAGCTCGTCGTCCCAGGGCTTGCCCAGGAGCGAGGCGATCTCCGTCTCCAGGTCGCCCTCGCCGCGTACCGAACGGGCCAGGGCGGCCCGCAGCCGGTCCTCGGGGACCAGGATGTCGCCGTGCATGCCGGTGACGGCGTGGAAGATGCCGAGGCCGGGGGTGGAGCTGTAGCGCTCGCCCTCGGCGGTGGGGCACGGCTCGGCGGTCACCTCGAAGCGCAGCAGGTCCCAGCCGCGCAGGGCGGAGGCGAGCTGCGAGGCGGTGCCGGCGCGGCCCTTCCAGGAGAATTCGGACCGCCAGGTGCCGGGCGCGGCCGGCTGTCTGATCCAGTCCAGCTGGACCCGCACACCGAGGACGCCCGCCACTGCCCATTCGACATGTGGGCACAGCGCGCGCGGTGCGGAGTGAACGTACAGGACTCCACGTGTCGTCACCGGAACCTCCCGTGTGGGACGAGGTACGCCTTCCCCAGCGGCCTCGCGCCCGAACCGCCTCTTTCCGGCCGGCTCCCGAGGTTGTCATCAGTAAACAGCATCGGGAGTTAATCTCCTGAAAAGGGACAGTATGTGACGTGACGTAATATACCGGAGCCGTCCGTCTGTGCGTGGGCGGGCGGGACGCCACTGGTTCGACGGGGAAAAGCTACCGTGCGCCGGGGCCGTCCGTGTGACGTACCGTCGGTCTCAGGCCCCGGATTCGCCGGCTTTCACCCGGCAGGGCGCGCAGAGCCCCGACCTGGGGATCGTGTGTTTGCCGGGGGCATGTCCAGAGGCATAGGACCCGCCTCCCCATCGCCGGTGGGTCCAAGCCAGGGGTTGACCGGAGGGGATCCGACTGATGCCGGAGCGTGCGAAACGTCCGCCCATGCGTACCGCCGCCGCCGCGCTGACGGCGCTCGCGTGCGCCGGCGCCGTCGTGCTGGCCGGATGCGGCTCCGGAGGGGCGGAGGGCGGCGTGTCGCGGAACGCTCCCGCGGCCACGCGCGGCGCCTCGCCGTCGCCTTCCCCCTCCCCCACTCCGGACTGGAACCCGCGGCCCGGGTCTCTCGCGGCGGTCGGGGACTCGATCACCCGGGGCTTCGACGCGTGTTCGGTGCTGGCCGACTGTCCCGAGGCGTCGTGGGCGACCGGCACGGACGACGCGGTGCGCAGTCTCGCGGTCCGGCTGCTCGGCCCGTCGAAGGCGGCGGACCGCAGCTGGAACCACGCGGTGTCGGGGTCCCGGATGGTGCAGCTGCCCGAGCAGATGGCGCTGGCGGCGAAGGACCGGCCGGAGCTGGTGACGGTGATGACGGGCGCGAACGACGCGTGCCGGGACTCGGTGCGGCTGATGACGCCGGTGGCGGACTTCCGGGCGTCGTTCGAGGCGTCGATGCGGCAGCTGCGGGCCGGGGCGCCGAAGGCGCAGGTGTACGTCTCCAGCGTGCCGGATCTGAAGCGGCTCTGGTCGACGGGGCGGGTGAACGAGCTGAGCAAGAAGATCTGGCAGCTCGGGATCTGCCGGTCGATGCTGGCCGACGCGGACGATCTGGGCCCGGCGGCGGTGGCCCGGCGGGACGCGGTGCGGGACCGGGTGGTGGCGTACAACGAGGTGCTGCGGGACGTGTGCACGAAGGACCGGCACTGCCGGTACGACGGCGGCGCGGTGTTCGACTTCCGCTTCACCGCCACGCAGCTCAGCCCGTGGGACTGGTTCCACCCGAGCCGCGACGGCCAGGCCCGGCTGGCGGAGATCGCCTACCGCAACGTCACGTCCCCGGAGCCGCCCGCGTAGGGTCGGTGAGCATGACCATGGGTGAGGGCACGGATACGGCGATACGCGCGGAAGACTTCGGTGCCCTCGCGGACGGGTCGCCGCTCCGCCGGTGGACGCTGGAGCGGGACGGGGTCCGCGTGCGGGTCCTGACCTACGGCGCGATCGTGCAGTCGGTGGAGGCGCCGGGCCGGGACGGCTCCCGGGCCCCCGTGGCGCTCGGGCTGCCGGAGGTCGGGGGCTACGAGGAGTCCCCGGACCGCTACTTCGGCGCGGTGGTCGGGCGGTACGCGAACCGGATCGGGGGCGCGTCGTTCGTCCTGGACGGGCGTACGCACCGCCTCACGGCCAACGAGGGCGACACTCATCTGCACGGCGGGGCCAGGGGCTTCGACAAGCGGGTGTGGGACGCGGTGGCGGTCCCGGACGGGGTGCGGCTCTCCCTGGTCTCGGCGGACGGGGACGAGGGGTATCCGGGGCGGCTCGACCTCTCGGTGACGTACACCCTGGGGCCGGGCGGGGCGCTGCGGCTCGGCTACCGGGCGGTGGCCGACGCGCCGACCGTGCTGAACCCGACCAGCCATCTGCACTGGAACCTGGCGGGCGCGGACAGCGGGAGCGCGCTGGGTCAGCAGTTGCGGATCGCGGCGGGGCACATCACGCCGGTGGACGCGGCGTCGGTGCCGACCGGTGAGCTGCTGCCGGTGGCGGGGACCCGGTTCGACTTCCGGCGGATGCGGGCGGTGGGTGCGGGGTACGACCAGAACTTCGTGCTGGAGGAGCGGGCGGCGGGGCCGAAGGGGACGGACGCCGTCGCCGCCGAGCTGTACGACGCGGCGTCCGGGCGGGTGCTGACGGTACGGACGAGCGAGCCGGGGCTCCAGCTGTACACGTCCGACCACTTCGACGGGCGGCCGTTCGGGCCGTGCGCCGGGATCGCGCTGGAGACCCAGCACTTCCCGGACTCGCCGAACCGGCCGGAGTTCCCGTCGACGGTGCTCCGGCCGGGCGAGGAGTTCGTCTCGCGCACCGAGTACGCGTTCTCGGTGCGCTGAGCCCCGGCGGCGGCCGAGTTCCGGCGGCGGCTGATCTCCGGCAGCCGCTGAGCCCCGGCGGCGGCTGATCTCCGGCGACCGCCGAGCTCCGGCGGCCGACGAATGGCGGGAACCCGCTCGCTCCCTTCACCATGGGTAGCGTGACGTGCCGGTCGGCGATCGAAGGTGGCTGATCATGACGGTGGAGCGGAGGCCCGGCGGTGCGGCGGCGGGCACGGACGTCTCCCCGGTCAGTTCCCACAACGAGTGGGACCCGCTGGAGGAGATCATCGTCGGGCGTCTGGACGAGGCGACGATCCCCTCCCGTCATCCGGTGGTGTCCTGCAACATCCCGCCCTGGGCCGCCCGGTTCCAGGGGATGGCTTCCGGCCGCATGTACCCGCGGCGGCTGGTCGAGCCGGCCCAGCAGGAACTGGAGCGGTTCGTCGCGCTTCTCCACTCCCTCGGCATCACCGTCACCCGTCCGGACGCGGTCGAGCACCGGCGCCGCTTCGCCACTCCCGACTGGTCCTCGCGCGGCTTCTGCAACACCTGCCCGCGCGACAGCATGCTCGTGATCGGCGACGAGATCATCGAGACCCCGATGGCGTGGCCCTGCCGGTATTTCGAGACGCACTCCTACCGGACGCTGCTCAAGGACTACTTCCGGCGCGGCGCCCGCTGGACCGCCGCCCCGAAGCCGCAGCTCACCGACGAGCTGTTCGAGAAGGAGTTCCGTACGCCCGGGGCCGACGAGCCGATGCGGTACATCCTGACCGAGTTCGAGCCGGTCTTCGACGCGGCCGATTTCGTACGGGCCGGGCGCGACCTCTTCGTGACGCGCTCCAACGTCACCAACAGCATGGGCATCGAGTGGCTGCGCCGCCATCTGGGGCCCGGCTACCGCATCCACGAGATCGGCAGCCGCTGCCGCACCCCCATGCACATCGACACGACGTTCCTGCTGCTCGCGCCCGGCAAGGCCCTGATCAACCCCGAGTACATCGACCCCGACCGGCTGCCCGCCGTCCTGGACTCCTGGGACATCCTGGTCGCCCCCGAGCCCGACCCGATCGACGAACGGCTGCTGAGGATGACGTCGCTGTGCGGCCGGTGGCTCAGCATGAACGTTCTCATGGTCGACGAGAAGCGGGTCATCGCCGAACGGCACCACACCGGCATGCTGCGGGCGCTCGAACGCTGGGGCTTCGAGCCGATCCCGGGCGACCTGATGCACTACGCGCCGTTCGGCGGTTCCTTCCACTGCGCGACGCTCGATGTGCGGCGGCGCGGGACGCTGGAGTCCTACTTCGACTGATCCTCCCGGCGGTCCACTCTCCGGCCCGATCTCCGGTCCGATCTCCGGTCCGATCTCCGGTCCGATCTCCGGGTGGCTGTGCGGGTGGCTCTCCGTTCCGCTCCCGGGTCGTCTTCAGCGGGCCAGGCCCAGGGTGACGCCGAGGCCGACCAGGACCGAGCCGATCGACCGGTTCAGCGCCTTCTGGCGGCGGAGCATCGCGCCGCGCAGCCGGGCGTGCGAGAAGAACAGCGCGACCAGGGCGAACCAGCCGAGGTGGGCGATCGACATGAACAGGCCATAGCCCGCCTGCTGCCACAGGGCGGTGCCGGGGCCGACGACCTGGGTGAAGGTCGCCACGACGAACAGGGTCGTCTTCGGGTTGAGGGCGTTGGTGAGGAACCCGCTGCGCAGCGCCCCGAACGGGGAGAGCCCCGGCCGGTCCGTCAGGTCGACGTCGAGGTCGGAGCGGGCCATGAAGGTGCGTACCCCGATGTAGATCAGGTACGCGGCGCCCGCCAGTTTGACCGCGGTGAACAGGGCGGTCGAGGAGGCGATGAGCAGCCCGACGCCGAGCATCGTGTACGTGACGTGGACCAGGACGCCCGCCGCGACGCCGGTGGCCGCGAGGACGCCGGTGGTACGCCCGTACAGGTAGCTGTTGCGGACGACCATCGCGAAGTCGGCGCCCGGGGAGATGACCGCGAGGACGGTGATGGCGGCGACCGCCAGCAGCTCGGTCATGCGGACCACGCCCGGGGGGCCCGCGCGTCACCGCTGTCGGTGGTTTCGGGGTCCGGGTCCGTCGCCGCGTCCGGGTCCACCAGGTCGCGGGCCAGGAGGGTGGCCCCTGCGACGGCTCCCGGCATCAGGAACACCGCGACGAACGGGACCAGGAAGGCCAGCGTCAGCGGGACGCCGAAGCCGAGCACCAGCATCCGGCGGCCGCGCAGCAGGACGAGGCGGTCCTTGAGGACCATGCCCCGACGCTGGAGGGCGACGGCGGTCAGCTCCTCGGCCAGGAAGTAGCCGGAGACGCAGAAGCCGATGGCAGGGACCACGGTCTGCCCGACGACGGGGATGAAACCGCAGGCGAAGAGGATGATCCCGTACAGGGCGACGCGCAGCAGGATGCGTACGGAGTCGCGGGCGGAGATCCACAGGTCCTGCCAGAGCGGCAGTCCTGACTCGGGGACCTCGCCGCCCTCGCTGCGGTCGACCTCCTCGGAGAGCGACTCGTAGAAGGGCTGGCCGACCAGGAGGGTGACGGCGGTGAAGGTGATGACCGCGAGGAACAGGCCGAAGACGAAGACGAGCGCGGTCAGCCCGGTGCGCAGGAGGCCCTGCCAGGGCGAGGACCAGTCGTCGGCGAACGGGGTCGCCCAGCCGACGAAGTCGTCGGCTCCGTAACCGAGTCCGATCAGGGCCCCGGTGTAGACGACGAGGGTGACGAGTCCCGGCAGCAGCCCGAAGCCGAACCATCGTCCGTGCTGGGCAACCCGGCGTTGCCCCTTCATCAAGTAGCCGAAACCCGCCCCGAGATCACTCATGGGCGTCAGCGTACTGGCGTACGGAAGGCGCCCCCCAGGACCGCACCCCGGGACGGGGTGCGGTCCTCGCGCGACGCTGTGGTCAGCGGCGGCTCCGCGGTCAGCCGACCGTGAGCTCGACGTTGACGTTGCCGCGGGTGGCGTTCGAGTACGGGCAGACCTGGTGGGCCTTCTCGATGAGCGCCTGCGCGGTGGCGGCGTCGACGTTCGGGATGGAGGCGCTGATCGCGACCTCCAGGCCGAAGCCGCCGGCCTCGGTCTTGCCGATGGAGACCGAGGCGGTCACGGTCGAGCCGGATATGTCGGCCTTCTCCTGGCGGGCGACGACGCCCAGCGCGCCCTGGAAGCAGGCGCTGTAGCCGGCCGCGAAGAGCTGCTCGGGGTTGGTGCCCGCGCCGCTGCCGCCCAAGGCCTTCGGCGGGTTGACGACGACATCGAGCTGACCGTCGTCCGAGGAGACCCGGCCGTCGCGGCCGTTCTCGGCGGTGGCGACGGCGGTGTAGGCGACGTCGATCTTCTGGATGGTCATGGTGTGAGGATTCCTCCTGTTGGTGCGCCGCGACTCGCGCCCACGATCGCGACAGCCTGGGGATGAGCCTAACGGGTGACCGGGGACGGCCTGGGCGGGAGGGCTCGGTGCACCGAGGTGGAAGGGCTCGGTGCACCGAGGTGGAAGGGCTCGGTGCACCGGGCCGGGAAGGGTCGGCGCACCGGGCCTCCGGACCGGGTCAGACCAGGGAAACGATCATCTTCCCGGTGTTCTCGCCGCGCAGCAGCCCCACAAAGGCGTCGTAGCCGTTCTCGATGCCCTCGGCCGTCGTCTCCTGGTACTTCAGCTCACCGGAGGCCAGCCAGCCGGCGACCTCCTGGACGAACTGCGCCTGGAGGTCGGCGTGGTCCTTGACGAGCACGCCCTGAAGGCGCAGCCGCTTGCCGATGATCATCGCCATGTTGTTCGGGCCGGGGGTCGGCTCGGTCGCGTTGTACTGGGCGATCATGCCGCAGATGGTGGCGCGGCCGTGCACGTTGAGCGAGGAGATCGCGGCTTCGAGGTGCTCGCCGCCGACGTTGTCGAAGTAGACGTCGATGCCGTCGGGGGCGGCTTCCTTGAGCTGGTCGCGGACGGGCCCGTTCTTGTAGTTGAACGCGGCGTCGAAGCCGTACTCCTCGACGAGGAGCTTGACCTTCTCGTCGGAGCCCGCGGAACCGATGACCCGGGAGGCTCCCTTGAGCTTCGCCATCTGGCCGACCTGGCTGCCGACGGCGCCGGCCGCGCCGGAGACGAAGACCGCGTCGCCCTCCTTGAAGGAGGCCACCTCGAACAGGCCCGCGTAGGCGGTGAGTCCGGTCATGCCGAGCACACCGAGGTAGGCGGAGAGCGGCGCGAGGTCGGGGTCGACCTTGACCGCGTGCTTGGCGGGCAGGTCGGCGATCTCACGCCAGCCGAGTCCGTGCAGGACGTGGTCGCCGACGGCGATCCCCTCGGCGTTCGAGGCGATGACCTCGCCGACCGCGCCGCCGTCCATGGGGTGGTCGAGCTTGAAGGGCGGGGTGTAGGACTTCACGTCGTTCATCCGGCCGCGCATGTACGGGTCGACCGAGAAGTGCTTGTTGCGGACGAGGATGCGGCCTTCGGCCGGAGCGGCGACCGCGGCCTCACGCAGCGCGAAGTCCTCGGCCTTGGGCCAGCCGTGCGGGCGGGCGACGAGGTGCCATTCACGGCTGGACGTGGGAAGTGCTGCAGACATGGGCTCGGGTTCTCCTCAATGTCCTACGGGGGAGGCTTCCGCGCCCACTGGCGCGAAAGCTTCATGACATGAAACAACCATGCTCTTGAATATTTCATGTTGTCAAGTAAATCGGTACGCTGTCGTCCATGGCCACTCGCACAGACACCCTGACCCTTGAGGTCGTCGAGCTCATCGGAACCGTCGTGGCGCGCTACCACGAGGAGTACGACCGGGCCGCCGCCGAGCACTCCCTCACGGGCGCGCAGGCACGGGTGCTCGGGCTGCTCTCACTGGAGCCCCTGCCGATGCGGAAGATCGCCGTCAGGCTGAAGTGCGAGCCGTCGAACGTCACCGGGATCGTCGACCGGCTGGAGAACCGGGAACTGGTCGAGCGCAGGCCCGACCCGGCGGACCGGCGGGTGAAGCTGGCCGCCCCGACGGAGAAGGGCCGGCGCACGGCCCGCGAGCTGCGGGACGCGCTGGACTTCGCCCGGGAGCCGCTGGCGGGGCTCTCCGACGCCGAGCGCACGGTCCTGCGGGACCTGCTGCGCCGGATGCTGGGCGAGGCGCCCCTCTAGGGTCTGTCACCCCTCATAGGGCGTGTCGCCCCTCTAGAGCCTGTCCGGGCCGTGCCGATGTGTCCGGGCTGCGCTGACGTGCACCAGGACTGTGCTTACGTGCACCACCACAGGAAGCGGGTGCAGGTCGGGGACGGGGACGGGGTTGGGGTGGACGTCGGCCCGGCCGGGGGCGGGGGTGCGGGCGCGGTCGTCGGCTCCTGCGGGTCGCCCGGTCCCGGCAGGCCGGCGGTCGGGCTGCCGGAGGCGTCGGACGGGTCCGCCTTCCCGGGGTCCGGGGAGGCGGTGGGCTCGTCCGTGGCGGAGGCCTCGGGGCTCGGCGACTCCGAGGGGCTCCCGCTGCGGGTGCCCGCCGGTGAGTCGTCCGTGCCGGGGCCCGCGGCCGCCCCGGCCCGCGATCCGACCGGGCCGGGATCGTGGGGTGCGTCGGCGGACGGCCGCCGGGGCGGGGCGTCGGTCGGGCCGCCCGGCGCCTCGCGTACGAAGTCGGCGGCGGTGTCCTCCCGCGCGGGCTCCATGGCCAGTTCCGCCAGGCCCAGCGCGCCCGCCGCGAGGAGCAGCCCGAGGGCGGCGAGCAGCACGGTCCGGCCGCGCCGGCGATGGCTGCCGCGGGCCCGCCGCCGCGAACCGGGGCGGGCGTCTCGTGGGGCGTGGCGTGAGGCCTCGTGCCGGGACTCGTGTACGGCTTCGCGTGCGGCGTCATGCCGGGACTCGTGTACGGCTCCGCGCCGGGACTCGCGTGTCGCTTTCCGCCGGGTGCCGCGTCGGGATTCGGACGCGTCGGTCAGGGCGGCCGTCCCGTCCGTCCTGTCCGGCCCGTCCGGTGTGGGCCCGGCGGACGCGGGCACGGGCACGGGCACGGCGTAGGGGCCCAGCGCCTCGGCGGGAGTTCCGCACCCGGCGCAGGCCAGGGCTCCGTTGAGATGCCGTCGGCACGGGTGGCAGTAATCCATGGCGCCCGCAGAGTAGGCGTGCGCGGAACCACCGGGGAAGCCGCACAGGTGTGGATCCTGTGAGGAAGTCCGGATTCCGCGGACACCCGGTCCGATACGCCTGACACGCGGGAGGATGGGAGGCATGACCGCTCCCACCCCCTTCGGCCCCCTCCAGTTCCAGCTCGTCCTGCTGCGTCGGATGGCCGACCACCAGCCCGGCCTGGTCGAGGAGGCCCGGCACGAGCTGAGCGCCTCCCTCGCCGATCTGCGGGAGGCCAACCGCCGCTGGCAGGCCATGGTGCGCGCACCCCGGGGGCGGGGATCGCTGCGGCGCTACCGCTCGGTGCTCGGCGAACCGGAACTGACCCTGCCGCGCCGGGTCGGGGACCTGGCGTGCGAGGCGCTGCTGTGGCCGGTGCCGCTCTGGCCGGACCTGCGGTTCGAGGTGATGGCCGGTCCCGGCGGGGCCGTGTGGAACGAGTGGCTGGTCCGGGCCCCGGGCGCGGCCGGGCCCGAGCTGACCTCGACGGACGCGCTGCGCCCGTGGTCGTGCACCGTGGACGAGGCGGCCCGCGCCTTTCCCCCGGCCCGGCCGATGGAGGGCAGCGCCCCGACCCGGTGGTCGCTGGCCGTCACCGACCCGGCCACCGGCCGGGAGCGCGTCGCCGAGTTCACCTGGGGCCTGTTCCAGCGGCTGCTTCCGGCCCGATGACCCGGGGAGCAGCCGAGGAGGCCCCTGCGAGGAGCCGAAGCGGAGTCAGGGGAGAACCGAGGGAGAACTGAGGAGCCGTCAGCTTCTGCCCCCCTTACGGCGCAGCTCAGCGCGCGCGGCGGACGGGAGAGCGCGACCATGCAAGGAGAGACCGGCTGCCGCCGGTGCCCCCATCCGCGCTCTCGGGAGAACTCTCCGTGACCGTCAGCCTTGAGCAGTTGCAGCGTTGCCATGTCGCCGTCGATCTGGGGGCCGCGAGGACCCGGGTGTACATCAAGGGGCTCGGGCTCGTCGTCGACGAGCCGAGCGTCGCCGCCGTCAACACCCGTAACGGCTCCCTCATCGCCGTCGGCGCGCTCGCCGAGCAGATGACCGGCCGCACCCCCGAGTACATCCGGGTGGCCCGCCCGGTGTCCGGGGGGACCGTCGTCGACATCGAGATGGCCCAGCGGATGCTGCGCCACCTGCTGGGCGACAAGCTCCGCCGCCAGTTGCGCCGCAAGCCCCGGCTGCGCGCCGCCGCCTGTACCCCGCACGACGCGGATCCGCTGGCCCAGCGCGCGACGGTGGAGACCCTGGTCGGGCTCGGCGCCCGCCGGGTCGAGCTGGTGGACACCCTGATCGCGGCGGCCGTGGGCTGCGGGCTGCCGGTCGAGCAGCCGACCGCCACCATGATCATGGTGTGCGGGGCCGCCACCACCCAGATCGCGGTGCTCTCGCTCGGCTCGATCGTGACCGCCGCCCGGATCCCGGTGGGCGGCAACGCGATCGACGAGGCGATCATCCAGCATCTGCGCCAGCACCACGAGCTGCTGCTCCCGAGCCAGTCCGTGCGCCCGCTCCAGCTGGCACTGCACGGCAACGGCCTCCAGCTCACCGGCCCCGCCCTCACCGAGATCCACGGCCGCGACGTGGCGACCGGCCTCGCCCGCTCGGTGCAGGTCGACACCGCCGCCGTACGGCAGGCCATCCACACCCCGCTCACGGCGGTGCTCGACGGGGTGGGCAAGGTGCTCCGCGACTGCCCGCCCGATCTGGTGGCCGACCTCGCGGACCGCGGGATCATGATGGTGGGCGGCAGCGCGCTGCTCCCCGGCCTCGACCAGATGCTGCGCGACGCGACCGGGATGCCGGTGCACATCGCGGAGCGCCCCGACGTCTGCTCGGTGCTCGGCCTGGGCGCGATGCTGGACGGCAAGATCCAGCCGATGGTCCTCAACCCGCTCGCGGGGTGAGACCGTCGGCAGGGACCGGACGCCGGCACGGACGATGCGGACGGCTCGGGTGAAAGGGCCCGTGGAGCCCGGTCCGGCCGCGGCCGGGCGGCTGCCGATGCTCCTGGAGGCGGTCCTCAGCGTCGGCAGCGACCTGGAGCTGGGCTCCACCCTCCAGCAGATCGTGGACACCGCCATCGCCCTCACCGGGGCCCGCCACGGTGCGCTCGGGGTACTGGACCCGGACCGGGACCGGATCGACGGGCTGTACACCGCCGGGATGACGAAGGCGGAGCGGCAACACCTCGACCTCTTCCCCGACGACGCCTCCGGGGGACCCGCCGCCCTGGTCAAGGACCCCCGGCAAGCCCGTACGCCGGGCCGTACGCCGGGCCGTACACCGGTGCGGAGCTTCCTCCGGGCCCCGATCCTGGTGCACACCGAGGTGTTCGGCCATCTCTGCCTCGCCCGGAAACCGTCGGGGCCGTTCACCGACACGGACCTGGCCCTGCTGCGGGTCCTCGCCGCCCAGGCCGGCATCGCGATCGGCAACGCCCGGCTGTACGCGAGCGCCCGGCAGCGCGAACGCTGGATCGAGGGAGCGGCGGCCGTCACCACGGCCCTGCTGACCGGCACCGACGCGGCCGACGCGCTGATGACGGTGGCCGAGCAGGCCCGGGTACTGGCGGGCGCGTCGGCCGGGGTGATCCTCCAGCCGACGGAGGGAGGCGGGATGGAGATCGTCACCGCGTCCACGCCGGACGATCCGGCGGGCATCGTCGGCACGGTGATCGAGCCGGGTTCCGCCGTGCTGGTGCAGCTGCTCGGCGGCGAACCGGTCTTCATCGACGACTCGGCCACCGACCCCCGGATGACCACCGGCGTACGCTCCCGGTTCGGGCCGAGCATGATGCTGCCGCTGCAGAGCGGCGGGCGGCTGATCGGCACGCTCGCCCTGCCTCGGCGGCGCGGCGAGCGGCCGTACACGGACGTGGACCGGCTGCTGGCGACCCAGTTCGCCTCGCAGGCGGCGCTGGCGCTGGTGCTGGCGGACGCGCAGGCCGACCGGGAGCAGCTCGCGGTGTACGAGGACCGCGACCGGATCGCCCGTGACCTGCACGATCTGGTGGTCCAGCGGCTCTTCGCGACCGAGATGATGCTGGAGTCGACCCGGCGGCGGGCCGCTTCGGAGGAGACCCACGGCACCGGGGACGGCGGCGGGGCCAGGACCCGCGATGGCCGGGAGGCGGAAGCCGCGGACGGCGGGGAGACGCAGACCGGGGACGGCGGCGGGGCGCAGGCCGGCGACGGCCGGGAAGCGGAAGCCGGGGACGGCGGCGAGGCGGAGGCCGGCGTTCTGCTGGGCCGGGCCGTGGACGAGCTGGACTCCACCATCCAGGAGGTCCGCACCGCGATCTTCGCCCTCCAGCAGCCGCCCGCCGAGGCCCCGAGCACCTTCCGGGGCCGGGTGCTGCGCGAGACCGGGGGCGCGGCGGCCCTGCTGGGCTTCCCGCCGTCGGTGCAGTTCACCGGGGCGGTGGACACCCTGGTGGGCGAGGAGACGGGCCGGGAGCTGCTGGCCGCCCTGCGCGGGGCGCTGGCCGCCGCGCACCGCAGGCCAGGAGTCTCGGCCATCGAGGTGGAGGTGGACGCCACGGTCCGGCTGCCGGACGGGCGGACCGGGGTGCGGCTGGTGGTCGCGGACGACGGGCGCGGCGAGGACGGCCGGCCGACGACGGTGACCTGGCAGGCCCCGGTCTGACA
The DNA here is from genome assembly GCF_043202835.1 of Streptomyces sp. NPDC048142. Classification (NCBI taxonomy): domain Bacteria; kingdom Bacillati; phylum Actinomycetota; class Actinomycetes; order Kitasatosporales; family Streptomycetaceae; genus Streptomyces; species Streptomyces sp. NPDC048142. The sequence continues at coordinate 288,699 of NZ_JBIDBC010000003.1, forward strand.
GTAAGGGATTGCCGGGGGCCTCAGCGTTTCGGGGCCGCCCGCAGGGCGATCCGGGTGTTGGAGTGGGCGATGCCCGCCTCCCGCTTCAGCCGGCGCAGCAGGGTGTCCAGCGCTCCCGGGTCGGCGGCGGTGGCCCGTACGAGATAGTCGTGGCCGCCCGTCACGTGCACCACCTCCGTGATCCCGGGCAGCATCAGCACCGAGCGCTCGAACTCCTCGTTCGTCGTGTCGAGGCGCAGCGTCACATCGATGAAGACGACCAGGCCCGAACGGGTGTCTGCGGCCGGGTCGACGATGACGGTGAAGCCGCGGATGACCCCGTCACGGCGCATCCGGCGGACCCGGTCGCCCGCCGCGTTGGCGCTGAGTCCCACACGTACGCCCAGATCCCGGTACGAGATCCGGGCGTCCTCCTGGAGAATGCCGAGGATTTCCCTGTCCAGCCGATCCATACCGCGATTGTCCCAGCTTGTGACGATATTGGCTGAGGGAACTCTCTGCCCCGGGCCGGCGCAGCCCGGGGGGCGTGGGCGCCCCGCACCCTTGACCCGCCCCTGTGGACACCCCTGCCCTTCCGGTCCGCCCTTCCGGGCGTGGAACGCGGCGACGATCGTGATCGGCTTCCCGCTCGTCCCGCTCCGGGACACGCTTCGCGCCGAGCGTGCATGTGCGTGTGCGTGTGCGCTCCGGCTCCCGCTTGCCGGGCTCACACCGAAAGCGCGGTTGGGTGCCCCGTACATCGATTTCGGCGGGGCTTCCCCCGACGCCCTAGGCTCCCGGTGTGACCCACCTTCTTCCCGCGCTCCAGTCCCCCGCCGGCCCGGCAGCCTCCCGGGAGGCCGTCCGCTTCGGGGGTGTCTCCCTGACCTACGGCCGGCTGGCCGGGGCCTCCGCCACGCTCGCCGCCCGCATCGCGGACGCGGGCCGGGTCGCCGTCTGGGCCACCCCGACGCCGGAGACGGTGCTCGCGGTGGTGGCGGCGCTGCGGGCCGGGGTCCCGGCCGTCCCGCTCAACCCCCGTACCGGAGAACGCGAGTTGGCGCACATCCTGGCCGACAGCGAGCCCACGGCCGTGCTGGCGGGCCCGGACGACGTGCTGCCGCCCGCGCTGGAGAAGCTGCGGCGCGTGACGGTGGACGCGCGGACGGAGACCGAAGCCCCGAAGGGGCACGGGGCGGGCGATGCGGACCCCGAGTCCCCCGCCCTGATCGTCTACACCTCGGGCACCACCGGCCCGCCCAAGGGGGCCGTCCTGCCCCGCCGGGCCATCGCCGCGTCACTGGACGCGCTGGAGGACGCCTGGGGGTGGACCGGCGACGACGTCCTGGTCCACGCTCTGCCGTTGTTCCACGTCCACGGCCTGATCCTGGGCGTCCTCGGCCCGCTGCGGCGCGGCGGCTCCGTGCGCCACCTGGGGAAGTTCTCGGCCCAGGGCGCGGCCCGCGAGCTGGGGTCCGGGGGCACGATGCTGTTCGGTGTGCCGACGATGTACCACCGGCTGGCGGAGGTGCTGGACGAGCCCGCGGGCAGCGCCGAACGGGACGTACTGGCAAGGGCGTTGACGGGGGCCCGGCTGCTGGTCTCCGGGTCGGCGGCGCTGCCCGTGCACGACCACGAGCGCATCGCGGCGGCGACCGGGCGCCGGGTGATCGAGCGGTACGGGATGACGGAGACCCTGATGAACACGGGGATCCGGGCGGACGGCGCCCCGCGCCCCGGCACGGTGGGCCCGCCGCTCGCCGGGGTGGAGCTGCGCCTGACGGAGGAGGACGGCACGGTGCTCGACACGGCCGGGGCGATCGGTGAGATCCAGGTCCGGGGCCCGAATCTGTTCACCGGCTACCTCAACCGGCCCGACGCCACCGCCGCCGCGCACACGGCGGACGGCTGGTTCCGTACGGGCGACATCGGCACGGTGGACGCCGACGGGTACGTCACGATCGTCGGGCGCAGCGCCACCGACCTGATCAAGAGCGGCGGCTACAAGATCGGCGCGGGTGAGATCGAGAACGTGCTCCTCACCCACCCCGGGGTCCGGGAAGCGGCCGTGACCGGCGAGGAGGACCCGGACCTCGGCGAACGGGTCGTGGCCTGGGTGGTCGCGGCCGACCCCGGCGCTCCGCCGCTCGCCGAGGAGCTGGCGGACCATGTGGCGGACCAGCTGGCCCCGCACAAACGCCCGCGCACCGTGCGCTATCTGGACGCCCTGCCCCGCAACGACCTGGGCAAGATCATGAAGAGGTCGCTCCATGCCGGATGAATCCCTCACCCAGCACGACGAAGCCCCCTTCCGGCCGACGGCCCGGGAGATGATCGCGCTGCTCACCGCTGGCGCGGGCTTCACCGAGCACCGCCCGCCGCCGCGCCCCCTGCCGCCGGACGGTCCGCTCGGCTGGTCGGGGTACGACGCGGCGCGGGAACGGGCCGGGACACGGACCGGCGAGGAGGAGTCCGTGGTGTACGGCACCGGGGTCGTCGGAGACCGGGCGTGCGTCCTGCTCTCCTTCGAATTCGGCTTCCTGGGCGGCTCGTTGGGCCGGCTGACCGGAGACCGCCTGGCGGCCGCGTACGAACTGGCCCTGACCCGGCGGCTGCCCCTGCTCGCTCTCGTCGCCACCGGCGGCAGCCGGATGCAGGAGGGCATGGTCGCGCTCACCCAGCTCCAGCGGGTGGCCGCCGCCTCCGCCCGGCTGCGCGCGGCCGGGCTCCCGCAGATCGCCGCGGTCCGCGACCCGACGACCGGCGGCGGCTGGGCCACGGTGGGGGCGGGCGCCGATGTGGTGCTGGCGCTGCCCGGCGCGCAGGTCGGTTTCGCCGGTTCCCGGGTACGGCCGCCGGGTGCGGATCCTCACGCGTACAGCGCCGAGGGCCAGTTCGCGGCGGGCCAGGTGGACGCGGTCGTCCCGCCGGGAGAGCTGGCCGCCACGGTGACGCACTGGCTGCGCGCGCTCGGCCCGCACGACGTCCTCCCCGCCGCCCCGTTGCCCCGTGCGTTGTCGGCGGCCCCGCTGCCGGAGACCGGGCGGGACGCGGTGGCGCGGGCCCGTGATCCGCGGCGGCCGCGCGCGGAGGCGTATCTGGCCGACCACTTCGCCGTACGGCTCCCCCTTCACGGGGACCGGTGCGGCGGCACGGACCCGGGGCTGCTGTGCGGTTTCGGGCTGCGCCCGGACGGGCTGCCCGTCGCGTACGTCGCCCAGTGCGGGACCCCGACCCGCCCGGCCGGATACCGGGCGGCGGCCCGGACGATCAGACTGGCGGACCGGCTCGGCGTCCCCGTCCTCACCCTCGTCGACACCCCGGGCGCGGCCAACGACGCCGAGGCGGAGCGGGCGGGGGCGGGCGCGGCCATCGCGGACACGTTCGCGGCCATCGCCTCGGCCCGGGTCCCGGTGACGACGCTGGTGATCGGCGAGGGCGGCTCGGGCGGGGCGCTGGCGCTCGCCGCGCCGGACAACACCCATGTCACGGCGGACAGTTACTTCTCCGTCATCGCCCCGGAACTGGCCGCCGCGATCCTCAAGCGGCCGCCGTCGGAGACCGGCGCCACCGCCGACCAGCTGCGGCTGCGCCCGCAGGACCTCCTGGAGCTGGGGTTCGCCCGCTCGATCGTCGGCTGAGCGACGCCACCACCGGCTGCGCCTACGAGCTACGGCTGAGGGTCACGGGTGCCGTAGCGGGCGAAAACCCGCCACTTCAGCGCGAGCAGGGGCACCCCGGTCACGCCGGACACGCCCGTCACGCAGAGGGCACCGCCGCCGGTGGCGGCGGCGGTGGCGGCGGCGGCGGCATCGGGCGGGAGAAGGCCGGCGACGGAGCCCGTCAGGAAGCCCCCGAGGCGGGGGCCGGCCGTCAGCCCACCGTCGGCCGCGGGGCCGGCTGCCGCACCAGGGAGTCCCACAGGGCCACCGCGTGGTCCACGGTGGAGCGGAGCCGTTCCAGGCAGACGCCGTCGCGGGCCTCGATCGACAGCCCGTGCAGGATCGTCGCGTAGAAGGCGGCGATCGAGCGGACGTCCGTGCCCGGAGCCAACTCACCCTCCTCGATGGCTCGTTCGAGCCGCTTCTCCAGCTCCCCGACCGAGGTCCGCCGCCACCAGGCCAGATGCTCGGCCACTTTCCTGTTCTGGTGCGAACAGTTCGTGGCCGACAGCACGATCATGCAGCCGCTGGGCGTCCCCGGGTCGGTGAAGGTGTCGATGTTGCCGCGCAGCATGGCCTCCACGGCGGCGCGCGCCGTCGGCGCCTCGCGCAGGGCCCGGTTGGTCGCCGAACCCGTGGTGCGGTCGTAGAGCGCGACGGCCTCGCGGAACAACTGCTCTTTCGAGCCAAAGGTGTTGTACAGGCTGGCGGAGTTGATGCCCATGGCGGCGGTCAGGTCCGTGAGCTTCGCGCCCTCGTACCCGAACTCCCAGAACGTCTCCATCGCACGCCGCAGTGCCGCGGCGCGGTCGAACGCGCGCGGTCGGCCTCTTTCGGCCATCTCAGCCTCCTCGGGGAAGGGTTGACCCCCGGTCATCCTGCCTGTTTAGTATTTCTGGATCGTCCGACCTAGATATATACCTTAGCGTGAATGGAGCGAGATGCCTCAGCTTGCGGGCAAGGTGGCACTGGTGACCGGAGGAAGCCGCGGCATCGGTGCCGCGACGGCCCTCCGACTGGCGGAGGAGGGCGCCGACGTCGCCCTGACGTATGTGAGCGCGGCCGACAAGGCCCAGGAGGTCGTCAAGTCGATCGAGGCCCTCGGACGCAAGGGCCTGGCCATCCAGGCCGACAGTGCGGACCCGGCGGCCGTCGTCCGGTCCGTCGAGCAGACCGCGGCCGAGCTCGGCCGGCTCGACATCCTGGTGAACAACGCCGGGATCTTCCCCTACGGCCCGATCGAGGGCGTGACGCTGGAGGAGATCGACCGCACGCTGGCCGTCCATGTGCGGGCCGTCTTCCTGGCCACCCAGGCCGCCATCCCCCACCTGGGACACGGCGGACGCATCATCAGCATCGGCAGTTGCTGGGCCAACCGGGTGCCGGTGCCGGACGTGACGCTGTACGCCATGAGCAAGTCGGCGCTGATCGGCTTCACCAAGGGGCTGGCCCACGACGTGGCGTCCAAGGGGATCACCGCGAACATCGTGGACCCCGGGCCCACCGTCACCGACATGAACCCGGACGGCACGGACGAGGCCGAGGAGGAGCGTCTGAGGACCGCGGCGAAGGTGCTGGGCGCGGGGGCCGACACCGCGAAGGCCGTGGCCTTCCTCGCCGGTCCGGACGCCCAGTGGATCACCGGTACCTCACTGGCGGTCGACGGTGGCTACACCGCCTGACCGCGACCGGGTCGCCGGACGGCGACGGACAGCGAGTGACGGTGCGTCGCCATGACCACCGACGGACCGGCGACACGGACGAGGGGAGGAGCGATGGCGTGGGTGATCCTGACGGTGGCCGGTCTCCTGGAGATCGTATGGGCCCTGGCCCTGAAGGAATCGAACGGCTTCACCAAGCTCTGGCCCAGCATCATCGGCGTCACCTTCTCCATGCTGAGCTTCGCCCTGCTGACCTTCGCCCTGCGTGAGGTGCCGGTCGGCACGGGCTACGCGGTCTGGGTCGGCATCGGCGCGGCGGGAGTCGTCTGCGCCGGCATCGTCCAGGGAGAGGCCGCGTCCGCGGCCCGGCTGGCCTGTGTCGTGGCGATCATCGCCGGAGTGGTGGGGCTGAGGCTGCTGGAAGCCTGAGCCCGCCCGCCGCGGTCACCCGGTTCCGCCCATCCAGGCCCCCGTCCCGACGCGGGGGCCTGGATGCAGACGTGCGAGAAGCGAAATCGCGACAACCACACACCGGTATCCCGACAATAGGCCACTGACTCGTGACAAGAACATTTCAGTCAGCTTGGGTATGCGTGAATGGGGTGGATCCCCCCAGCTCCGGTCGGACTCACTTCTCAGCAATACGCACCGCGCCAGGCACACTCTTCCCGCCCAGCCGCCCAGCCGCACCTGGGGCCTGCCACCGAGCCGTCTCGGACAGGAGGCCGGAAGTAATTCAGTGACGTGATCTGTTGAGGTTTCGGATGTTGATGGGCAACGATGTGAAATCCGCCGCGCCCGCGTTTCCGGGCAGAGAGACCATCCTCTACGAGATACGACAGGCCCTCGGGCGAACGGCGTCCGGGGGCGGCAGCTGCCTCGTCGTCGAAGGCGCCGCGGGGACCGGAAAGAGCGAACTGCTGCGCCTGGCCGGGATGCACGGGGAGGCCGCGGGCTTCGCTCTCGTCGCCGGCACGGCCGTACCACTGGACACCGGAGCCCCTTTCGGCACCCTGCGCCGCGCCCTCCGGGAGAACCTCCCCGCGCGGGACTACGCCCTCCTCACCGACCGTCAGTCCTTCGATCCACTCGCCCCGGTCGACCGCATCGTCGAGTTCCTCCGGCGCCGCACCCGAATCCGGCCGCTGCTCGTGGCCCTGGACGACGCACACCTCGTGGACGATCTCACCGCCGACGCCCTGCGGAATCTGATCGACGCCTCGGACTCGCTGCCGGTCCTGTGGATACTCGCCCGCGGCGCTTCGCGCACACCCGGCCATGCCCAGGAGACCATCGACTGGCTCATCCGGGAAGGGGCCGCACGCCACCGGCTGGAATCGCTCTCACCGGAAGCCGTGGCGGAGATATCCGCGGAACTGCTCGGCGCGTGCCCCGACGAGGACGTCCTCGCCCTGGTGGCCCGCGTCAACGGAAATCCCTTTCTGCTCAACGAACTTATCGCCACCTCCCTCTCCGACGGAAGAATCTCCGTCCAGGACGGTGTCGCCGTCCTCCTCGACGCCGAGCCCGCGCCCGCGTTCCGGCAGGCCGTCGTCCATCATCTGCGCGGGCTCTCCCACGAGTGCCTGCGGATTCTGGATGCCGTGGCCGTGCTGGGGCCGAGGTTCTCCATCCACGAGGCCGCCGGGCTGCTGGGCCGCAACCCCGTGGAACTGCTGCCGCTGATCGGCGAGCTGATCGCCGCATCGGTGCTGGAGGACGAGGGGCCCACCCTCTCCTTCCGCCACCCGCTGGTCCGCGAGACCCTGTACGACCGGCTCTCCGGGCCCACCCGGACCGCCCTGCACCGGGAGGCCGCCGCCGCCCTGTGGCGCGAGGGCCGGCCGGCGCCCACTTTCCTCGAACACCTGATGCTCGGCGGGCGCGGCGAGGGCGACGACCTCACCCCGGCCGCCCCGCCCCGGGAGGCCCGGTTCGTGCCGTCGGCCGGGCGGTTCGCCCTGGCCGGCACCGCCGGGGGAACCGCCACTTCCACCGCCCCGCCGCCCGCCCGGTACGCCGAGCTGATGTACCGGACGACGCTGCGGTACTCGGCCGCCCAGGTGCAGGGCCTCCACGGTCAGATGGTCGCGCACGCCCGCGCGGCGCTGCGGATCGCCCGCGATCACGGGGACCGGACGAGCCTGGCCCACCACCAGCTGTGGCTGGCGGTCGCGCTGACCGCGTCGGACGAGTTCGACCAGGCCGGTGAGATCCTCGCCGAGCACTGCGACCCGTCCGACCACGAGGCGCTGCCCTGGGTGCGGCCCATGTGGCACTACCACCGCGCGCAGCTGAAACTGGCGGCCGGGAGACTCCAGGACGCCGACGAGGACGCCGGCGAGGCGGTGCGTATCTGCGAGCGGCTCGCCGCCCCGTCCCTCGCCGTCGGCCCGCTCGCGCTGCGCGTCCGGGTGGCGGTCCACCGCAACGAGCTGACGGAGGCCCACCGCCATGCCGACCACGCCTCCGGGCTGTCGGCGGCCGCGAGCGGTGCGGCGCTGGAGGAGCTGTCCTGGGTGAAGTCCCTGCTGCACAGTGCGGAGGACGACCGGGAGTCCGCGCTCGACACCCTCACCCGCGTCTACTCCGGCGTCCCGAAGCGGCCCCTGCTGCTGACCCGGGAACCGCACGCGGGCGCCTGCCTGGTCCGTACGGCGATGAGCGCCGGACACTCCGAACGCGCCACGGCCGTCGCCGAGGCGGCGCGCCTGGTCGCCACCCGCAACCCCACGGTGACTTCGGCGGTCGCCGCCGCCGCGCACGCCGAGGGCGTCCTGTGCAACGACGTGGACCGGCTGCGCGCCGCCGTGTCGGCGTACCGGTCCGGGCCCCGGCCGCTCTCGCTGGCCGCGGGCACCGAGGACCTGGCGACGGCGGAGAACGACGCGGGGGCCCGGAGCACGGCGATCGGGCTGCTCAACGAGGCACTGGCGCGCTACCAGAACCACGGCGCCCGGGGCGACGCCCTGCGCGTACGCAAGACCCTGCGCTCCCTGACGGTGCGCCGCCGCACCCGGGGGCGGGACCGGGACCTGGACCCGGTCGAGGGACCCCGGGCCCGGTGGAGCCAGCTCACCCCGTCCGAACTGCGCGTCGTTCGGCTGGTGGCGCAGGGGCTGACCAACCGGGAGGTGGCGGAGAAGCTGTTCCTCTCCCCGCACACCGTGGACAGCCATCTGCGGCACAGCTTCACCAAGCTCGGGGTGACCAGCCGGGTCGAGCTGACCCGGCAGGTGCTGACCCACGAGGAGGTCCCGCCGGCCGGCTCCGCCTGAGCCGCGCCTCCGCGGTCTCCTCCGCCCCCTGTACTCCTCCGCTTTCGCTCTCGCCGAGTTCACGAGAACACGTGATGCCGCGTATCCCGTGCCCCAACACACTTGAGCCGTCCAAGGGTTGGTGACGCAACGGCAGAGAGGCACTTCATGACGAACGCGATCGGACCCAACTTCCTCACCCTCCAGGTCCGTGACGTCGAACGGGCCCGGCGCTTCTACACGGAGGTGATCGGCTTCAAGGAGACGGAGTCCAAGGTCCCCACCGCCGCCGTGCTGGAGACCGAGCCCATCAAGATCGCCCTGCGCCAGGCCACGGTGGACCTGGACTCCGTGACGGAGCTCGGCTGGGGCGTCGTCCTGTGGATCAAGGCGAAGGACCCGGACGGTCTGGCCAAGACGGTGGCCGACCACGGCGTGACCATCACGAAGCCGCCGTGCGACGGGTTCTGCGGCCGGGAGTTCCAGTTCAAGGACCCCGACGGTTACGAACTGACGGTCTACGAGGGCTGATCCGGCCGCTCCCGACCGCTCCCGACCGCCGCCGCACGCCCCCGCGCGGGCGGCGGCGGTCGCGGGGAGGGCGGTCGCGGGGAGGGCGGTCGCGGGGAGGGCGGTCGCGGGGAGGGACCCGTGGCACGTTCGCCCAGGTCCCGTCGCACTTCTCCCGGGGCTCCGTCGCGCTTCTCCCAGGCCCCCTCGCACTTCTTCCAGGGCCCCGTCGCACCTTCTCCCGGGGCTCCATCGCACCTTTCCCAGGGCCCGTCGCGCCTCTCCCAGGGCTCCATCGCACTTCTTCCAGGCTCCATCGCACTTCTTCCAGGGCTCTTCGCCCCTTCTCCCAGGAAGGAACGCATGCGCGAAAATACCGGCGTCATCAGCATGGGCCTCGCGCCGGCGGCTCGGATGCCGCTGCGCGCCCGGCTCCGGCTCCTGGCCGAACCCACCCTCGGGGTGGGCAGTTTCCTCGATCATGCCCGTGCCGTCAGCCCCGACCCGTCGGCCCCCTTCCTCCTCGCGCAGCACACGCAGCACACGGAGGGCCCGGAGGAGGACGGTCTGGAACGTCTGAGCCTCGACCGGCTGACGGAGATACGTGATGCGTACGCCTCCTGGTACCACGAGGCCGGCGTGCGCAAGGGCGACCCGGTCGGCGTCTACGCCGGCGAGGGCATCGACGCCTTTCTGCACTTTCTGGCGCTGAGCTCCCTGGGCGCCATCGCCGCCCTGGTCAACGGCCGGATGAAGCCGGCCGTGGCCGCCGAGTACCTGGGCCGGATCGGCGTGTTCGGCCTGGTCGGCACGGCCGGGGGGATCGACCGGCTCCGCGAGTCGGGCGGGCTGCCGAAGACCCTGGCCTTCGAGAAGGACCTGCGCTCCTTCCCGCGCACCCGGACCGCCCGGCCCTCGCTGCCCGGCGTCTTCCCCTACCGGCACGGCGAGGACGACCTCGTGATGCTGTGCCACACCTCCGGCACGACCGGGCCGCCGAAGGCCGTCACCTTCGGCCACCGGCAGTTCTTCCGCGGCAAGCGGCACCGCCTGGTGAGCTTCCCCGACGCGGGGGCCAACAGGATGCTGTCCGCACTGCCGCAGACCCACTCGGCGGGCATCAGCTATCTGATGACGGCCACCCTGCTGGGGCTGCCGACCCTGGTCATGGCGGACTCCTCGGGCGAGGCGGTGCACGACGCGGCCGGGTGGTTCCGGCCGACCCTGGTGGTCGCCTTCCCCCAGACGTACGCCGAACTGGCCCGGCTCGACCTGTCGCCCTCGGCGGTCGGGAACGTCCACACCTGGATCAACACGGGCGACTCCGCGCACGAGGCGCACATCAAGGCCCTCATCCGGCACGGCCGGCGGCCCGGCAGACGGGGTTCGCGCGCCGGCTCCCGGTTCATCGACGGACTCGGCTCCTCCGAGATGGGCATGGCGCTGTTCCGCAAGGTCAGCGAGCCGGAGCGACAGGACTACGACCGGTGCGTCGGCAAGCCGGTCAAGGTGGTCGAACGGGCCACCGTGCTCGATCCCGACGGCCGGCAGCTCGGCCCCGGCCGGGCGGGCAGGCTCGGCGTCATCTCGCCGACCCGCACGCCGGGTTACTGGGGCAACACCGAGCTGACGGGGAAGTCGTCCGTCTCGGGCTTCTGGCTGACCGGGGACATCGTCTACCGGGACCGGCGCGGCCGGTTCTTCCATCTGGACCGGGTGCCCGACGTCATCGACACCGCCGAAGGGCCGGTCTACAGCCTGCCGATGGAGGAGGCGATCCTGCTCGGCCGCCCCGAGGTGGCCGACTGCGCGGTCGTCGCGGTCGACGCTCCCCCGCCGCTCGGCAAGCAGGTGCCCTTCGCCACGGTCCTACTGAAGCCCGGGGCGAAGGCTCCGGCCGACCTCCTGGCCTCGCTCAACGACGTACTGCGCGCCCGGGGGCTCACCGGCCTGAGCGCGGCGGTGCTCGCCACCGAGCCGGAGCACTTCCCGACCGGCGCCACCGGCAAGGTCCTCAAGCGCAGCCTGCGCGAACACTTCGCCGACGTACTCGTCCGGCCGTCGCCGGGCACCGAGGAGAGCAGCTCATGACCCGCTACCAGTTCGACCCCGAACCGACCGGCGACGTTCCTCCGCCGGTCCGTATGTACGAAATGCTCTACAGCTCCCTGGTGAGCCAGCTGATCATCGCCGTGGCGGACCTCGGTGTCGCCGACGCCATCGGCGACGAGGTGCGCCATGTGGACGACATCGCGGAGCGGACCGGCACCCACCCGGGTGCGCTCTACCGGGGGCTGCGGGCGCTGGCGAGCGTCGGGGTCTTCACGGAGGTGGAACCGCACTCCTTCGCCCTCACCCCGCTGGCGGCCACGCTGCGCAGCGACGTACCGGGGTCGATGCGGGACCTGGCGCGGTACGTCGGTCTGCCCCAGCGGCAGAACTCCTTCGGGGCGCTGGCCCACAGCCTGCGCACCGGGAAGCCGTCCTTCAACCACCTGCACGGCACGGACTGGTGGACGTACTTCTCCGAGCACCCGGAGCTGGCCTCGCTGTTCAACAGCGCGATGAGCAGCATGTCGGTGATGGTCAACTCCAGCACGCTGGACGCCTACGACCTGTCGGACGTGCGCCGGCTGGTCGACGTCGGCGGCGGTCACGGGCGGCTGGTGGGCTCGCTGCTCCAGCGCTACCCGGAGATGACCGCGGTGGTCCACGATCTGCCGCGGGTGGTGCCGGACGCGGAGGCGGTCCTGGCCGGTCTGGGGCTCTCCGAGCGGGCCGAGTGCGTCGGCGGGAACTTCCTGGAGTCGGTTCCGGCGGGCGGTGACGCCTACGTACTGTCCTGGACGATCCACGACTGGGACGACGACGACGCCGTACGCATCCTGCGCAACATCCGGCGGGCGCTGGGCGGTTCGGGGCGGCTGATCATCATCGACGAGGTGCTTCCGGAGGGCGACACCCCGCACTTCGGCAAGTTCGAGGACATCGTGATGCTGACCCTGCTGACCGGGCACGTGCGGACCGAGGCCGAGTACGTGGACCTGTTCGAGAAGGCCGGGTTCCGGCACAAGGAGACCCGGCCGACCCGGGCGCCCACGAGCGTGATCGTGGCGGTGCCCGCTTAGGGCCTCTCGTTTGGATCATGTCGGGCTCGCGGGGTCCGACCGGATCCAAGCGAAAGGCCTGGGCCTGCCGATGAACGGCCCGGGGCCCGGGGAACCGATCGGTTCCCCGGGCCCCGGGCCGTCGTGATGACCGTCGGCGGTGGGCGGGCCTACTTCTCCAGGCAGAATTCGTCGATCGCGTAGCCGACGTGCCGGTCGGCGGTGGGCAGGTGGCCGAGGACGACGTCGCCCGGCCGGAGTTCGGTGCTGTTGTGCACGACCCCGCCGGGGCCCAGCACCCGGACGTGCCAGTCGTCCTGGAGGATCAGGTTGACCGTGGTCCCGTTCGCCGCCACCGCGTCCACCGAGAGCAGCGGACGGCTCTCGATCTTGACGCGGCCGACGGCGACGACCCGGGTCTGGCCCTTGACGTCGACGGCGAGCACCTTGCTGCCGGCGGTGAGTTCGCTGAGGTAGTGGGTGCGTGAGTTCTGGGACAGCGTGTACGAGTGGATGGCGCCGGCGTTGACGCGGAACGGCCGGGTGGGCATGTAGGGCAGCGGATGGGTCTCGCTGACACAGAGGATCATGCCCTTGGAGTGCGAGCCGACGAGGATCCCCTCGTCCTGGCGGAAGTGCGTGACGGTGTCGACGCAGGCCCGCTCCCCCATGCCGATGTGGGCGGTGGCGGTGATGGTGAGCTCGACCATGTCGAGGTCGGGGGTACGGGAGACCGCCGACGCCTTGAGGCCGGTCGCGTCGCCGACCTTCGCGGGGGCCATCATCACGCCGTCGGAGCCGAGTTCCAGCACGCCGAAGATGATCTCGGCCTCCTCGACGTCCTGGGCGAGGGTGACGATGCTGCCGGTCCCCTTGGCGGCCTTGCCGGCCGCGATGACGATCTCCAGCGGGATCTTCGTGGGGTCGCGGAACCACAGCAGGCTCCACCGCTCGGTGGCGGCCGCCCGGCAGGCCACCTCCAGGGTCGGGGCGTCGACGATCTCCACGTACCGGCCGAACTCCACGCCGGGGTGGCGTGCGGCGAGAGCGGCGGGCTCGCCGTGCTGCTCCGGCCTGACGATCACGATGTCGGCCTGGCCGAAGTCCTCCGGGAGTTCCGGGCCGTCGGGGAAGAGCACCTTTTTCACGGTCGGCGGGAGATCCGCCAGGTCCGCGGCCGAGGACGCCACCACACCGTCCAGCCGCTGGTGGACCGCCTCCTCCAGGATCGCGGGGGTGAGGTCGTTCTTCTTGCGCAGATCGAGCCAGCAGAGCTTCATGGTCCTCTTCCTCAGTGAGATCGGGATGGGGCGAGGTGGTGACTCGGTGGTCCTAGGGCAGCCGGTGCGGGGCCGGGCCGGGAGTCCCGGCCGGGCCGTACCCGACGGGCGGGGCGTGCACCAGGTCGGCCACCTGACGGGCGCGTTTGCCCGGGTCGTCGGCCTGGAAGATGTTGCGTCCCATGGCGAGCCCGCCGACGCCGGTGTCGAGGATGTCGCCCACCGCGTCGAGGAGTTCCTCGGTGGTGGCGGCGGTCTGTCCGCCGGCCACCAGGACGGGGACCGGGCAGGCGCTCACGACGTCGGCCAGGTCCGTCACCGAGCGGGGGCAGGGGACCTTGACCAGGTCCGCGCCCAGGTCGGCGGCGAGGGTGGCGACATGCTTGATGAGCACGAGGTCCCGGGGATCGCTGATCTCGGGGCCACGCGGATACATCATCGCCAGCAGCGGGATGTTCCACCGGTCGCAGGCGTCCGCGACGGCGGCCATGTCGGCCACCTGGGCGGCCTCGCCGGCGGAACCCACGTTCACATGGACGCTGACGGCGTCGGCGCCCAGGCGCAGGGCGTTCTCGACGTCGCTGACCAGGTACTTGGCGTCGGGGTCGGGGGCGTACATGGTGCTCACGCTGAGGTGCACGATCAGCGAGGTCCTGGTGAAGGGCTCCGTGTCGAGCCGGCGCAGGGTGCCCTTGTGCAGCACGATCGCGTCGACCCCGCTGTCGGAGAGCCGGCCCACCATGTGGTTCAGGCCCGCCGCGGAGGCGATGGGCCCGTCGGTGACGGAGTGGTCCAGCGGGACCACCAGCAGCCGGTCGGGAGAGTTCCGGTAGAGCTTGCGGGCGCGCAGGCGCGCGCCGAACGAGCCGTTGAGCGTCATGGGGGTGCTCCTTCTGCGCTCGTCCCCGGTCACGCCGTGACCAGCGTCTGCGCTTCGATGTCGTCTCGGCCGAGGCCGAACTCCTGGTGCAACGCGTTGACCGCCTCCGGCACCCGGTCCAGGGGGATGATCACCGAGACCCGCAGGTTGGTCGAGGAGACCCAGCTCGGGGCGGTTCCCAGCCGGGCCAGGACGGCGAGGAGCCGCGCGGTGCAGTCGGGCCGGTTCAGCAGGCCCACCCCCACCAGCGAGACCTTGCCGACCTTCTCGTCCACCTCCGTCTCGCAGCCCAGGTGTGCGGAGATCCTGCCGATGGCCTCCCGTGCGGCGGGCAGCCGGCTGCCGGGCACGGCGAATCCCATCCGGAAGCCCGGACCGTCCGGGACGCCGAAGGAGAGCAGGTCGATGGGTACGGCGGACCGTGCCAGTTCGGTGAGGACGTCCGCCGCGAGACCGTTCCGTGCGCGGTCCGAGCGGGTGAGGGCCATCGCGATGTTCATGTCGTGCGCGACAGCGGTGACGGGTCCCTGCGTTTCGAGCATGTCGGTGCTCCGTCCGAGGATGATGGTTCCGGGTTCTGCCGAGAACGAGCCGCGTACCACCACGTCCAGATCGTTGGCCGCGGCCAGTTCCACCGCACGCGAATGCATCACCCGCGCCCCGGCGAAAGCCATTTCGGCCATGACCGCCGCATCGACGACTGGCAGCACGCGCGCTTCCGGTACGACCCGGGGGTCGGCGGTGTAGATCCCCGGAACGTCCGTGTGGATCTCGCAGGCGCGGGCGCCGAGCACGGCCGCCAGCGCCACCGCGGTGGTGTCCGAACCACCGCGGCCGAGTGTGATCACGTCTCCTCTCCCGTCGTCGCCCTGGAAGCCGGAGACCACGACGATCCGCCCGCGCCGCAGTTCGGCGCGCAGGCGGCCCGTATCGATCGCGGAGATCATCCCCGCGCCGTGCGTACCGCTCACGCCGATGCCCGCCTGCGGCCCGGTCAGGGAGACGGCGGGCAGCCCCCGGTCGTGCAGGGCGATGGCGAGCAGCGCGGCGGCGGCGTTCTCCCCCGTGACGAGCAGTTGGTCGAGCTCCCGGGGCGGCGGCGCGGAACCGAGCTCCGCGGCCGCCGCCAGGAGGACGTCGGTCTCCTCGCCACGGGCGGAGACGACGACCACCGAACCCCGCTCCGCGGAATGGGAGCGGGCGACGGCCTCCGCGACCTGGCGGATTTTCTCGGGAGTCGCCAAGGAACTCCCGCCGAACTTCTGGATCGCTGCTGGCATATGTCCTCGCACCGGATGATCGGGGCACATGACGTTGCGCGAATTCATTTCTACACATCGGCGATGAGTACCGGATCACGGATACACGTGATGTACGGGGTCGGCGTTCCGGAAATCCCCGGACGCCCGAAGTCCGCCCGCAGGTCGCCGATATCCCGCGTTGGCGTGATGTGCCGCCGGCCCGATACGCATAACGTCCGCGGGGTAGTCCGATTGTTCTCCGTGTACGGCCCGGGGCCCGAGGAGTGTCATGGCGAATGACAGCGGAAGGCCGTTCACCGGCCATGGGGTGAACGAGGACCGGACAGCCGGGAATCCGGCGTCGGCTTCGGCGCCGGTTTCCGTGCCGGATCCGGTGCCGGATCCGGTGCCGGATTCCCGGCCGGCTTCGGTGCCGGCGGAGGAGGGCGTCACCCGGATCTGTGTGATCGGCGCGGGCCCCCGCGGCATCTCGGTGGTGGAGCGGCTCTGTGCCAACGCCGGGCTCCCCCACCTGCGGGAGCGCCGGTACGCCGTGCACCTGGTCGATCCGTGTCCGAGCGGCGGGCAGGTGTGGCGCACCGGCCAGCGGGCCGAGTTGCTGATGAACACGGTGGCGTCGCAGATCACGCTGTTCTGCGACGAGTCCGTCGACTGCGCGGGGCCGGTCGTGCCGGGCCCCAGCCTCCACCAGTGGGCCACCCTGCTGGAGGAGCTGGGCTCGGGCGGCCTGCCGGACGATGTCCGCCGGGAGGCGACGGCGCTGGGCCCCGACGCGTATCCCACGCGCCGGCTCTACGGGCACTACCTGATGTGGGTCCTCGACCGGCTGCGCCGCGGGGCTCCCCCCAATCTCTCCATCACGGTCCATCACGCCACGGCCGTGGCGCTGCGCGACGCCCCGGGCAGCCGGCGGAGCCAGGTGGTCACCCTGGACCGGGGCGGCGAGGTGGCGGAGCTCGCTGCGGTGGTCCTGGCCCAGGGCCACATTCCGGTCGAACACACCCCGCGTGAACGCGAGTTCGCCCGGTACGCGCAGCGCGGCGGGCTCCTCTACTTCCCACCGGCCAACCCCGCCGACGTCGACTTCGCCCGGATCGGGGCGGGGCAGCCGACCGGGCTGCTGGGGATGGGGCTGACCTTCTTCGACATCGTCGCGCTGCTGACGGGCGGGCGCGGAGGGGTGTTCGAGCGCGACGGCCGGTCCCTGGTGTACCACCCCTCGGGGCAGGAGCCGGTGCTGTACGCGGGGTCGCGGCGCGGCATTCCGTACCACGCACGCGGAGAGAACGAGAAGGGCGTCTCCGGGCGGCACGAGCCGCTCTTCCTGACCCCGGCGGCCATCGAGGAGCTGCGCGAGCGGCAGCGGAGCACCGGGACCCTGTCGTTTCGCGGGCACGTCTGGCCGCTGGTCTCCCGGGAGGTGCGCGCGGTCTACTACCGGGCCCTCCTCACCGAGCGGGGCGAGGCGGCGGCCGGGGCGGTGTTCTGCGCGGAGTTCGTGGCCCGGGGCGGGCCCGAGGGGGCCGAGGAGTCCGCTCTGCTGGACCGTTACGGCGTTCCCGCGGAGCGGCGCTGGAGCTGGCAGCTGATCGAACGGCCCTACGGGGAGCGGAAGTTCACCGAGCGGTGGATATTCCAGGGGTGGCTGCTCGGTCATCTGCGGGACGATGTGGCCGAGGCGCTGAAGGGCAATGTGAGCAGCCCGCTGAAGGCGGCCCTGGACGTGCTGCGCGATCTGCGCAACGAGATACGGCTGGTGGTCGACCACGGCGGCATCAGCGGCCGTTCGTACCGCGACGAGCTCCGGGCCTGGTACACCCCTCTCAACGCGTATCTCTCGATCGGCCCGCCGGCCCGTCGCATCGAGGAGCTGATCGCCCTCGTCGAGGCCGGTGTCGTGCGGATGTGCCTGCCCGGCGTCCGGGCCGAACCGGAGCCGGACGGCAGCGGGTTCGCCCTCCGGTCGGCCGGGGCTCCCGGCTCCGGGGTCCGGGTCTCGGCGCTGATCGAGGCCCGGCTCAGCGAGCCCGACGTCCGCTCCACCACCGACCCGCTGCTGCGCGAGCTGCTGCGCTCGGGGCAGTGTGCCCCGTACCGCATCCCGGACGGCGACGGCGGGTTCCACGAGACCGGCGGGGTGGCCGTCTCCCGCAGGCCGTACCACCTGCTCGACTCGGCCCACCGCCCGCATCCGCGCAGGTTCGCCTTCGGCGTGCCCACCGAGTCCGTGCACTGGGTGACGGCTGCGGGCGTCCGGCCGGGGGTCAACTCGGTCATCCTCGGCGACAGCGACGCCATCGCACGCCGCTGCCTGGCGGCGGACCGGCCGGCCGCCGGGACCCCGGCCCGCCACGACGCCCCGCTGCGCCGCCACATCCCGCTGCCCTGGCTGCCCACCAGCTGCCCACCGGCGGCGCTTCCCGCCCCCTCGGCCCAAGGAGCCTCATGATCGGCGACCGGCACGACGTGGGTCTGCTCTCCCCTCTCTGGGCGGGAGGCGGCGTGGAGCCGCTGGTGTCCGACCGCGCCTATCTGGAGGCCATGCTGGAGGTGGAGGTCGCGCTGGCCGAGACGCAGGCCGGGCTGGGTCTCATCCCCGCCTCCTCGGTCGGCCCGATCAGGGCGGCGGCACGCTCGGGCCGCATCGATCCGGTGGCGCTCGCCCACGGCTCGCGCCGGGCGGCGAACCCCGTCGTCGGCCTGGTCGGGGCGCTGACCGGGGCGGTGGCGGCGCTGTCCCCGGAGGCGGCGGAGCATGTGCACCACGGCTGCACCAGTCAGGACGTGCTCGACACGGCGACCGTCCTGGTCGCCGCCCGCGCGCTGCGGTACACCGACGACGCCCTGGTCAGGGCGGCGGACGCACTGGCGCTGCTGGTGGCGCGGCACCGCGACACCCCGATGGCCGGAAGGACGCTGACGCAGCACGCCGTGCCGGTCACCTTCGGCCTCAAGGCGGCGGGCTGGCTGAGTCTGGTGCTGGACGCATCGGACCGGCTCCGGGTGGTGCTGGCCACCGGCCTGCCCGCCCAGCTCGGCGGGGCGGCGGGCACCCTGGCCGCGTACAACGAGTACGCCATCGGCACCCCGGCGGCGGGTGAGGGCGGGCTGCCCGGCCGGGGCACCGAGCTGCTCGAACCGTTCGCCCGGCGGCTCGGCCTGACCGCGCCATCGGTGCCCTGGCACGCGCTGCGCACACCGTTCGCCGACCTGGGCGCGGTGCTCGCCTTCACCGCGGGCGCGCTGGGCAAACTCGCCGTCGACGTACAGGGAATGGCCCGTACGGAGGTGGCGGAGGTGGCCGAGCCGTCCGGCGGGGGCCGTGGCGCCTCCTCGGCCATGCCGCAGAAACGCAACCCGGTGCTCGCCACCCTGATCGCCTCGGCCGCCCGCCAGGTGCCGCCGCTCGCGCTCGTGCTCACCCAGGCGCTGGTGTCCGAGGACGAGCGCTCGGCGGGCGGCTGGCACGCCGAGTGGCAGCCGCTGCGGGAGTGCCTGCGGCTGACCGCGGGCGCGGCCGACAGCGCGGCCGAGTTGGCCGCCGGTCTCACGGTGTTCCCGGACCGGATGCGCGCCAACCTGGAGTCGGGCGAGGGCGCGCTCCTCGCGGAGCGGCTGAACGCCCTGCTCGCGCCGGCCATCGGCAAGGCGGCGGCCAAGAAGCTGCTGGCCCGGCTGTCGGCGGAGGCGGCGGAAGCGGAGGCGGCGGAAGCGGAGGCGGACGGTCCTGGCGCTTCGTTCGCCGAGCGGCTGGCCGCCGTACCGGAGGCCGCCGGGCTGTTCACCGGTCCCGGGGCGCCGAAGGACCTGCTGGATCCCTCGGGCTATCCGGGCGCCGCCGGGATTCTGGCGGACCGCGTCCTGGCCCGGCACGCGGCGCGTTGATCCGGGGCGCCCGGCGCCGGATTCCGGGGTCCGGGCGCCCCGCCGTCCGTGCGGTCAGGATCCGAGCGGCCTGACGGACTGCGCGTGGTGGAAGACGTTCCGCCGGTCCCAGCGCGACTTGGCGCGCTGGAGCGCGGGGTAGTTCTGCTTCCAGTAGAGGTCGTGCCAGGCGACGCCCGAGCGGTTGCTCCGCACCCGGTCGGTGAGATCGGCGTCGGCGTAGTTGATGTAGCAGCCGTCGGTGACGTCGTCGAGGACGGGCACCCCGCCGGTCGAGGCGTAGACGGTGGAGTAGGCCCGCCGGATGTACGCGAAGTGCTTCGCGTCGTCGCCGGGGTTGGCCCACGCGGTGCCCCACAGCAGCTTCAGCACGCTGTCGCGGTGCGGCTGGGCCGTCGCGGTCGGCGACACCGCGTTGACCTGGCCGCCGTGCGCGGCGATGGAGACGACGAAGGCCGGGTGGTCGTAGTCGGAGTCCGTCAGCACCTGGTAGAGGCCGGCCGTCTGCTCGCCGGTGAGCCCCTTGCGGTGGTAGCTGGACTTGTACTTGTAGCGGTCGGTGGGGTTGCTCAGCCAGAACCCGGGCCAGCCGGTGGCCTGGAACCAGGGCAGCCGGTGCAGCTCCTGGACCTCCACGGGAGTCACCCCCACGCCGTCGTTGACGGCGGCCAGGAAGTCGGCGAGCAGCCGGCGGGCGCCCGGCACGGCGGTGTCCATCTGCACGGCGAGCAGGACGCTGCCGGCGGCCTTCGGCCCCGGCTCCAGACGGGCCGTCAGCCCGGTGTACGGGGAGGTGGGCGCGCTGTTCCGCTCGTTCCAGAGGCCGTAGTTGTGTACGAGGCGGGTGAAGCTCCGCTCGTTCAGCCGGTCCCAGGGCCACTGGAGCCAGGTCACCAGGACGTCGGAGGGCGGGGCGGGCAGCAGGGTCGAGGGGGCGGTGCCGGTCGCGGTGGGCGAGCGGAACCAGTAGCGGGTCACGACGCCGAAGGTGCCGCCGCCACCGCCGGTGTGGGCCCACCACAGGTCCCGGTCGGGGTCGTCGGCCTCGCGGGTCGCGATGACCGAACGGGCCCGGCCGTCGGGGTCGACCACGACGACCTCGACGGCGTACAGGTAGTCGACGACCAGTCCGTGGAGCCGGCTCAGGTTGCCGTAACCGCCGCCCGTGACATGGCCGCCGACGCCGACCGAGTAGCAGGCCCCGCCGGGCAGGGTGACGCCCCACTGCCGGAACATCGTCTGGTACATCTCGCCGAGCGTGGCGCCGCCCTCCACCGAGAACGCGCACATCCGCGGGTCGTACTCGACCGCGCGCATGGCCGACATGTCGATGATCACCTCGACGTCCGGGTGATCGACGAAGTTCTCGTAGCAGTGGCCCCCGCCGCGGACGCTGATCCGCCGGCCGGCCGTCACCGCCTCCTGCACCGCGGAGACCACCTGGTCGGTGCTGGTCGGCAGCCGGATGGCCTCGGGTCTGCTGCGGAACAGCTGGTTCTGACCGCTGGTCAGCCCCGAGTAGCGGATGTCCGTCGGGGCCACGGTCAGCGCGCGGACCGGGCGGGTACGGGCGGAGCTCCCGGACGCCACCGCCTCGGCCGGCCCGACCAGCGCCGTGGCCCCCACCGCGGCCGCGGTACCGGTGATGAGTCGTCTGCGCGATACCGGGTTCATGGTTCGTCCTCCGTTGTCGACGATGCCCGGCGAGGCGCCGGGTGCCTGTTCCGGGGAAGATGCCATCGCGGCGCGCACCGCCACATCACGTGATCACGTGATGCCCGGCGCGGGGCTCGCCGGTTGACTTGGGCACGGCAACGACGCGAAGACCGTGACGACCGTGAGGAAGCCGATGAGTATCCCGTGGGGCCCCCAGGGCGCTGGAACAGGATCGGAATCGATTACGTACGTGGCTCCCGGCGAAGGGCCCAGCGTCTGGGCCCTGCAGGGCGACAAGTACACGGTGAAGGCGGGAAAGGGCACCACCGGCCCGGGGTTCACTCTGCTCGAAGGGGAGATAGCCCCGGACAACGGACCGCCGATGCACATCCATAACGACGCGGACGAGATCTTCTATCTTCTCGACGGTGAACTCACCGTGGCGTCGGGGGACGAGGTCATCAAGGCGGAGAGCGGGGCGTTCATTTTCATTCCGCGCGGCGCCAAGCACAAATTCCGCAACGATTCCAGCAAGATCACGAAGCTGCTCTTCGTGCTCGCTCCGGCCGGCTTCGAGAACTTCTTCATGGAGATCGGCTCGCCGGTCGTGCCGGGGAAGGACCGGCCGGACGAGCCGGTCGGCTACGAACAGCTCGTGATACAGCGGGCCGAGGACTTCGGCATGATCATCGTCCCGGAATGACCGGTGGCCCTCGGTGGCCGCCGAGGGCCACCGCGACCCGTGCGTCAGCGTCGGGAGGCCGCCCACCGGATCTGCTCCGGTGGGCGGCCTCCCGATTCTGTCGCGTGGGCTCAGCCCCGCGCGGCCCGCTTCAGCAGCGCCTCGTACACGGGTCCGGGCTCGTCCCGGTCCACGACGGGGAAGCCGGTCCCCATCTCGCCGATCCAGTGCCGCTCGACGCCCGGGTTGTGGGCGTCGAGGCCGCCGGGAGCGAACACATGCGGACTGCCCTGCACGGCGTCGCTCAACGAGACGGCCAGGTGCTCCTCGATGACGGCCCGGGAACGTCCCCGCACCAGGGCCCGCTTGAGCTCCTCGGCGTCCACGCCGGCGCACTCCCGGGCGACCGCGAGGATCTCGTGGCGCATGGTGATGTTGCGGCTCTGCCCGAACAGCGCCGCCCGCAGGGCCAGGTCGAGGGTCTCGCTCGCCGCGCGCCCCTGGTCCTTGGCCGCCTCGACGGCCTCCATCGCCGGCAGGGTGCTCACCGGGTAGGTGTGGTCGGGGCCTTGCCACAGCTGCCAGCCGGCCCCCGGCTCCAGCGCGCCGACGACCGGGGTCTCCGCGTCCAGGATCAGCTTGGGCGTGGACATGTCGTTGATCAGTTCCAGGGGGAACGCCCGGATGTCGAAGCGCACCCGCTCCCCGAGCCCGAGCGCCGCCCTGGTGGTGTGCAGCCGGTACACGGCGAGGTGGGCCCAGGGGCATCCGATGTCGGCGAAGACGACCAGGGTGCCCGGAGCGACGTCGAGGCTCATCGGGCCGCCTCCGCCGCGCCGGGGGCCGGCAGGGCCCTGATCCGCTCCGCGAGAAGCTGCGCGAAGTCCGCGAACGGCCGCGGCGGACGCCCGGTCAGCTCCCGCAGCGCGCCGGTGACCGTCTCGGCCTCCCCGGCCGCGTAGGTCGCGTACAGCTGGAGCCGGGCGGCCACCGCCCAGGCGGGGACGCCCGCCCCGAGCATCGCCTCGCGCGCCACGTCCTCGGAGACGTCGAGGTAGCGGATCTCCCGCCCGGAGGCCGCCGCCAGCTCCTCGGCGGCCTCCGCGTATCCCAGGGCCCGGGGCCCCGTCAGCTCGTACACCTCGCCGCAGCCCGGCGGGCCGGTGAGCAGGGTCGCCGCGGCCGCCGCGATGTCCCGTACGTCGACCATGCTCACGCGGGCCCGCCCGACCGGGAGCAGCACGGCCCCCCGGGACGCGATGGTGCCGAGCCACTGGGCGGCGTTCTGCGTGAACGCGTTGGGGCGCAGGACGGTGTGGCCGGCACACCGGTCGGCCAGGGACCGTTCGGCCAGGCCGTGCTGCCGGTGGACGAGCACCGGCGAGTCCGGGTCCGCGCCCAGGGCCGACAGCTTGACCACATGGGCGACCCCGGCGGCCGCCGCCGCTTCGATGACGGTCCGCTGGAGCAGGTCCTGCCGGGGGTGGAAGGGGGTCAGCAGGAACAGCGCCCGGGTGTCCGACAGCGCCCCGGCCAGCTGCCGCACGGCGTCCGGCCCGCCGTCGCCCAGCTCCGCCTCGACCGGATCGGCCGACCCCGCCACCGCCCCGCCCCGCCCCGGCCGGACGAGCGCCAGGGGTCGGTGGCCGCGCCCCGTCAGCTCCCGTACCAACGCGCTGCCGAGCGTGCCGGTGGCTCCGGTCACTGCGATCCGGCCGCTACGAGCGGCCGTCACGGCGCGACCAGAGCTCCGGCCCCGGCGTCCGCCAGCCGGTCGGGCAGCCGGTCCTCCAGGGCGGTGTCGGCGAGCAGTTCACCGAGAACGGGGGCCATCTTGAAGAGGTTGTGCCCCGCCACGGCCGTCACCCCGGGGGTGTGCCAGGCCCGCAGCGCGTCGCTCCCCGCAGGCAGCTTGGTCATCACACAGACGCGTACGCCCACGGGTTCGGGGTCGAGGCCGGGCAGCGCCCGCTCGACGTAGTCGACGACCCGCCGGGCGTCGTCCAGGGTGGTGCTGCCCTCGGGCAGGGCCCCGTCCGGGCCGAACGGGATGTCGACCTCGGCGCCGATGAGCCCGATCACGTACCGGCCGGTGTCACCGATCGGCGATCCGTACACGGTCTCGCCCCAGATCCCGGCGCGGTCGACCCAGCACGGCAGCGCCCGGGTGCGGCCCGGCTCGTGCCCCCGGACCCGGAAGTGCGGGCGCACGTGCAGCCGCGACTCCAGCGGGATGTCGATCCCGGCCCCACGTGCCAGGGCCGGTGCGCCGGTGCCCGCCGCGATCACGACGTGCCGGGCCCGGTAGATGGACTCGGTGGTCTGGATCTCCACGCCGTCCCCGTCCGCGGGCACGGTGACGCTGTGGATGTGGGCGCCGACGATCCGGTCGCGCACCCAGCCGACGAGCGCGTCGATGGTGTGCCGGGCCCGTATCGCCCCCGCCCCCGGGTCGACGAGCAGCGGACCGTCCACCGGAGCGAGCCCGGGGAACACGGAGTCCTGCCCGGCCGCCTCGACGAAGTGGTGCGCCACCCCGTGCAGGGCCAGCCCCTTCACATCGGCGGGCCCCATCCCGGCGTAGACGGCGCCCTCGTCACCGATGAGCACCTTCCCGCTGCGCCGCTCCCACTCGGCGAACCCGGCCCGCCCGTCCATGGCGAGCGCGACGTGCCGCTCGTCGTCGTGCCGGTGCCGGAACGTCCGGGTCAGCCCGCCGGACAGCCCGCTGCCGGGAACCCGACCGTCGAAGCAGACGACGTCGGCGCCCCGGCGCACCAGACTGTCCGTGGTCGCGAGCCCGAGCACGCCCGCTCCGATGACCGCGATATCGATGTCACGCCGGTGTTCACCCATGGTCAGGGCTCCCGAGCGGGGAGTTCGTGGGCACAGAACAGGTCACGGTGGGCCTCCTGCCGCAGCATCCGGTCAGCTTGCGGACCGAGCATCCTGGAGCGGCCGCGGGCTGCCATCACGCGTTCGCGTGATTCGTGACGCCCCGAAGAACACGGGAAGGCCCCTGCGGGCTCATGACGGACGCCCCCTGGAGGGTGTCTCCTGCCCGGTTCCTACGATGCCCGTATGAAGCATCGAATCGACCTGGACCAGTGGGATCAGCGCCTTCGGACCCCGTTGCTGGCGCTGGCCGTGATATTCGCCGTCGCCTACGCGGTCCCCGTCCTCGCTCCGGACGCACCGGTCTGGACGCACACGGCGTGCCGGGCTGCCGAGTGGGTGGTGTGGGCGGCGTTCGCCGGGGACTACGTGACGCGACTGCTGCTCGCTCCCCGGAGATGGGCTTTCGTCCGGAGCCATCCCCTGGACCTGCTGGCCGTGGTCCTGCCGCTGGTCCAGCCGCTGCGCCTGCTGCGGCTGGTGTCCACACTGCTGCTGGTGGGCCGACAGGCCAGGCACGCACCGCAGGTCACGATGACCGTCTACGTCTCCGGGTCCGTCGTCGCCCTCATGATGTTCGGTTCGCTCGCGGTGCTCCAGGTGGAGCGGGACGCGCCGAGCGGCAACATCCGCACGATCGGGGACGCGGTGTGGTGGTCCTTCACCACCATGACGACGGTGGGATACGGGGACCTGGCGCCCACCACCGGGCTCGGCAGGCTGCTCGCCGTGGGACTGATGCTCTCCGGCATCGCGCTGCTCGGTGTCGTGACGGCGAACATCGCGGCCTGGTTCATCTCCCGATTCGAACGGGACAACGCCGAAGGAATAAGGCAGACGGCCCTTCTGGAAGCCCTGACCACGGAAGTCGCCGCTCTGCGGGCCGAGGTGGCGGGCCTGGCGGGCACCTCCGGGCCCGAAGCGCCGAAGGTGCCCGGCCCTTCCTCCGCCGGCCCCTGCTCGCACACGGGCCGGCGCGTGGTTCCGGGTGAGTAGACAGACGCTACCGCCGGGGCCCGGTCACTCGGCCGGGTGAGTGCCGGGCGGCATCTGTTCCGGAGTGTCCGGGTGCTTCCTCAGCCGGAGGATGGCGGTGACCAGTCCACCCCACACGATGAGGATGGCAATGATCATCATGATGATCGCGCTGGTTGACATCAGCGGTCCTTCCGGTCGGCCGGCGATTCCATGTCCAGGTCGATGTCCTCACCACCGGCCGGCCATGGCATCAGCGTGAGGATCACTCCGACCAGCAGTGCTCCGATGGCGACGCTCCAGCCCGCGGAGAGCAGGAACCCGGTCGAGTAGCCCTCGTAGTTGTCCTCGAACTCGGCCCGCAGGCTGTCGACCATCATCCAGCCCAGCACCAGCGGCGTGATGACACCGAGGCAGATACGCCACCAGTGGCCGAGCCGGACGGCGGAGGTGGCGTCGGCGTTGGCCTGGAGGCCGGGGAGCTGTCGCAGCACCCAGACGATGACGATCAGCCCGACCAGGGCGGCCAGTGCGATGCCGTACTGGTTGATGAAGTGGTCGGACGCGTCGAGCAGGTAGATGCCGGACTCGGTCGGGAAGAGCAGGATCGACACCAGCGCGATCAGGCCGCCGATGCCCATGACCGCCGGGATGCGGCGCATGCCGGTCCGGTCCTGCACGGCGGAGACGACCACCTGCACGATCGAGATCAGCGAGGAGAGTCCCGCGATCACCAGGGAGCTGAAGAACAGCACCCCGAAGAGGCTGCCGAGCGGCATTTCCGAGATCACCGCGGGGAAGGCGACGAACGCCAGGCCGATGCCCGCGCCGACGACTTCGTCGACACCGGCCCCCGAAGCCGTCGCCAGATAGCCCAGGGTCGCGAAGACCCCGATGCCCGCGAGGATCTCGAACGAGCTGTTGGCGAAGCCCGCCACCAGCGCGGAGCCCGTCAGGTCGGCCCGGCGGCCCAGGTACGACGCGTACGTGATCATGATGCCGAAGCCGATGGACAGCGAGAAGAAGATCTGCCCGTAGGCGGCGACCCAGACGCTGCCGTTGGCGAGTTCCGACCAGTTCGGCGTGAAGAGGGCGTCGAGTCCGAGGGCCGCCCCCTCCAGCGTGAGCGCGCGGATCACCAGTGCGGCGAACAGGACGAAGAGCAGGGGGATGAAGATCTTGTTGGCCCGCTCGATGCCTCGCCGGATACCGAACGCCAGGATGACCAGCACGACCGCCCACACGGCGACGAGCGGCCAGAACACCCCCGGCACGAAGCCGTCCAGGAAGGCCGGTGTCTCCGGCGCCCGCAGGAAGTCGCCGAAGAGGAACGCCTCCGGGTCGTCGCCCCATTGCCGGCCGAAGGAGAAACCCACATAGCGCACGGCCCAGGCGATGATGACGGCGTAGTAGGTGGCGATCACGAAGGAGATCACGACCTGCCACCATCCGATGACCTCTGCGGGCCGGGCCATCCTGCGCAGCGCGGCGGGAGGCGACAGACGGTATTTCCGCCCGATGGCGTACTCCATGATCAGCAGCGGGATGCCCGCTGTGAGGAGTGCGATGAGGTACGGCAGCAGGAAGGCGCCGCCACCGTTCTCGTAGGCGATGGCGGGGAACCGCCAGATATTGCCGAGCCCGACGGCCGAACCGATGGCGGCCAGCAGAAAGCCGGTGCGGGTGGCCCATTGCTCACGTGGCTGCTCTGTCATATGCAGTCCTCGGGTCTCCTCATGACGCTGCGGATCGAGCTGATGGCACGTTAGCGCGGGAGCGGGCCCGAGGACGCGATGACCGGGCCCGGCAGATGTGAATCACCCCGGGTTCGGCGGCGATCCTCGGTCGATGGCGGTGAGCTGCTGTCCTGGCCGGCCGGCGGTGCCGACGAGGTCCGTCGCCGCACGCCTGACATCCCTCGGCGCGCCCGCGTGACCGGCGGCGTGACGGACCCCGGCCTCGGGCCGGGGTCCGACCGCTGCTCCGGCCGCTATTCCGGCTGGTCCGCGTCCGGGGCGTCAGGACGGTGGTCGGGGAAAGCCGACCCTGCCGCCGCCTCGTGGTGCAGCCGCAGGAACTCCAGATGCCGCTCGTACTGGTCGAGGGTGTCGCCGATGAGCTGCTCCCTGGTGTAGCCCATGACGTCGTACCCCTGGTTGCCCTCGGACAGCTGGACCTCGAAGCGCACATAGCTGTCGTGGGTGCTGACCGACCGGGTGGCGAAGCCGGGGGTCGGCAGTTCGACCGGCCAGACCCGGTAGACGAACTGGTCCTTCGGGCCCATCGGCACGGCGAGGCCGACGTGCGGGAGGCCGCTCTCCTCGTCGGTGCCGGAGAGGACTTCCGCGTCCGCCCCCTGCGCCCGCAGTTCCTGGGCGACTTCCTCGAACGCCGGCCGGCAGACGTCCGCCACGAATCTGGTGGCTGCCCGCCTGCCGGGGAACGCCATGGCCCGCGACAGCCGCTGCCGCCAGTTCCGGGCTCCCGAAGCCCCCTGCTGCGTCGTCCGCCCGGAGAGGGACCCCGGCAGGGTGGTGGTCAGCGCCTCCTCGCGCATCCGTTCGGAGCGCAGCGCGAGGTAGAGCCCCGCCATGATCAGAAACATCACGAACGAGAAGGGCAGCCCCATGATGATCGTGGCGTCGGTGAGCGCCTGCACCCCGCCCACCAGGAGCATCGCGAGGGTGAGCAGGCCCGTCGTCACCGCCCAGAAGACGCGGATCCAGGTCGGTGCGTCGGTCACCGGGGTGGGGAGGTGCGAGCTGAGGTTGCCCATGACGAGGGCTCCGGAGTCGGCGGAGGTGACGTAGAGGAGCAGCCCGACGAAGGTCGCGAGTCCCGCGCTGAACAACGCCCCGGGGTACTGCTCCAGCAGTCCGTAGAAGGCCTGCTCGGGAGAGTTGAGTGCGGTCTCCCCGAAAGCGGAGTTGCCGTCGCGCACCACGAACAGCGCGCTGTTGCCGAAGACCGCCAGGAAGATACCGGTGAAGAGGAACGGGATGATCAGGGTCGCGGCGACGAACTGGCGCAGTGTGCGGCCTCGCGAGATCCGGGCGAGGAACAGCCCGACGAACGGCGCCCAGGCGATCCACCAGGCCCAGAAGAACAGCGTCCACGCATCCAGCCATTCGGTCGGCTGGTCGTAGGCGAACGTGTTCAGCGTCATCGACGGAAACCCGCTGAGGTAGTCGCCGATGTTCTGAACCAGGGCGTTGAGCAGCCGGAACGGTTCGCCGACCACCAGGATGTAGAGCATCAGCAGCACGGCGAGGAGAACGTTGAGCTGCGACAGCCGGCGGATGCCCTTGTCGACCCCGGACGCCGCTGACACGGTGGCGATCACCACCGCGACGGCAATGAGTCCGATCTGCGCGGGAAGACCCTCCGGTACACCGAAGAGGAACTTGAGCCCGTAGTTCAGCTGCACCACGCCGATGCCGAGCGACACGGAGATTCCGAAGACGGTACCGATGATGGCCGCCAGGTCGACGGCGTCACCGATCCTGCCGTGGATCCGGCGGCCGATGATCGGATAGATCGCGGAGCGGATGGCGAGCGGCAGCTTGTAACGGAAGGCGAAGTAGCCGAGCGCCATGCCCATCAGCGCGTACATGGCCCAGCCGGTGATGCCGTAGTGGAACAGCGTCCACACCACGGCCTGCCGGGCCGCCTCCAGCGACTCGGGGTCCCCTTCCGGCGGCACCAGGTAGTGGCTCACCGGCCCGGTGACGGAGAAGAACATCAGATCGATGCCGATGCCCGCCGCGAACAGCATCGCGGCCCAGGCGAAGAGCCCGTAGTCGGGCTTGTAGTGCTTGGGGCCGAGCTTGATCGTGCCGTACTTCGACACCCCGATGAACACGACGAACGCCAGATACAGGGTCGCGGCGAGGAAGTAGTACCAGCCGAACCAGCCGGAGATCTTGTCGACCACCACGCCGATGACCTTCTCGGCACCGGAGGGGGTGATGATCGCCCAGATCGAGATGGCCAGGATCAGTGTCGCGGATCCGAAGAAGACCAGCGGCTTGAGCGAGCCCGCCTCATCCGCACCGGGCTCGACCTGCGGCTCGTCCGTGTCGGGGCCGGGATCTTTGCCTCCTACGGTCGACATGGTCGGTTCCTTTCTTGGTGGGACGGGTAGCTGCGGCCTCCGGTGCGCCGGAGCCGGGTCAGCCTTCGATCGGGGCGGCGGCCCGTTGGCGGCCGGCCGCATGGTCACGCCGGGGCCGAGGGGCGGCGTCATCGTGTGCGCCTGAGCGAAGGCGGGGCCCACGACCGGGGCCCGGCACCTCCTCGACGGACTCGGTACGGACGGTTTCCTCCTTGGCACGCGGCAGGATTCGGTGAACGGGAGACGGACGCGGCGCCGGGGGCCCCGGCCCCGGATGCGCCTCGGCTCGCAGCCACCAGGTGGCGTGCGCCGCACGGTCACCGCCGGAAGGCTCGTGGCCGGCGGCGTCACCGCACGGGCCGTCCACCTCACGCCGCCGATGGCCACTCGCAGCGGATGTGCGGCCCACCCGGCGTGGTCTCCTTCGCCTCCAGCCCTTGCCGCCCTGATGTCAGCAACATGGCCTGTGCGACGGCCGCCGGTCCACGGGACGCACCGACGCGGCGCCGAGCTGGTCGCCCAGGCACCCCGGGCGGGCTAACGCCCTTGCCGTGAACCGTGGCTACGAAGCGGTGGCTGCGGCTCCGGGGAAGGGGGGAGAGCTGGGCCCGTCGGCGCATCGGCCGGGGCGGTGTCGGCGGGGCGCCGGCCTCGCTGCGGGTCCCTCCCCCGGAAGCCGAGGGACAGTCCAGCGGGCTCGGACCTGTTCGCGGGACCCGCGGATGTGATCGGCCTCAGGGAGTGAGAAGTGCCGCCCGGCCTGCGGGGAGCCCGCACCGGGCCCGCGCCCCCTTCACAGCCCGCACCGGTCCAGGATGCTCAGCAGCTTGCGCCGGCGTTTCCGTTCTGCCCGCAGGCCGCCGAGATACTCGGTGAACGCCTCCTGCGTCCCGAGCGCACGGTGGCAGTCACGGGCACGCAGCAGCAGCCGCGCCAAGTGCTCGTAGGCACGGTCGCCGGTCGGCTCCCGCAGCCGCTCGGCCAGCCGCTGGTAGACCGCGAGCGCCTCGGCCGGGTGCGTCTCGCGCGACACGTCGGCGAGCCGCTCCCACTGCCGGTCGTCGGCGAGACCGGCGGCCTCGCGCCAGGCCGCGTCCACATCGCCGTCATCAAGCAGCGCGTCGATCAGCACGGCTCCGACGTACCGCCCGCCGTGCTCACGGCGGGCGCTCTCTTCCCTCAGCGCGGCCAGCGCGGCCCCGCGCTCGGCCTCCCAGCAGTCCGCCTCCCGAGCGGCGGAGCGCAACTGCCGGTAGGCGGCCAGGGACCGCTCGGCACGCAACCGGTCCCGGCGCACCCCGACCGCGTCGGCCGACCGCCCCTCCTTCGCGTAACGGGCACACACGTAGTCGGCCACGCGGCCATCGATATGCCTCTGGCCCGCGCAGTCCCGAAGTCCGCGCTCCGCCCACGCGAGCGCCTCGTCCGCGCGGCCCGCCGCTTCGAGTTCCCCGGCGATGCGCAGATGCGTGGCACCGGACGGGGCGAGGTCCTGTGCGTACAGGGCGACCAGCGCGTCGACGTCACCCTCCGCCTCGACCAGGCGCTCCATCAGATACCGCTCCGCCCAGCCGGACGGCCTGCGCCGCAGCGCCCCGGACGCCAGCTGCCGCAGACGGGCGAGCCCACTCGGCCCCAGCACCTCGGCGTAGTCGAGCGGGTCCAGGTCCGGCACGTCGTTGCTGTCGCCGAGCACCTGGCCGGCCAGCCACTCGGCCAGCCGCTCCGGATCGGTACGCGCGACTCCGCACGCTTCCCGATGGGCCTCGGCCACCTCGGCGGCGGCCTGCCCCACCACACCGTCGGAGTCGTCGATCTCCCCGTACGCCTCCCCCAGCACCCGGATCGCCTCCTCGGCCAGACCGACCGCCTGCGCCGCCCGCCCGCCGACGGTCAGGGCGCGCAGCGCGGCCGCCGCCTCCGCCACCTGCCGCGCGTACCCGGGGGCAGCGGCGTACTCGACGTATCCGTACCGGGCGACAGGCCGCGGGTCGACCAGCGCCAGGACCCGGTCCCGGACCGTACCGAGGTCAGAGCGAGCTGCGGCGGCCCGCAGCTCCAGGCGCCGGCGCAGCCCGCGGTCCTCGGCGATCTGCTCCCGTACCAGCGCCAGGAGTTCGTCCCGGGACAGCTCGGTGAGCCACGCCTCCAGGCCGGAGGCCCGTGCCCGTGCCGCTGCCCGCTGACGCGGGACGGACTTCGCCCGCCGCAGCACGGTCAGCCCCACCGCCACACAGTGCTTGCAGAAGTTGCCCTCCTGCCCGAAGGGGCAGTCGCACCGTCCGGCGAGCCCGCCGTCCCCGCCGAGGGCGAGCTCCACCTCGTAGACCTCCGTGCCGTGCACCACGGCGGTGACCGAACCCGCCCCCGCCTCCAGACCGCTCACCGCGTCCAGATATCCCAGCCCCCGCTCGAAGGACCGGGTCCCGGCCAGCGCCCGCAGATCGTCCTCACCGAATCCCACGACTTTCCGTGCCATACGGGTATTCAATCGCAGGTCGCGGCTCTCGGTGTCGCGAAGCATCCGCAGGGTCAGAACGCTTCTTCGACCGGGGTGCAGGTCCACGGGCGGAGGCGCTTGTTGCGTACTGCCTCACCTGTGGGCTCCCGCCGGAGCGGCGACTTCGGGGTGCGGCCCAGCCCGCAAGTGCCCCCGGATCGCGGTGCGTCCGGTCAGGAGCGTGTGAGCCCGGGGTGGCGGGCCGAGGGCACGCCACCCCGGGGCAGTCAGCCGGCCCTGGTCATGTTCCACTGCTGCGGGGAGCCGCCGTTGGCGGTCCACTGGATGACCGTGCTCCCCTCCGCGTCGCTGTTGGCGTTGTCCAGCACCTTGCCGCTGTGCCGGTTGGTGAGCCTGAAGGCGACGACCTCGTCGGCGGCGGTGAAGTCGAAGACGCCACGCCCGGGCTCGGTGGCGTACCACTTCATGGCGTTGCCGGGGGTGGTCTGCCCGAACTCGCTGCCGAGGAGCTGCAGATAGGCGGCGTCGGTGAACTCGGGGTTGTCGGTGGCGGAGCCGAAGTACTTGTGGTGCTTCTTGGCCAGTTCGCCGAGCGTCCTGGGACGGGGCTCGGCGGCTGCGGGCGCGGCGGCGAGACCGACCGCGAGCCAGATGGCGGCGGACAGGGCGGGGAGAGTCCGGGACACGGACATAGGACTGCTCCTCGGGTGCTGGGCGCTTCAGTCGAGGACGATCGTGGTCAGTGCGCGCGGGGCGAGCTTCGCCGTGAGGGTCGTGCCGTGCGTGGAGACGATGTCGGCCGGGGTGATCGAGCGGGTCTCGTCGGTGACGTGGCCGTCGGGGTGCCGGTCATGCCCGCCGCGAAGAGCGAACGCGGCGCCCTTCTCGGTGGTCGCGGTGTTGGGGATCTCGATCACGCGGCTGCCGTCGGTGTTACGGAAGGCCGTGATCCGCAGTGCCGGGTCGGCGTTCGTGACCGGCACGCGGACGGCGTCCGGGCGGACGAACCGGCTGAAGGCGGCCAGCGCCCAGTACCTCTTGGACACCCGGTGGTCGTCACCGGAATCGGCGAGCTGGATGAGTCCTCGGGTCGTGCCGAGGGACGCGCCGAGCCAGTAGCCATAGGCGTTGGCGTTGCCGACGGTCAGGGTGTTCTGGATGTCGGCCGCGACGGCGAGACCGTCGTAGCCGCTGCCGTCGTCACAGTTCTCGTTCCAGGTGGTGCCGTCCGGCGACCATTCCGACATCCATACGCGCCACCGTGCAGCAGGTCGTGCCGATCGCGATGCCCGCGCTGTTGGCGATCTGCCGCCAGAACATTCCGTCGCCGAGCATGCCGGTGTAGTTGGCGGTCTTCCAGTGCTCCGGCAGCCCGAACGGGTTGGTCGTCAGCTCGCCGGTGCTCTTGAACCCGGAGATCACCGCGTAGATCAGCGGTACGACGACGAACACGGCGATCAGCCACACCACGGCGTGCAGCGACAGGCCGCGTGCCGTCCTGCGGGCGTTCATCGGCCGCCTCCCGTGGTGACGGCCCCGCTCAGGTCACGGCGGAGCACGTAGCGCTGGCAGAAGAGGGAGAAGACCAGACTGATCATGAACATCACCACGCTGATCGCACTGGCGTAGCCGACCTGGTAGCGCTTGA
Organism: Streptomyces sp. NPDC048142; assembly: GCF_043202835.1. Lineage (NCBI taxonomy): Bacteria > Bacillati > Actinomycetota > Actinomycetes > Kitasatosporales > Streptomycetaceae > Streptomyces > Streptomyces sp. NPDC048142. The sequence goes on from NZ_JBIDBC010000003.1 coordinate 322,613, forward strand.
ACCCGAACGGGAACATCGAGATCGCCATCGTCTCGGAGGAGTGGTTGGGCCCGCCCGCGGTCATGACCCAGACGAGGTCGAAGAGCTGGATGGCTCCGATGACCGAAAGGAAGACGCTGATCCGGATCGTCGGGCCGAGCAGCGGCAGCGTCACGTGCCGGAAGCGCTGCCAGGCGCCGGCGCCGTCGATGGAGGCGGCCTCGAGGATCTCGCGCGGGATGCTCTGCAGCCCGGCGAGGAGGAGCATCATGTGGAAGCCGAAGTACTTCCAGGTCATGACCACGAACAGGGTCGGCATGACCGTGGCGGGATCGGCGAGCCACTTGCCCTGCAGCCCCTCCAGGCCGAGGACGCCGACGAGATGGTCGGCCATGCCGTCGCCGGGAAGGAAGATCATCGTGAAGAGGACCGCCGTGACGACCTCGGACAGGATGTACGGCGCGAAGAACAGCATCCGGTAGACCGCCCGGCCGCGCAGCCTCTGGTTGAGCAGGACCGCGGTGAACAGCGCGAACGGCAACTGCACAGTGACCGACAGGACGATCAGGTACAGACCGCACCCCAGATCGCCGAGGAAGACCTGATCGTCGAACAGCTTGGTGTAGTTCGCGAAGCCGACGAAGTCCTCCATGGGGCCGATCCCGCCCCACTTGAAGAAGCCGGTGCAGACGGCGACGACGATCGGGGCGAGGACGAAGACGAGGAAGAGGACCAGAGCCGGGACGAGGAACCTGCCGCGTCTGCGGGGGCGTTGGCGTCGCCGTACCCGTGTTCGACTCCGCCGCCGCCAGCAGTCTCGGCACCCTCCGCCTTTCGACAGCGAACGCGCCCGCGAAGCTTCTCGCTCTCGTCCCCGGGCTCGGTGGACTCGCCGCCGTACGGCAAGGCGCCCTCTCATCCCGCCGTCCGGCCGGGGCGCGGCCATCGCACCGGGCTCCGTCCGGCCGGGGCGCGCGGAGTCTCAGTCGTTGAACGACGGATCGTCCACGACGTACAGCCAGCGTCCGTCGGGCCGGCGCCGGGCGACCTCGGTGGTGACCGTGGTCATCTGAGGGCGGCCGGGGACGTCGACGGTCGCGACGGACGACAGCAGCGCGAGATCACCGGTCTCGTGGACGCGCCGCAGCTCAAGGCCGATCCGTACACCGTCTTCGACGTACTGCCGCAGGCTCTCGCGCACGGCCTGGACGCCGGTGGCCGCCGTGCCGGGCCCGGGAACGAACACGGCGCCGGGCTCGTAGAGTGCGGTGAGCCGGTCCAGGTCACCGGCCGTCAGGTGGCGGACGAAGAGTTCGCCCAACTCCCGCGGGCTGCGTGCCGCGTCCTCCTCCCCAGGCGTGGGCCGGTCCCCCCAGCCCGCGTCGGCGATGAGGTCGTACCAGTCGGGCAGGGCCCGCGGCGGCAGATGGCGGCGCAGCAGTCCGCCGGGGAAGGACAGCGGACCCGCCTTGAGCGGGTTGTCCTGGGCTTGCGCCACGATCGCGCCGGTCAGGGCATAGGCGAGGTCCTCGCGCGGGAACGCCGCGTGCACGCGGTCCGCGAAGCCCTCGGGCAGGTCGGTGCGGCCCTGGCCGAGGATGTCCGCGGCGATACCTGCCTGGCAGAGCGCGACCTCCGGCCCCTTGCGCGCGGCGATCTGGTCGGAGGTGTGCAGAGCGATGGCGTCCCACACGATCGCTATATCGCCCTCGGGGACCGCGTGCTCGCGCAGAAACCGGGCGGACAGATCCGCGCCGTCCACCTCGAAACGCTGGTCGCCGTTACCCTCGTCCGACAGCCCGATGTCGTGGAGCACACTCGCGACGAACACCAGCTCGTCGTTGTAGTCGGCATCCGGGCACAGCCCCTGCCGCGCGGCGATGGACCGGCCGAACAGGTAGCCGCGCACGCTGTGCCGGAAGACGTACGGCTCGGTCAGCTCCTCGGCGTACCGCAGCGCGGCCACGGCGAGATCGCTGCCCGGCAGATCGAAGCCGGCGTACGTCCGGGTCGTCGAACGGGATGTCACTGGAATCCACTCCTCACAGGTCATCGCGCCACGGCACGCACCGCGGCGGATGCCTTGATCCTGTTGCCCCCGGACTCACCCCCACCAGTGGCTGGAATGCCACCATGCGCTAGCTTCTGGCCATGACTGTTGTGGCGATACTTGCGCTCGACGGCGTCGTGCCGTTCGAACTCTCCGTCCCCGGCCAGATCTTCGGCACGGCCAACGAGGCCTTCGGCCGCACCCACTACGAGGTCAGGGTCTGCGCCCCCGGCGGGCGGGTGGCCACTCCCACCGAGTACGGCGGCTTCCACATCGCCACCGACTGGGACCTGAAGGCCCTGACCGAGGCGGACACCGTCGTCATCCCCGGACACGCGGGCTTCCTGGACGCACCGCCCGCCACGGTGGTCGCGGCCCTGCGCGCGGCAGCCGGGAACGGCGCCCGGCTCGCGTCCGTGTGCGTCGGCGCCTTCACCCTCGCGGCCACCGGCCTGCTCGACGGCCACCGCGCCACCACCCACTGGCAGCACGCCGGCGAACTCGCCCACCGCCACCCGGCCGTCGACGTCGACGGCAGCAGCCTCTACATCGACAACGGCCCCCTGATCACCTCCGCCGGAGTCGCCGCCGCCCTCGACCTGTGCCTGCACCTCGTCCGGCGCGACCTGGGAGCAGCCCTCGCCGCCGCCACCGCCCGCCGCACCGTCATGCCCCTCCAACGCGACGGAGGCCAGAGCCAGTTCATCGAGCACCCTGACCCCGCCGACCGTGACACCACCCTCCAGCCCCTCCTGCACTGGATGGAAGCCCACCTGCACGAGCAGCTGACCCTGGACGACATCGCCCGGCACGCCGCGATGAGCGTCCGCAGCCTCAACCGCCACTTCCGCACCCAGACCGGCACCACCCCCCTCCAATGGCTTCTACGAGCCCGCGTCCACCGCGCCCAGGAACTCCTCGAAACCACGGCGATCCCCATCGAACGCATCGCCACCGAAACCGGGTTCGGCGCCCCCTCGACCTTCCGCCAGCACTTCGCCCGCCACACCGGTACTTCCCCGCAGGCATACCGGGCCGCCTTCCGCTCCCCCTCACCCTCTTCCGTGCCTGCCTTCGACCGGCGGGACCGGCGGCCTGGGTCGACCACGGGCGCGCGGTGGTGCGGGTGAACTATCGCGGGTCCACCGGTTACGGACGTGCCCCAGCACGCAGACCAGCAGTCCCCGCACCCGCCCGACCCTGAACGCGTGGGCGATGGGAGTTCACCCGGACGCCGCGGTGCTGCGCGGTTCGGTCCGGACGATTCAGCGGCCCGTGGTTCCGTCGAGGAGTTCGCGCAGGATGTCGGCGTGGCCGGCATGACGTCCCGTTTCCTCGATCATGTGCGTGAGCGCCCACCGCAGGGACGGTCCTTTCGGCCGGGACGCCGGGCGGGCGACGGTGGCGGTCAGGTCGGAGGCGGCGCGGACGACCATGTTCGACCGGGCGGCCGCGTCGCGGTAGGCGGCCAGGACGTCGTCGACCGCGTCGCCGGGAGCCGCGGCGAAGGTGGCCTGCCAGTCGGCGACCTGCTCGCCGAGGAACAGGGAACGCTCCACGTGGGCAAGGTGGTTGACCAGACCCAGCAGGTTGGTGCCTGACGGAACACCGGGCGTGCGGACCTGCGGCTCCGGCACGCTCTCGACCTTGGCCGCCATGCAGGCGCGTAAGTAATCGAGGAAGCCGAGCAGTACGTCCTTCTCCGAGGAGCCGGTGCTCGGCGGCGGCAGGTCACGGCGGCGGGCGGACCTCATGAATGTGCCCTTCTGTGCGAACGGTTGAGCAGGCGCGTGAGACGGGCTGTGCTGCTCAGCCGGTGGTCCGGCGGATCAGCAGGACGTGGTCGACGACCTCGGCGGTTTGACCGTCCGGCCCGGAGGCGATCCGTCGTGGCGAGGCCGCCCTTTCGATCGACCAGCCGTCCGGGTCCAGGGCGAGGTCAGCTGCGATCTCGTGCGGTGCGGGGTGCGAAGCGTCGTGGTCCTGGTTCCACGACCACGGGGCGACCGATCCGTGGTCGACGATCAGCAGCCGTCCGCCCGGTGCCAGCGCCCGCGCCGCGGTCCGCAGCACCTGCGTGCGCGGCAGGTCGAACGGCGACTGCAGGTACAGGGCGGTCACCAGGTCGAAGCGGCCTTCGGGAAAGCCGACGGCCAGGTCGTGCTGCTCGGCATGGACCCGGTCACCGAGCCCGCGTTCGCGAGCCGCGTCGGCGACCTGTGCCGCGGCCGTACCGGAAAGGTCGACGGCGGTCACCCGCCAGCCCGCACCGGCCAGCCAGAGAGTGTCACCACCGGCGCCGCAGCCCAGGTCGAGTGCGGTCGCCGACGCGAGACCGGAGGCGATCTCCACCAGCAGGGGATTCACCCGGCGCCCGGTGGCCACATCACGGGAACTGTAGTGCTCTTCCCAGAAGCGGCCCGCATCGGAGCGCCCCTCGGGAGTGGTCATTTCGGTCATGGACGGTGCTCCTCATCGGACGTAGTGAGACGAGACTGCCCGAGCACTGGCGGGAATTGCACGAGAACTTGCTGTATCGGCATGGTGCTGACCATGGACGACGACCGGAGCGACCCGAACGACTCGGACGGTCTGGAGGGCGTGCTCGACGCCGTCGGCCCGCGGCTGCGCGCGCTGCGTCGACAGCGCCGGATCACTCTGGCCGAGCTGGCCGCGACCACGGGGGGTCTCGGAGAGCACGCTCTCCCGGCTGGAGGGCGGCCGGCGCCGCGCCAACCTGGAACTGCTCCTCCCGCTGGCCCGCGTCTACGGCGTCCCGCTGGACGACCTCGTGGGCGCCCCGCCCACCGGCGACCCCCGGGTCCACCTCAAGCCGCTTCACCGGCATGGCATGACGTTCATTCCGCTGTCCCGCAGGCCGGGCGGGGTGCAGGCGTTCAAGATGCTCATCCCCAGCCGGGACGTCCCTGCCGAACCGACGCCGCAGACGCACGAGGGGTTCGAGTGGCTGTACGTCCTCAACGGACGGCTGCGGCTGGTCCTCGGCGATCAGGACCTCGTGTTGCCGCCCGGCGAGGCCGCGGAGTTCGACACCGGACTCCCTCACTTCCTGGGCAGCGCCGACGGCAGAGCCGTCGAGCTGCTGATCCTCTTCGGCCGGCAGGGTGAACGCGCACACATCAGGGCACGCAGCACCACCTGAGCACGGCTACCTGATCTCCCAGTTCCTGTCATCCAACGCCAACCTGCGCGACGACCGCTACGGCGGCTCGATCACCCACCGGAACCCACCGGATCCGTTTCGCCGTCGAGGCAGCCGCCGCCACTGCCGAAGCCGAGGGCGCAGCCCGCACGGGCATCCGCCTGTCGCCCGGCGGCGGATTCTGGGGTGTGACCGAGGACGACGCGGCCGAACTGAACACCGCTCCGCTGACGGAGCTTGCCCGCCTCGACCTCGCCCGAAGCAGACCGGGAGGGCGGAGGCCGACAGCTGGCTGGGCCTGGGCACCGACCTGATCGCTTTCGGTCGCGGCTTCCTCGCCAACCCCGACCTGGTCGAACGCCTGCGCTCAGGCCTGCCCGTCGTGCCCGCCGATGAGAACACCTTCTACGAGGGCGGCGGCATCTCGCGGCGTTGCCGAAACGCCCCGGGCGACCGACGCGGTGCGGGCCGATCACGCGGCGGAAGCGGGCTCCACGCGACAACCGTGATGCGCTGCACGGACGCCCTACGAACCCTGCTGGACCATACCGACCAGACAGACCCGCAGGCTGACCACGAACCCGCGGCTCCATCCCCCGGATTCGGGACACACACCCAGACCCGGCGTGCCATGGCGAGCATGTGCCCAGCGACCTCGGTTACTCGGGGCGGCAGTACGGCCGCCACCCGGGAACGGGCGACGGCCGTCGCGCTGTGGGCTGGGCACGGCTCACGCCGCCGTCTGGATGCCCTGCTGCTCCAGGACGGGGGCGGCGCTCTCGTTGCGGCCGGCGCCCGGGGGGCTTGAGGGCCTGACGGGCATCGACCAGGTCGGGCCCCTTGCCTTCTTCGGTCACGCAGACCGCCCACCAGGGGGTGAGCTGGCCGTGGGGCGTTGTGTAGAGCGGTGTTCAGCTGGTCGTGCTCGGCGGCCCACCCGGGCGACGTTGGCCGAGCCGTGCGTGCGGGCGATGGTTGTCAGGAACTGGGCGCGTTAGCTGCCACTTGCCTTTATGCCAGTTCCGTACGGGTACGCAGGTCGCCTACTCGTGCTGGCCGATGGCGTTGTTCAGGGTGCCGTCGGCGCGGGTGTTCGCGTTCTTGGCCTTCATGTCCTGATCAGATCTATCCGGCTCCGGCCATGGCGCCGGCCCCTGCAGTGACAGCGCCGCAGCCTGCAGCGTTCACAGCCACACCGGAAACGCTGCGAGGCCCTGACGGACTTGCCGTGGAAGGCCGGCCCGGCCCGTGCATCCGCCGCGGCGTCACCACTGCCCGCCAATCCACTCCACTGACGGCCGCCCCTTGCACGCCGGAGCGATGTGCCAGCCCGCCACCCCTCAGGCGACCAGCACCCCTGACCCCGTGGCTCCATCGCCTGCCACCCGCGCCCGCGCCGCCGACTCCCGTGCCCGTGCCCGTGCCGACGCGACCACAGCGCCGCGCGCTCGGCCGCCCGCGCACAGCACGAGACCACCGAGCTCATCGGCCGCGCCGTCCACGAGGAACTCAAGCGCGCCGCAGGCGACACGGCAGCCGCACTCAAAGCCCTCGTCAAGCGGGCGATCCCCGACGTCATGTGCCTGTTCAACGAAACGCGCGCCACCGCCCGCTACCAGTTCGAACCGAAGTTCGACGGGCATCGGATGATCATGCGGCGTACCGACGGAACCGTGATTCTGTATGCCAGGTCCGGCCGGGCTGTCACCGCGACCCGGATGGATCTGGCTCTCGCCGGCATGAGACTGCGCGCTCATACCCGTCCTGGACGGGGAGGTGGTCATCTGAAGGGACGGCCGCCTGGACTTCGGAGCCGTGCAGTCCCGGGCCGCATCATCTCCGGCACGCGCCTGGGCCCTGGCCGCGCAGCCCCCTGCGGCATTCACCTGCTGGGATGTCCTGCACCACCCGGCCCCCGATCAAAGGAATCGCGCAACGCGCGAGGGTCTCGCTGCGCGCCCGTCAGGCGTCGAAACGGCCGCGTGCACTTTCGATGTGACCGAGGTGCTGGTGGGTCCAGCCGCATATGGCGTCGACTGCGGTGCGCAGGGCCCGGCCCGGCCCGGTGAGGGTGTACTCGACTCGCGGCGGCACGGTGGGGTACACCTTCCGGTCGACCAGGCCATTGCGCTCCAGCATGCGCAGATTCTGGGTGAGCATCTTGTGGCTGACGCCCTCGACCTCGTTCCGCAACTCGCTGAAGCGCAGGGTGCGCTCGCCGAGCGCCTCGATGATCAGGAGCGCCCACTTGTTGGCGACGTCCGAGAAGATCTCCCGCGCCAGGGAGTCCGCGCGCCGCAGGTCAGCGTCCTCGGGCAGGCCCTTGAGCAGTTGCTTGGTCACCATGAGGTTCCTCAGTCACCGAAAAGTGCGTTCTTCCAGGTCAGCCTTCACTCTCCTACAGTTTCCGAGTAACTACAAGAGAGCGAACCGGAAGGGTGAGCATCGTGGCCACCATTGATGCCTTCAACTACAACGTGCCGGCCGAGAGCGAGTTCGGCTACTCACAGGCGATCAAGTCCGGCGAAATGATCCACGTCTCTGGACAGCTCTCCTTTGATGAGGCGGGCGAGTTCCTCTACGCGGGCGACTTCGCCGCCCAGCTCAAGCAGACCTACGCCAACATGGACAAGGTCCTGGACCACTACGGCGCCACCCGGAACCAGGTCGTCTCGCAGACTCTGTACGTGGCGAACCTGCCGCAGAATGCCGCGGCGACGGCGGAGGGCAACCTGGGGTACTTCGGCGACCACCGCCCGGCCAGTACGGTCTTGGGCATTACTGAACTGACCTTGCCCGGCCAGGTCATCGAAATCAGCTTCGTCATCGACACGAAACTGCCCGCTTGAGGCCTCCTCCTCGCAGGTCCCACAGCCCGCTGGGGGCTCCGTTCGTGGAACAGTCACACTGACCGTTCCACGAGCGCTCCCACAACCCTCCTCGGCGTCATGTTCCTCGATCAGCCGGTGGAAGATCCGGGCGACCGTGCCCCGGAGCGCAGCGCTGGGGCGAACACACCCTCTCCGGCCGGGCGGAACTCCAGTCTGTGATGGGCGTGGCCTCCAGCAGCGGCCAGCTCGGCCCGGAACCGCGTACAGGGCGCAGGACCGGTGCGCGGTGTCGTGTATCTGAATGACAGAGACGCCGCCTGTAATGTCGAGGTCGCGTGTGCTCCGCATGCTGCAGAGCCTGACCCGGACGAAGGCCGGCCCACCCAGCGCCCCGGCGATGCAGGCGGTGTCTCCTGGCAGATCGGGTACAGCAGGGACAGCGGGAACGTCATGCGATGTGGCGGGGCGCGGACGGAGCGCGAAGCCTCCCTCGACGGCCGTGGGACCGCGCCACGGCGCTCCCTCAGGCAATCGCCGTAAAAGGCCAGGCCAGACGCATCTGAAGCGTGTTGACATACTGCGACGGCGGGCCAGTACCGCACGGCGCGCGCGGCTAGTACCGCACGGAAAACCGCCGCGCAATCCACGTTTCCCCAGGTCAGAACGATTCTGCCTGGGGAAGCTCGGTGGGGCGGGTGGGACTCGAACCCAAAAGGGAGACGCGTCTCACCTGCGGAAACGCCACAGAGGCGGACATTCACATCCTGCTGGATCCCCCTCAGTCCGGCTCGATCCCCGGCAACTGGACTGCTGTGCGGTACGTACCGCACAGCTACGGGCGGCCCTGACACTGCAGGCAGAAGGAGAAGAGTGCCCGGCACCTCCGCTGGCAGCCAGCCAATCGCGCGGCTCACCCGCAGCGCAGGCTGTCGAGTCCACTATCCCTCTCCCCTCCCGGCGCGGTCACGCTCCGTATCGACTAGGCACCGGGAACCGCAGGCGTATCGGTCCCGCAACCTCCGTCAGGCGACACCCCTCCTTCTGGAGCAGGGAGTGGAACGCGTAGTGATCAAAGAACTCCTCGGGCACGCCCGCATCGGCGTCGCCGCCACCGTCTACGCCCACGTCCGGCTCCGCCTCCAGCGCGACGCCATCGACCTTCTTGGCAACGCCCTCCGCAGCTCCGCCGAGATCACCGGCAAGCCCGACGACGGCGACGAATCACCGCTCTGCGCGGTCCCCGTCCGCTGACGTTGCCGTCAACTACCGCCGTCAGAGCACGCCGAAGCCCCGCCAGGAGACACCTGACGGGGCTTCGAATTTGCTAGCGCGACTTTAGACTAGCGAGCACCTTCACCCCTCAAGGCCAGACTGAAGCCGCTGCCAATCCTCCTGCTGATCACACCAGGCGGCGCTCGCATAGATCGCGGTCTTCGCCTCAGGCAAAGACAGGCCAAGTACACGAGAAGCTACGTAGATCGCTTCGATTGGCGAGAGGCCCAGTTCTCGCAGTTCCCGAAATACCGGTTCCCGCTCCACTTGCCCTCGACCCGCGATGCTCAATACCAACTCGTCCAGTCGAGACCGATCCATTCTCTAATCTCCTAGGATCTTTGCGACGTCCAAGGTCATCGACCATGGGCGCTTGTAGATACTGCCGTCCGGTTTCGGGATATGCCTCTCATAGTTCAGAACGACGGTTCCATACCCCTGGGATCTCGCCTGCTCGGCGATGGAGCGCTTCATCTGCCGGATTGCATCTGGTCCAATCGGGGCGCGACTCAGCCCCTGAGTCCCCTTCGGGAAGACCATCAATCCGTCCAAATGTACGGTGTTTCCGGCCGCCCTGACGGTCGCCATGGCCTCAACCGTCTGCCCTCCAACATCGAATGAACCGTCCCAGATATCTCCGTCGGTGAATGGAGAACAGTTGCTGTTGTGAACCAGGACCGGCGTCGCCCCAGCGAGCACATAGTACGTGTGCAGTTCAGCGATGGTGAGGTCGTATGTGCGGCCGACAGTTTGGAAGTGCGCGACCTTTTCGATAGTCGAGGGCGTCCCGTCAGCGGTGAGCAGCCTGGTGTCGGGATTGAGGTCGGCGGCGTTCACCCATGCCTGGGTGTCCTGGTTCCAGAAGGGGTGGTGGTCGGTGGCGGTGATATCGGCTTCGCCGTCGGGGGTGGTGATCGTGAGCCGGGTGTAGTGCTTGTCGTCGTCCTTGGTGATGGTGGCGACCACTTCGCGGGCCTGTGCCCGGCCCGTGACGGGATCGGTGGCGAGGGCCTGGTCGCCAACCTCCACCTGTTCGATGGGTTTGCTCGTGCCGTCGGCCATCGCGACCTCGGTGCCCGCCACGAAGCTGTGCCGCACCGCGCAGGTGGCCAGCTTGCCGGCGTCGGCGTGTTTGCCAGCCTTGAGCAGCTTGGCTACCTTGCCGATCTTGCCCCAGGGGGTGAGGCCCACCGCGGTCCACAGACAGCCGCTCACACTGCCATGGGCACAGTCGATGGCGTCCTGGATCCCGAACAGGTCGAAACCGGGCCGCACCCAGCCGAGGGCGTGGGCGGCGGCGCAGACCTCGGAGCCGGAGTCCGACTGGCACTGCCCCTCGGACCAGCGCATCACCTGGGCCTGGTAGTCGTCCCACAGGTCCTGGTAGCCGGAGCGGTAGTTCATCTCCTTCGGCGTGGGGATGCGCACGCCGGCCAGGAAGATGGGTTCGGGTTCGGCCACCGGCTTGGAGGTGGGCTTCGGGCCCCGGCCCGCCGAGGACTTGGCGCTGGGCGGGGACCAGGCTGTCTTGCGTACTTCGTAGGCGACGCTGCCGTCCTGGTTGTAGCAGTTGTAGTGCGTGCAGCCGGGGCCGCTTCCCGGTCCCCAGACGCTGTCGGGATTGTTGTAGCTGCAGCTGTCGCAGTACAGGCCGGTGGGGTCGGAGCCGGCTACGGGTGAGTGGTTGGCATAGGCGTAGCCATTGATCTGCTGGGGACTGGCCGGGTCCATGATGGGGTCGACGCTGATGAAGCGGCCGGTGGACGGGTCGTATTCGCGCGCTCCCAGGTGGGTCAGACCGGTGCTGGTGTCGGTGGTGCCACCGACGAATCCCTTGGTTCCCGGCCAGTGGGCGGGTGTCTGTCCGCGTGGACTGCCGAAGGGAGTGGTGCCGCGCCGGCTGATGGACATGTCCGTCGGGTCGACGGCCAGTTGTCCGGTGCCGTGATGGTCTCCGAGTGTGAAGGAGATGCTGCCGTCGTCACTCTGGACCGCTTGGTTTCCGCCGCCGAGGTCGATGTAGCGCGTGGCCTTCGGTGAGGCGGTCCCCTTCGCCAAAGTGATCTCGGTGGAGCCGAGGTAGAGCGTGGTCTCGGTGGGGGTGCGGCCGATCAGGCGCTGCCCCTCGGTGTCGTAGAGGTATTCGGTGACTTCGTCGGCGGAGCCTTCGACAGGCTTGGTGACCTTGGCGAGATGACCTTCCGCGTCCCATTCGAGGACCTGCTGGTCCCCTTGGAGCGTGCGGGTCCGGGTGTTGCCGGTCTCGTCGTAGGTGTAGGAGTCACGTGACGTGCCGTTCGGGCCGACCGCAGTGACCGAGGCCAGGGTGTGCGGCTGCGCGGTGCCCGGGTCGGGGTAGTCGTAGGTGCGGTAGGTGTCCTTCGAGGTGTCACCCGCGATGTCGTGCCGGGTCTCGGTGAGGCGGTTGCCGGCCTTGTCGTAGGTGTAGGAGTTCCAGTACGGGGCCGGACCGCCGACCGAGCTGCCCGAAGGTGATCCCGCACAGGTGGTCGTGGCCTGTGTCCACTCCGTGGTGAGCCTCTGGAGGTGGTCGTAGGTAAAGCACTGGGAGTCGGTGCCGGTGCGGTTGACGTCCGCGACGCCGAGGATGTTGCCGGCCTCGTCGTATGTGTACGTGGCGAACTTGTCGACGCCGGGCTGGTCCTCACGGTCGACCCTGCTGGTCTCCAACCGCTGGGTGCCCCGCTGGTAGGTGTTGTCGACCTGAGTGATCTTCCCGGCCGCACCGTTGGTCAGCTGCGTCTGCAGGGGCTTCCCGGTGTAGCTGTACCCGGTGACGGCCTTCATGCCCTGGCTGCCGGTGATCTGGACCGGGCGCAGCGTGTCGTCGTAGCCGTAGGTGACACCCCCGCCGGGCAGTCCCCCGGCCGCGGGGAAGCCCGTACCGGAGACGGTGCCGTCGGTGTTGTATCGGGTGTTGAACTGGTAGCTGCCCTGCAGGGCGCCCTCGGCGGCCGGAACGGTGATGCTGGTGCGTGTGGCACGGTAGAGCGGGTCGTAGTCCAGCACCTTGGTGGTGTAGGCGGCGGAACCGCTGTAGCGGGTGGTGGAGGCGAGGAAGCCCTTGGCGCCGGAGACGGTGTCGTAGGTCCAGTCGGCCAGCAGGGTGCCGGTGGCCGAGCCCTCGCGCAGTTCGGTGCGGCGGCCCAGGTTGTCGTAGTCATAGAAGAGCTTGTTCCTGCTCTTCCTCGTGTTGGTGGTCGAGGTGAGCTGGCCGCGGTCGTCGTAGGTGCTGGTGGTGGTGCCGCTGTCCGGGTCCTTGCTGGAGACGTTCTGTCCCCGCTGGTCGTACGTGTGGGTCCACATGTTGTCGGCCGGGTCGGTGACCTTGGCCAGCTGCCCTGCGGAGGTGTACTCGTAGCGGGTGGATTCGTAGGCGGCGTCGGCGTTGCGCGAGTGGTGCTGCCGCATCTCCGTCGTCATCCCGCGGGCGTCTGTCAGGGTGGTCGTGGCGGCGCCGCCCACCGGCGGGATCACGGTCGTCCGGTCGCCGCCATAGAGGGTGCGGGTGGTGCCGAGGCGTTCCCCTCCGTCGCTGTTGCCCGCGATCTGGGTGGCTTCGGTGAGACGGCCCAAGCCGTCGTAGGTGTTCCAGCCCTGAGTCTCGACGCTCATGGCGTCGTCCAGTTCGAACAGCCCGGTCTGCGGCGCACCGGTGGTGTAGTAGGGAGCGAACGTCTTGGTGGCCAGGCCCCGGTCGTCGTAGAAGGTGTCCGTGATCAGGCGTCCGCCGTCGGGGCCGGGCAGTTGTGCCTGGCGGGGACGGAGGAATCCGTCGTAGAGGGTGTAGGCGGTGAGCTGGACGGAGTTCTTGCCCAAGGTCTTGGAAGCTACGGCCACCGGTCGGTTCTCGGCGACCGTGTAGGTGTACTCGTGGTTCGGGGTGTGGTTGCTTGCCTTGGAACGGTTGGGCAGCCAGACCTTCAGGGAGCGCCCGAGGGCGTCGTAGGTCAGGTCCGTACGCAGGTTGTTGGTGTCCAGTTTCGTGACGGGCAGGCCGCGCAGCGGGTCGAGCGTTGTCCTGGTGGTCTGCGCGGAGGCGACGTCGGTGGTTCTGGCCGGCGGTGTGGTGACCGTGACCTGTATGGCCCGGCCGGTCGCGGGCGTGTAGGCCGTGGTCGTCGTGCGGCCGTCGGCGCGTGCGGTCTTCGACACCTGTGCGCCGGCCGCGTCGAAGACGAGCGTTGCGGTGAGATCGGTCGCTTTCAGGGGCCGGCCGTAGCCGTCGTGGGTGGTGGTGTTCTCCAGGTAAGTGGCGCGGCTGCCGGTGTGTTCCTTGAGCGTGGCGGTGTGGGTGGCGTCGCCCTTGCTCGGGGCCGCTCCGTGCGCACCGTTGTCGTAGGCGGTGCGTGTGTCGGCGATGACCGCCTTGCTGCGGTCGACGTCGGTCGCGGTGCAGGCGGCGGCCACGGTCTCGACACGGGCGGGCAGGGACAGGATGTTTTTGGCTGTGTTGGTGGCGTACGTGGTGCGGGTGCACTGGTCGTCGCCGGGGAGGGAGGTGTCGGCGAGGTCGTTCACCTGGGCGACACGGCCCGCGACGGTGTCGTAGGTGGTGAAGGTGCTGGTCTCGCGCCAGCGGTCACCCGCTCCATTGTCGAGAGAGGTGAGAACGCGGGTGTTCGACGCGCCGGTGAAGTTGGCCGTGATCGCGCCCCAGGAGCGGGTCCGCTTGGCCGTCTCGTGGTGCCACGGCCTGCTGACGGTCTTTTTCAGGACCTTGCCACCCGGGGCGGAGTACACGGCGGACTTGTACTCGAAGCCTCCTGCGGCTTCGTGGTCGATGATCGGTTCGCCCTCCCCCGCGCCCAGGGAGACGGACACGTCCTTCGTGCCGCCCGAGGGAGCTTTCCGGTCACCGTGCATGCCGCGCAGGAAGAAGTGCTCCTCCTGGGACTTCATGGCGCCGACGCCGCCGGCCTGAACACGGACGTGACCGTAGCCACGCCACTGGGACCAGGTTTTGAACTTCTCCTTGGTCAGCCCGTCATCGTCGTCGAAGTGCCAGGCGGCGTCACCGAGGTAGGTGTAGCGGGTGATCTGGTCCGGTGCGTTCCCGGTCCGGTCGGTGAGGGTGACGGCGTCGACGACGTACTTGTTGAACCACTGCTGGGTAGGGTCGTCACTGGCACTGCCGCCGATGTACTGGGGGAAGCAGCGGGTGGTGTTGGTCTGCGGGGTGGGCAGCGCGTCCCAGGCGCAGGCGGGAGCCGAGTAGTCGACGCCGATCTGTCCGCCGTACTCGTCGAAGACATCGGAGAGGCGTTCCTTGATGAAGGGCGCCTTGCCGTCTCCCGTTCGGTCCAGCCGGTTGGCCGCCTGGACGTAGCCGAATGTCGTCTTCGGCAGGGTGATGGCAGGGGTCGCTGAGTGGCCGGTGTGCTGGATCGAGTCCAGGAGCAGCTGGTAGTCGACGTCAGCCGTACCCCAGCGGTGGCCGAGTTTCCAGGAGTCGATGTCGGCGTAGGTGCTGTCGCTCTTGAGGACCTGGGTGGTGATCGAGGCCAGGCGCTTGCGGGTCCAGAAGGTGGGTGACAACCGGCCCTGATCGCAGGTGGTGCCCGAGGCGCAGTGCATGTCGTACGGGGTGTCGTACCAGTGGAAGGACTTGTCGCCGATGGTGTCCTCGGCGCAGGTCACGCCTGTTACGGGAAGGCAACGTTCGGCGTTGGTGAAGTCGACCTTCGCCAAGGCCTTGTCCGCGTAGAGGTCGGCCGACTTGAGGCCGTATTCGATGCGGTCGAGGGAACCGCCGCGTGTGTAGGGGGTGTCGTCGGTGTCCTTGAGGTTGCGGCCGTAGGAGTTTCCTTCTTTGTCGTAGTAGTACGCGACGGCGTTGCCGTGGAGGTCGACGGCGTAGTCGAGATTCCACCGCCAGGCCTGCTGGCACCATGAGTCGGCGAATGCCGTGGCATGGCACTTGTCGCCGTCGTCGTCGCCGTAGACAGGAGTGGTCCAAGTGGAGTCGGTGCTCTCCTTGCCCGTGGCCCAGCCGGGCAGCCTGTGGTAGCCGAAGTAGTAGCGGGTGCCCTCCGGGGTGGTCAGCTCCCAGTACTCGCCGTCGTTGTCCCCGTTGCCGCGGGCCGTATCGGTCAGTCTCTTGATCTTCGTGCCGTCGTCGCTCTGGAGCCTGAACGTGTCGGTCCCCGCCGGGACCAGCTCCCCCGCCTTACCGTTGAAGGATATGAAGGCGTTGTCGTAGCCCCAGCACAGATCGCCGGGAGTATTTCCGTCGGCGTTCTTGATGTCGTCGTCCCCACACGGCTTGTAGCGGCGTTCGATGGAGCCGGGCCACAGGTCGAATCCGTCGCCCACCCAGCTGGACTGGTTGTTGGTCGTGCCGGTGCGGCCGTCGATACTGCCGGAGGAGTAGCTCATCCCGAGGATGGGACGCATACCGCCGGGAACGTCCGGTACGGGAATGTCGTAGGACCAGGTGAAGTCACCGGTGTTCACGTTGGTGTGCCAGGCCGCGGACGGCGAGAGCGGGGTGGCCGTGTAGTCGCCGGCCTCGCTGGACACACCCGCTGCGGCGGCCAGCACGGTCACGGCGCCTGTCTCCAGAGCCAGATCGGTGGTGGTGAGCTGGTGCTTCTCGGTGTCGTTGGTGGCTGTGACGGGCCGGCCGGCGCGGCAGTTCGGCTCGGCCGGGGTCGTCAGGGAACAGGCCGGCAGCTCGACCAGCCGCATACGTGAGGCGTAGGCGCCGCCGTAAGCCTGAGCGAACGAGGCGTAGTCGACCCGGACCCCGGTGTTGACCGTGTCGGCCTGCTCCTCACCAGAAGGAGCCGCAGGCGTGAGAGTGAACAGCAGGCCCTCGACGCCGGCCTTCGACGCCTGTTCCCGGCCGAGCACACGCACGGCGGCCGATTCTGCGGCCGGCCGCACGTTCTTCTGCCGGGCCGCGGTCGGCGACGGCGCGGTGAGGGCGATGGGCAGGTCCCCGGCCTGGCGGGCAGCCTGCCCCCTGCCAGGAGCCATCACGGTTGCCGTGCCGGGCCGTGCCCAGGCGGCTCTGGGCTTGCTCCTCGGAGAGGTGGGCGCGCCGTCGTCGATACGGGGCTCGGTCTTGACGGTGTGTCCGGTCAGTGGCTTCTCGGAGGCCGGCAGCCCGGGCAGCCCCGTGCCGTCATCGGCGTTCGCCGGGGCGGTGATGCCCTGGAGGAGTGTGCCGACCAGGACGGCCGACACGCTCAGGCACACGCGCCGGCGAAGCACGATCCATCTGCGAGATCCGTCTCTGCCGTTCATTCGTCGTCCTCACTGGATCCGGCCACGGGCGCGGCTGCCCGGTGACACACGTGGGTGATGCAGTCGCGCGTGGTGCATGGAGACCGATGCGTTGGGCCGCCGTCCGCAGAGGTACGGCGGCCCGGGCCGGGTCAGCCCTCGGCCGGTACGCGAGTGGGCAGACCGGGCCAGCCCTGCGCCAGCATGCTGATCTGCGTCTCGTCCAGTGCTCCCTGGAAGGCCCAGATGTCGTCGATGCCGCCCGGCCAGTACTCACCGGCGGTGGCACCGTCCAGGACGCGGCCGACTTGCAGGGACTTCGTCGCCGGGAAGGCCGCAGTGTTGGCCGCCCACGACACCCGGTCCGTGCAGGATGGGTCGTCCGGAGTACCGTCCTCGTCAGTGTCCGGGCAGGTCACCTGCTCCAGCTGGCCGTTGACGTAAAGGCGCGCCTGATCGGCGAAGCCGTCGTACACGAGCGCCAGGTGATTCCAGTCGGTGGCGCTGTAGAAGGACTGGTTCTCCACCCTGACCGGGATTGCGGTGGCGGAATCCGCGCCGGCCATTTCGATCTGCCAGCGCCCTATGCCCAGTGCGTCGGGAACGTAGCGAACGGCGAAGGCACTTGTGGCAGCGCCTACGGCGCTGATCACGGTGGCAGGCCCGTCGGGGACGGCCGCTGCCTGGGCCCACGCGGTGACGGTGTAGCTGGCACCGGTGTCCAGTGGGACACCGGTGGTGGCCGCGTAGTCGTCGACGCCGTCCAGGACGAGTCCGCCGTCATCGACCCAGCCGGACCCGATCGCGGCATTGCCATTCAGCGTCAGTGGGTACGCGCCGGCGGCCGCGTTCGGGGAGGTGGCCGGCGCGGCGGGGTTGCTCTCCAGCAGCCAACGGCTCTTGACCAGCGGGCGTTGCTTGAACAGCTGCCGCACCTCGTCGTCGGAGATGGTGCGGTCGTACAGCTGTATGTCGTCGAGGTTGCCCTGGAAGAAGTTGCTGAATCCGCTGCTGTAGCCGGAGGCTCCCAAGGTGACGGATCCGGAGGCGAGCCAGGGTGTGGTGAAGGGTTGGGTGGCTTTGAGACAGCCGTTGACGTAGAGGCGGATCTGCTGGGCGTCGATGTCGTAAACACCCACCGCGTGGGCCCATTCGCCCGGGGCGGCCAGGGGGCAGTTCGGGTCACTGGTCGCTGTCTCCACCGCGCGTACGAGAGGGGCGTCGGCGGTGTCGGCGGTGGCACGCTGGAAGACCCACCCCGTGGTGGAGTGGTACAGCTCGAAGCCCCGGTTGGAGGTGCCGTTCTGATGGGCCACCACCATGGCCCGGTTGGGTTTGTTCTTCGGCACCCGGGCCCACGCGGAGACCGCGAAGCTCTGATAGGTGTCCATCACGGGACGTCCGGTGACGGCGTGGTCGTCGGCACCGTCCAGTTCCAGACCGGTACCCGCCACCCCTTCCGCCCCGCTCTCGGCGCCGCCCTTCAGCGTGGCATCCGCCTGCTGGGCGCGCCCCGTCACCGCTGTCGCCGCACTGTCCTCGTCCAGCGGCCATGCGAGCTTGGCCGGACGGTTGGTGTCCACCGGCTGCTTCGCGTGCAGCCGTGCCACCTGGCCGTCGACCAACTGATAGTCGAACAGCTGCACCTCGTCGAGATCGCCGCCGAAGAAGTTCTCCGTCGTACCGTAGTGCGAGGCCGCCCCCAGGATCGTCCTGCCTCGCGCGTCCCACGGCCCCGTGAAGGGAGCCGAGCCAACGAGCTTGCCGTCGACGTACAGCTTCAACTGCCGGCCCGGGTTGTCGAACACCCCCACCAGATGGGTCCAGACTCCGAGCCGGCCGCTCGCGCA
This sequence comes from Streptomyces sp. NPDC048142, assembly GCF_043202835.1. Classification (NCBI taxonomy): domain Bacteria; kingdom Bacillati; phylum Actinomycetota; class Actinomycetes; order Kitasatosporales; family Streptomycetaceae; genus Streptomyces; species Streptomyces sp. NPDC048142. The sequence continues at coordinate 341,009 of NZ_JBIDBC010000003.1, forward strand.
CAGGGTGTCGCCCGCCGGGCACGCGGGCTGTACGGCGCGCACCGTCGTGGTCCCCGCCGCGTCCGCGGTGTGCCGCAGGAACGCCCAGCCGCCCAGCGCCGAGGAGTGGTAGATCTCGAACCCACTGGCGTTGTGGCCCGCCTGGGAGACCGCCACCGTGGCGGCGTCCGGCTTGTCGGCGGGCAGCCTCGCCCACAGCGACACCGAGAAGCTCTTCCCGGTGTTCAGCACCGGTGAGAGTGTGGCCGCGTGGTCGTCCACGCCGTCCAGGTGAAGGCCGTTACCGGTCACACCGTCCGACCCCGGCTGTGCACCGCCGTTCAGGTGCGCCGGCCAGGTACCGCCCTGGCCCTTGGCCGCGGCTGCCCCGGTGGGTTCGTCGAAGTCCCAGCTCAGCCGGTCGGGCTGGCCGACCCTGACCCGGAACTGGTAGGTGCTGATCTCGCTGCCGTTGCCCGCCGTGTCGAAGGCTTGCGCGGTGATGAAGTTGACGCCGGGCCTGGTCGGCATGACCTTCATGGTCTTCGCGCCACCGCCCGAGGTGGTCAGCGCGTGCTTGCTGCTCGGATCACCGTTGACACCGAACCAGTACTTCGACACGTCAGTGGAGGAGGAGTCGACCGTGAAGGTGCCGTACCGGCCCACGCCGTCGAGCCATGGGTCCTGGGGATCCTCGGGGTCGGAGGATGGGTACTGGCCGGAGGCGATGGAGGGGCCTGCCGGTACGGAGGTGTCGTAGACCATGTTGCAGGCGGTCGCGGAGCCGACCCACGACCAGGGCGACCACTGCGCCCCGTCGTTCGAGCGGGCCGACCAGCCGATCGTCCTGTTCTTCGGGATACTGCTGGGCAGCGACAGGGAGAAGTCGGAGCCCGACGTCTTGTAGGTGGAGACGGCCGAGGTCCAGCGGCTGACGAAGCCCTTGCCGTCCCCGGAATCCCATGAGGCTTCGAACTGCACCCGCACCCGGTCCCTGTCCGGGTCGGTCACGTCGTTGGCCCGCAGTGTCGGCAGGATCCGCACGCGCTTGGCCGCGCCCGGCTTGCCACACGCGCCACCCGGGTTCTGCGTCAGCTGCGCCTCCCTGATCTGCGCGGGCGGACGGTTGTACTGAACCCGGAGGAACGCGTCATCCGAGAACCGCTTCCACGTATAGGGATCCGACTCACTCGTGGCCCGCATACCGAAGGTCAGAGTCGACCACTTCCCGGCCGCCGCCTGCGCGACCACGCTCTTCACGTTGAACTCGGCGTCGGCGGCCGCACAGCCATCGGCACCGTAGGCGAAACTCCGGTTCTCGATGTGATCCACCCAGAACCCGGAGGCGTTCTGCGAGTTCCAGGTGGTGGAGGAGTTGATCCCCTTCGTCCGCCACAACTGGACCTCCCGCTTCTCGCAGGAAGCGGCATGCGTCTCACGCACCACGAACTCCGCCGACAGGATCGACTTCCCCGCGAACCGGGACGTAGGAATCTGGTAGAAGAGCCGCTTGGTGTCGTAGGGCTTGCAGAACACCCACCCGCAGTACCCGAGCCCCGCATCGGAGTGCCCGTTGAACTTCCACTGCGGTGAACTCGCCCAGTACTTCGAGGCCATCGTCCAGGCCGACGCCTTGGGCGAATACCACTGCGGATCGATGAACACCGGGTACACCGTGTCCTCGCCCACCAGGACGTCTCGGTCGGGTGTAAGGACCAGCTCACCACCCCCGGCCGGCACGTCCACGCCGACCGGTGCGAGCTGCCCCGACTCTCCGGCACCGGGCTCCTCGGATCCCCCGGTCCCTGCCTGTGGCACGGAACGCGCCGAAGCGCCCGAGGACGAGGCATCTGTGGCCTCCCCCGGGCTGGAGTCCCACATGACGGGAGTGGGTGCTTCGAACACCACGCCACCCGCTCCCCGGTCGACCGCCTCGATCCCGCCCTCGGATGTCTCTCTCACCTCCATGCCGCTCGTGGCAAGCCGCAGCCGCAGCTCAGCAAGATGAGGGCTGCTGGCGGCTTCGGCTGACTTGACGACCAGCAGTTGGGTGAAACCGTCCGGCGTGGCCGTGAGCCGCAGGTCCACACCGGGGATTATGTCGGCGTACGTCGCCGTGTCATCAGCGAGAGTCGGCGCCGGCACAGCACCGGGCCAGGACAGCTCAAGTGCCCGGCCCGCACGCGCGAGACGAACCAGCGGCCCCTCGCCTCCCCCCGAGAATGAGAGCTCGGTCGTGGACGCCCTGGGAGCCACCGTGCCATCTGAGGCGACCAGCGACGTGTCGACCGCCTTCCACGTCCCGTCCTTGCGTGCCCACACCGGCCGCAGATGCTCCCGCGCCTCCAGCAGACCTTCAGGTGTAGCGAAGACTTCACTGGACTCACCGCGCAGCGACATCACTTCCACGTGCTCGCCCGTGCGCTTCGCCTCGTTCAGGGCATCCGTCTCGGACGACGCTCCCGGGACACCCGCAGGAGCCTGCTGCGCGGCCGGCTGCACACCGTCGCCGTCACGGGCCGAGGCCGTGGGCGCTCCCGAGCCACCGGACAGACCGGCGGCCAGAACACAGACCAGACTCACCGCCGCAGCTCTACCGATCGTTCTGCGCAAACGGGCACGACACAACATCCCCCAGCCCCTCCCCCACCCCCGCCATGCCCTCACATATTGCGAGAGCGATGTGACGGTAGGTACGGGAGTGCCGTAAGTCCACCTGCGTAAATCAGGACATCGACCCAGGTTTCACGCGCACCACGAAGAGGCCCGAGTGATGTCGGACACATCCGTCGACCACAGGGGAGCGGTGGGTTTCTTCCCGCCGAACTCACGGAACACCCCGCGTGAATGGGCAGAGTCGGTCACCCGCCTGGCCGGTCCACAGAGGCGTCCTTGAGCGTGCGCGAGTCCCAGGTGCGAAAGTGCGGATTCTGGAGCGGGGTGAAGGCTTCGAGGGGCAGGGTGGATACTGCGACAACATCCGTCAGAGCCTCGAGCCGGCAGCCGACAGGTCACGCACGAAGCGGCCGATGTCGCATCGATGCGGGTCGGGCTGGGGCGGGGGGCGGACCCTTCCTCAACGGCCGTGGGATCGTTCACCACGCGTCCCACGAAGGAATGACCAAAATGCCAGGTCACAGCAGTACGAAAGCTCACAGGCAATCAGAACGCTGCACGTTCGCCGCACCGTTGCGGAGCCCGCAGTTTCCCAGAAACGCGTTTCCCCAGGTCAGAACGATTCTGCCTGGGGAAGCTCGGTGGGGCGGGTGGGACTCGAACCCACGGCCGACGGATTATGAGTCCGCTGCTCTAACCGGCTGAGCTACCGCCCCGTTTCGGCGTGGCGCGTACAAGTGTGCGCACCGTCTGCCGCAGCATAGCCGGTCATACGATCTCTCGCTTCGGATGGCCGACTTCACCTGATCTTGAGGACTCCGCCGCGCGCTGCCCGGTTCCGGGCGGGACGAAGGAGACCCCAACGGGTGATCGTGGAGCCGCTTCGGGCACCTGGCGAGCGACCCGCGACCCACACGCGAAAGAGGACCCCGAAGGGCCCTCTTCCGTTCCGCTCCCCCGACTGGACTCGAACCAGTAACCCTCCGGTTAACAGCCGAATGCTCTGCCAATTGAGCTACAGGGGATCGCGCTCCCCCGACTGGACTCGAACCAGTAACCTGCCGGTTAACAGCCGGCTGCTCTGCCAATTGAGCTACAGGGGATTGCTGCGTCGCTGCGAAATCGTACCTGCCTGGCGGCTGCCGGGCGGCGCGCGTTCGCTGCGACACATACATTAGCGCAAGCAGGGGGGTGCTCCGCCAATCGGTAGCGCCCGGGGTGATCTCGGGTGCTCGAGGGTAGGCGGGCTGCACACGTCGCACGAAGCGCAGGAAGGGTGGCAGCCATGCGGTACCGGCTCACGTTCATCGCCGGAGTGGCCCTCGGTTACGTGCTCGGCACGCGAGCCGGGCGCGAGCGTTACGAGCAGTTGAAGAGGTCGGCCCGGCAGTTCACGGAGAACCCCGCCGTGCGCAACGCCGCCGAGAGTGCCGCGCACAGCGGGCGGGACATCGCGGGCAAGGCGTACCACTCGGTCAGCGACAAGGTCGGGGACAAGGTGCCCGCCTCCGTCGCCGAGCGGGTCCGGTCGCTGCGGGACCGCAGCAGCCAGAACGGCTTCGAGGACGACTGGGGGACCACCAACACCTGAGCCGGGGGCCACCAGCACCTGAGCGGCGGGGCCCCGGGGTTCCCGGGCGGCGGTTACGGGAAACTCGCGGGGTGCGGCAGAATCTCCGTATGGGCATAGTCGCGGGGTTGGACAGTTCTTCCGCCTTCACTCACATCGTCGTCTGCGACGCGGATACGGGTGCCGTGCTCCGGGAGGGGTACGCCGCCCACCCGGTCGAGGCCAAGGCCACCGAGGTCGATCCGCAGGCCTGGCTGCTCTCGCTCGGTGAGGCGGCCTCCGGCGGGCTGCTCGAAGGCGTGCAGGCCATCGGGGTCTCCGCGCAGCAGCACGGGCTCGTACCGCTGGACCAGCAGGGCAGTCTCGTACGTCCCGCTCTGCTCGGCAACGACCGCCGGGCGCAGGTCGCCGCGGTCGATCTCGTCGACGCGCTCGGCGGGCGGCAGGCCTGGGCGGAGGCCGTCGGGGCCGTGCCGGGGGCCGCGCAGCCGGTGGCGAAGCTGCGCTGGCTGGCGCGGACCGAGCCGGAGAACGCCCAGCGGGTGGCCGCGGTGCTCCAGCCGCACGACTGGCTCGTGTGGCAGTTGCTGGGCCGGCCCGCCCGGCGCACCACGGACCGGGGCGCGGCCTCGGGCACCGGGTACTGGTCGGCCGGGTCCGCCTCCTACCGGCCCGATCTGGTCGAGCTTGCCCTCGGGCACGCCGCCGGGCTGCCGGAGGTGCTCGGCCCGGCCGACTCCGCCGGGATGACGCCCGAGGGGCTGCTGATCTCCGCGGGCACCGGCGAGACCATGGCCGCGGCCTTCGGGCTCGGAGTCTCGGTGGGCGACGCGGTGGTGTCGCTCGGGGCCTCCGGGTCCGTGATGGCGGTGCACCACGAGGCGCTCGCCGACCCGAACGGGATGATCACCTCGTTCGCCGACGCCACCGGGATGCATCTGCCCGTGGTGCACCTCTCCAACGCCGTGCGCGCGCTGCGCGGGACCGCCGAGATGCTGGGCGTGGACGGGCTGGATGAGCTCTCCGCGCTGGCCCTGAAGTCGACGCCCGGCGCCTCCGGCCTGGTCCTGCTGCCGTATCTGGAGGGCGAGCGCACCCCGCAGCTCCCGCACACCGCGGGAACCCTGAGCGGGCTGCGGCGCGAGTCGATGAAGCCGGAGCATCTGGCGCGGGCCGCGTTCGAGGGCATGCTGTGCTCGCTGGCCGACGCCCTGGACGTACTGCGCGGGCGGGGGGTGGAGGTGCGGCGGGTGTTTCTGCTGGGGGCCGCCGCCGAGCTGCCCGCCGTGCAGGCGCTGGCTCCGGCGGTGTTCGGCACCCAGGTCGTGGTCCCGCAGCCCGCCCAGTACGCGGCGATCGGCGCGGCCCGGCAGGCGGCCTGGGCGCTCGGGGTCTCGCAGGGATCCCTCGACCCGCGCACTCCCCCGGCCTGGCAGGGCGCCGCGGCCCAGGTCCTGGAGCCCGGTGACGAGCCGGCGGTCGGCGGGGCGGTGCGTCAGCAGTACGCGGCGACCCGGGACCAGATCCACCCCGGAGCCTTCGGCGGCGCGCACCCGGAGTAAGCCCGTTCCGGGGGTGGGCCCGTTCCGGGGGTGCGTGCACCGGCCGCGCACCCGGAGCAGGCCGTTTCCGGTGCGCGCCCGCGTGCCCGGAGTGGCCCTCCCCGGCGGCGTACCGGACACGGCGCGCACCGGAGTGAGCCGGTGGATCCGGAGCGCCGGGGCGCTGTTGGCGCGCTCCAGGTTTGACCTGGGCTTGGCGAAAAGGGTTCGCCCTCGGAGTACGGCGTACGCGAAACTGGGGCGGCCTCTGCCTGCCGCCGATTCCGAGAGACCCGCGTGCTCATAAAACTCCTGCGGGCCCATCTGGGCCCGTACAAGAAACCCATCGTGCTGCTGGTGTCGCTCCAGCTGCTCCAGACCTGCGCCACCCTGTACCTGCCCAGCCTGAACGCCGACATCATTGACAACGGTGTCGTCACGGGCGACACCGGCTACATCCTGGAGTTCGGCGGTCTCATGATCGCCGTCAGCGTTCTGCAGGTCCTCTGCAATGTGGGGGCGGTGTATTACGGGGCCCGGACCGCCTCCGCCCTCGGGCGCGATGTGCGGGCCGCCGTCTTCGACCGGGTGCAGTCCTTCTCGGCCCGTGAGCTGGGGCGCTTCGGGGCACCCTCGCTGATCACCCGGACCACCAACGACGTCCAGCAGGTCCAGATGCTGGTGCTGCTGGCGTTCACCCTGATGGTGTCGGCCCCGATCATGTGCGTCGGCGGCATCATCATGGCGCTCGGCCAGGATGTGCCGCTCTCCGCCGTGCTGCTGGCGGTCGTGCCGGTGCTCGGTGTCTCGGTCGGCCTCATCGTGAAGAGGATGGGGCCGCTGTTCCGCAGCATGCAGGAGCGGCTGGACTCGGTGAACCGGGTGCTGCGCGAGCAGATCACCGGCAACCGAGTCATCCGCGCCTTCGTCCGGGACGGGTACGAGGAGAAGCGGTTCCGGGGTGCGAACACCGAGCTGACCGATGTGTCGGTGGCGACCGGGCGGCTGATGGCGCTGATGTTCCCGACCGTGATGACGGTGGTCAACCTGTCGTCGGTCGCGGTGGTGTGGTTCGGCGCGCACCGTATCGACAGCGGCGGGATGCAGATAGGTGCGCTGACCGCGTTCCTCGCCTATCTGATGCAGATCGTGATGGCCGTGATGATGGCCACCTTCATGTTCATGATGGTGCCGCGCGCCGAGGTGTGCGCCGAGCGCATCGAGGAGGTGCTCGGCACCGATTCGAGCGTCGTGCCGCCCGTCGCACCGGTCACCGAGCTGCGGCGGCACGGGCATCTGGAGGTGCGCGGCGCGGAGTTCCGCTACCCGGGCGCGGAGGAGCCGGTGCTGCGGGCGGTGGACCTGGTGGCCCGGCCCGGGGAGACGACCGCGGTCATCGGGTCGACAGGCAGCGGGAAGTCCACGCTGCTCGGGCTCGTACCCCGGCTGTTCGATGTGACGGACGGCGAGGTGCTGGTCGACGGCGAGGACGTGCGGACGCTGGATCCGGTGCTGCTGGCGAAGACGGTGAGCCTGGTGCCGCAGAAGCCGTACCTCTTCTCGGGGACGGTCGCCACGAACCTGCGGTACGGGAATCCGGACGCCACCGACGAGGAGCTGTGGCACGCGCTGGAGGTGGCGCAGGCCAAGGAGTTCGTCGAGGCGCTGGAGCACGGGCTGGACGCGCCGATCGCGCAGGGCGGCACCAACGTGTCCGGCGGTCAGCGGCAGCGGCTCGCGATCGCCCGGACGCTGGTGCAGCGCCCGGAGATCTATCTGTTCGACGACTCGTTCTCCGCGCTGGACTACGCGACCGACGCCGCGCTGCGGGAGGCGCTGGGGCGGGAGACGGCCGGGGCGACCGTGGTGATCGTGGCGCAGCGGGTGTCCACCATCCGTGACGCGGACCGGATCCTGGTGCTGGACGAGGGCCGGGTCGTGGGGTCCGGAACCCATCACGAGCTGATGGACGGCAATGAAACCTACCGGGAGATCGTGCTCTCCCAGCTGACGGAAGCGGAGGCCGCCTGATGGCCGGTCCTGGCGGACGGGTAATGGCCGGGGGCGCGCCCACCGACCGGTCGATGGATTTCAAGGGGTCGAGCAAGCGGCTGCTGAGGCGGTTCGGCCGGGAGAAGTCCTCGCTGTGGCTGATGCTGGCCGCGGTGACGGCGAGCGTCGGTCTTTCGGTGGCCGGGCCGAAGATCCTCGGCAGGGCGACGGACCTGATCTTCGCCGGTGTGGTCGGGCGCCGGATGCCCGAGGGCACGACGAAGGCGCAGGCGATCGAGGGGCTGCGCGAGGAGGGCCGCGGCTCCATGGCCGACATGCTCTCGGGGGTGGACTTCACCCCGGGCGAGGGCATCGGCTTCGGGGCGGTGGGGAACGTCCTGCTGCTGGCCCTGGTGATCTATGTCGGGGCCGGGCTGCTGATGCTGGTCTCCACGCGGCTGTCGGTCCGGGTGATCAACCGGATCGTGTTCCAGCTGCGCGAGGACCTCCAGACGAAGCTGGCACGGCTGCCGCTGTCGTACTTCGACCGGTCCAAGCGCGGTGAGGTGCTGAGCCGGGCGACGAACGACATCGACAACATCGCGCAGACGCTCCAGCAGACGATGGGGCAGCTCATCAACTCCCTGCTGACCATCGTCGGCGTCCTGGTCATGATGTTCTGGATCTCGCCGCTGCTGGCCCTGGTCGCGCTGGTGACGATCCCGCTGTCGGTGGTCGTGGCGACGCAGGTCGGCAAGCGGTCGCAGCCGCAGTTCGTGCAGCAGTGGCGGGTGACGGGGAAGCTCAACGCCCATATCGAGGAGATGTACACCGGGCACAGCCTGGTGAAGGTCTTCGGCCGGCAGGAGGAGTCCGCGCGGGACTTCGCCGAGCAGAACGACGCGCTGTACGAGGCGGGCTTCAAGGCCCAGTTCGCCAGCGGGATCATGCAGCCGCTGATGATGTTCATCTCGAACCTCAACTATGTGCTGGTCGCCGTGGTCGGTGGGCTCCGGGTCGCCTCGGGCGCGCTGTCGATCGGTGACGTCCAGGCGTTCATCCAGTACTCGCGGCAGTTCTCGATGCCGCTGACGCAGGTCGCCTCGATGGCGAACCTGGTGCAGTCCGGCATCGCTTCGGCGGAGCGGGTCTTCGAGCTGCTGGACGCCGAGGAGCAGGACGCGGATCCGGAGTGCGGCGAGCGCCCGGAGCGGCTGGACGGCCGGGTCTCGTTGGAGAAGGTGTCCTTCCGCTACGAGCCGGAGAAGCCGCTGATCGAGGATCTGTCGCTGAGCGTGGATCCGGGGCAGACCGTCGCGATCGTCGGTCCGACCGGGGCAGGCAAGACGACGCTGGTCAACCTGCTGATGCGGTTCTACGAGGTGACCGGCGGGCGGATCGCGCTCGACGGGGTCGACGTGGCGAAGATGTCCCGGGACGACCTGCGGTCCTCCATCGGCATGGTGCTCCAGGACACCTGGCTGTTCGGCGGTTCGATAGCCGAGAACATCGCGTACGGCGCTTCGCGCGAGGTCAGCCGGGAGGAGATCGAGGAGGCGGCTCGGGCGGCGCACGCGGACCGGTTCATCCGGACGCTGCCCGACGGGTACGACTCGGTGATCGACGACGAGGGCAGCGGGGTCAGCGCGGGTGAGAAGCAGCTGATCACCATCGCGCGGGCGTTCCTGTCCGACCCGGTGATCCTGGTCCTCGACGAGGCGACCAGCTCGGTGGACACCCGGACGGAGGTGTTGATCCAGAAGGCGATGGCGCGCCTGGCGCACGGGCGTACGTCGTTCGTGATCGCGCACCGGCTCTCCACGATCCGGGACGCGGACGTGATCCTGGTGATGGAGAGCGGCTCGATCGTCGAACAGGGCACGCACGAGAAGCTGTTGGCGGCCAAGGGCGCGTATGCGCGGCTGTACGCGGCGCAGTTCGCCGAGGCGCCGGCCGAGGTGGACTGAGCGCTTCGGCCGGGTGGATCAGTCGAGGTAGCCGCGGAGCTGGTCGGCGAAGGCGTGGTCCCGCAGCCTGCTGAGGGTCTTGGACTCGATCTGGCGGATGCGTTCGCGCGTCACGCCGAAGATCCGGCCGATCTCCTCCAGGGTGCGGGGCCGCCCGTCCTCCAGGCCGTACCGCAGTTGGACGACCTTGCGTTCGCGCTCGCCGAGGGTGGAGAGCACCGCCTCCAGGTGTTCGCGCAGCAGCAGGAAGGCGGCGGACTCGACGGGTGAGGCGGCGTCGCCGTCCTCGATGAGGTCGCCGAAGGACACGTCGTCCTCCTCGCCGACGGGGGCGTGCAGGGAGACGGGCTCCTGGGCCAGGCGGAGGATTTCGGTGACCCGCCCGGGCGTCAGGTCGAGCTCGGCGGCGACGTCCTCGGCGCTGGGCTCGACGCCGCTTTCCTGGAGCATCCGGCGCTGGACCCGCACCACACGGTTGATCAGTTCCACGACATGGACCGGGACGCGGATGGTGCGGGCCTGGTCGGCCAGCGCGCGGGACATGGCCTGGCGGATCCACCAGGTCGCGTACGTGGAGAACTTGTAGCCCCGGGCGTAGTCGAACTTCTCCACGGCCCGGATCAGTCCGAGGTTTCCCTCCTGGACCAGATCGAGCATGGTCAGCCCGCGGCCGACGTAGCGTTTGGCGACGGAGACGACGAGGCGGAGGTTGGCCTCGATGAGGCGGCGTTTGGCCGTGCGGCCCATCACCACCAGGCGGTCCAGGTCCCCGGCGAGGCGGGAGTCGAGGTCCGGGGTGCCCGCGAGGCGTTCCTCGGCGAAGAGTCCGGCCTCGACGCGGCGGGCGAGCTCGACCTCCTCGGCGGCGGTGAGCAGCGGGATGCGGCCGATTTCGCGCAGGTACTGCCGGAACAGGTCGGAGGTGGGTCCGCCGGTGTCCGCCCGGTTCCGCGGCTCCGGTGGGTCGGGGAGGTGCGTTGCTTCCACCATGACTGCCTCGGGTGCGTGTCCGGGCGGGCCGGCTGCGGTCTCCGGGTGGTGCAGGGCCATGCTCTGCGCCGGGATGGCCGCGCTGGGCTCGGTCGTGGTCGTCACGGTCCGGGTCTGCACGGGGGCGACCTCCAGGTGATCGCTGCCGGATGACGGTGGGGATGGGGATGGGGATGGGGATCCGTGCGGCCCCGGGGTGTCTTCCCGGCGGACCGGTCGCTCCGATGACTCAGGCACCGCCGGGGTGTCAGGCACCCCCCAGTGTGGGGTATGACACACGACTGCCACGAGGGGCGTGCGGTGACTTTTTGATTCCGGTCCGTCACCGGCCGATTACCGCTCCTGCCGGGGGGGGCGGCCGGCTCAGAGCGCGGCGGCGCCGTGGGCGCGCAGGGACTGGGCGTACTGCTGGAGCACCCAGACCTCGTTCTGCGCGGCGGCCAGGTCCTGGGGGGCGACGTTGCTGCCGAGGCGGGCGAGGCTGCCCTGTACGTCGTTGATGCGGCGGTCCACGGCGCGCAGCCGGACGTGGACGAGCTGCATGCCGGCGTAGGTCTCGTCGATGGTCTTGCCGATGAAGACCTCGACGGCGAGCTCGGTGACGAGGCTGCGGACGGTGTTGTCGGGGGCCGCGTCCATGACGGCGACCAGATATTCGCGGTTGTCGGCGAGGCCCTGCTCGGCGCCGCCCGCCTCCTCGATGCACCGGCGCACGGCGGCGTACGGCGGGGCGGTGAACTCGTCCATGCCGTAGGCGTCGAAGGCCGGGGCGACCAGGGCGGGCTTCTGGAGGGCGAGCTTGAGCAGCTCGCGCTCGGTGCGGTGGGCGGGGCTGCGGAGGTTGAGCGCGGGGCCGGAGAAGCCGGGGGCGGGGGCGGTCTGCTGCGGGGACCCGCCGCGTGCGCCCCGGGGGCCGCCCCGTGCGCCCTGGGGGCCGCCGCGACCGCCGCGCTCCCCCTGGTCGCCGCCCTTGTCGCGGGACCAGCGGGCGAGCTGGGCGACCCGGTGGACGACGAACTCCTGGTCGAGGATGCCGACGAAACCGGCGAGCTGGACGGCGACCTCGCGCTGCACGCTGCTCGTCTTGATCTTGGCGACGACGGCGGCGGCCTCGTCGAGGGCGGCGGCGCGGCCGGCCGGGGTCTCCAGGTCGTACCGGCCGACGATCTGGCGCAGGGCGAACTCGAAGAGCGGGGTGCGCGGCTCGACCAGGTCGCGTACGGCGTCGTCGCCCTTGGCCAGCCGCAGGTCGCAGGGGTCCATGCCGTCCGGGGCGATGGCGATGTAGGTCTCGGCGGCGAACTTCTGGTCGTCCTCGAAGGCGCGCAGGGCGGCCTTCTGACCGGCTGAGTCGCCGTCGAAGGTGAAGATCACGCGGGCGCTGCCGTTGTCCATGAGGAGGCGGCGCAGGATCTTGATGTGGTCGTTGCCGAAGGCGGTTCCGCAGGTGGCGATGGCGGTGGTGACCCCGGCGAGGTGGCAGGCCATGACGTCGGTGTAGCCCTCGACGACGACCGCGCGGCTGGCCTTGGCGATGTCCTTCTTGGCCAGGTCGATGCCATACAGCACCTGGGACTTCTTGTAGATCGGGGTCTCGGGGGTGTTGAGGTACTTCGGGCCGTTGTCGTCGTCGCGGAGCTTGCGGGCGCCGAAGCCGACGATCTCCCCGGCGGTGTCGCTGATCGGCCACATCAGCCGGCCGCGGAAGCGGTCGATGGGGCCGCGGCGGCCGTCCTGGGAGAGGCCGGAGGTGATCAGCTCCTTGTCGCTGAAGCCCTTGCCGCGCAGATAGCGGGTGAGGTGGTCCCAGCCGGCCGGGCTGTAGCCGACCCGGAAGTGGGTGGCGGCGTCCTGGTCGAAGCCGCGCTCGGCGAGGAACGTGCGGCCGATCTCGGCCTCGGGGCTCTCCAGTGCGCGGACGTAGAACTCGGCGGCGGCCTGGTGGGCCTCGATCAGCCGGATGCGTTCGCCGCGCTGGTGGGAGGGGTTGTAGCCCCCCTCCTCGTACCGCAGGGTGATGCCCGCCTTGGCGGCGAGGCGCTCGACCGTCTCCGAGAAGGAGAGGTGGTCGATCTTCATCACGAAGGCGATCGTGTCGCCGCCCTCCTGGCAGCCGAAGCAGTGGAACAGGCCCTTGCCGGGGCTGACCTGGAAGGAGGGGGACTTCTCGTCGTGGAAGGGGCAGAGTCCTTTGAGGTTTCCGCCGCCCGCGTTGCGCAGCTGGAGGTATTCGGACACGACGGAGTCGATCGGGACCGCGTCCCGTACCGCCTTCACGTCGTCGTCATTGATCCTGCCAGCCACGCATGAAGTCTACGGGTGGGGTCGGACAGCCGGACGCACGGCGGGCGGCCTGCCGGGGCGCGGCCACTCCCGCCCGGCGCCCCGGCGCCCCGGCGCCCCGGCGCCGCCGTCAGAGCAGGGAGTCCAGCGGGACGGACGGGTCGGCGAGGGCTTCCGGGTCGTGCTGCTGCCGGGCCCGGACGAGCTCCTGGATCGTTTCGGTGACATCCCACACGTTGACGTTCATCCCGGCCAGGACGCGGCGGTCCTTCAGCCAGAAAGCGATGAACTCCCGCTTCCCGGCGTCGCCCCGGATGATCACCTCGTCGTAGGAGCCGGGCGGGGCCCAGCCGGAGTATTCGAGGCCCAGGTCGTACTGGTCGGAGAAGAAGTACGGGACGCGGTCGTACGTCACGTCCTGGCCGAGCATGGCGCGGGCGGCGGCCGGTCCGCTGTTCAGGGCGTTCGCCCAGTGCTCGACGCGCAGCCGGGCGCCCAGCAGCGGGTGGGCGGCGGCGGCGACGTCCCCGGCGGCGTAGATGTGCGGGTCGGAGGTGCGCAGCGAGGCGTCCACGGCGATGCCGCCGCCGTGGGCGCGCTCGGCCATCTCCAGTCCGGCCGCCTCGGCGAGGGCGGAGCGCGGGGCGGCGCCGATCGCGGCGAGGACGTCGTGGGCGGGGTGTTCCTCGCCGTCGTCGGTGCGGGCGGCGAGGACCATGCCGTCCTGGCCGGTGATCTCGGTGAGGCGGGCGCCGAAGTGGAAGCGGACGCCGTGTGCGCTGTGCAGTTCGGTGAAGATCTGGCCCAGTTCGGGGCCGATGACCTGGTGCAGGGGGGTGGGCTCGGCTTCGACGACGGTGACCTCGGCCCCGTAGCCACGGGCGGCGGCGGCGACCTCCAGGCCGATCCAGCCGGCTCCGGCGATGACCAGGTGGCCGTTGTCGCGGCCGAGGGCGGCGAGCACGTTGCGCAGCCGGTCGGCGTGGGCGAGGCGGCGCAGGTGGTGGACGCCGGCCAGGTCGGTGCCGGGGATGTCCAGGCGGCGCGGTTCGGAGCCGGTGGCCAGCAGCAGCTTGTCGTAGTGGATGACGGTGTTGTCGCCGAGCTGCACGGTCTTGGCGTACCGGTCGAGCGCGGTGACCGGCTGGCCGAGGTGCAGTTCGATGTCCGCGCCCGCGTACCAGGGGCGTTCGTGGGTGAAGACGCTGTCGCGTTCGGCCTTGCCGTCCAGGTAGCCCTTGGAGAGCGGCGGCCGTTCGTAGGGGTGGTCGCGCTCGTCGCCGATGAGGATCACCCGGCCGGTGAACCCTTCGGCGCGCAGCGTTTCGGCCGCCTTCGCCCCTGCGAGTCCTGCTCCGACGATGACGAACGTCTGGTGTGCGTCGACCACTTGATGCCTCCTCAGTGCTGTGCTGCGCGGCGCCCCCAGCTGCGAGCGTCCCGCACGCAGCGTGATGGCGAAAGAGGGAGTGCCCGGGACAGGTCACCCCCAGTGGTCAGGTTCCAGTCTGCCGGTCAGCCGCGGCGGGCGGTGAGCGCGGCGTGCAGGGATCGTGCGGAGGCATCGGTGAGTGCGGCGATCTGGTCGACGAGGACGCGCTTGCGGGCGTGGTCGTCGGGCGCCTGGTCGAACAGGGCGCGGAAGTGCGGTTCCAGGGCTTCGGGGGCGCGGGCGGTGAGGGCGGCGGCCAGCTCGGCGATCACGATGCGCTGGTCGGCGCGGATGGCCTCCTGCTCGGCGCGCTGCATCACGTAACGGTCGGCCACCGCTTTGAGCACCGCGCACTCGTGGCGCACCCCGCGCGGAACGACCAGCTCGGCGCCGTACCGCCCGAGGCGGCCGGGGCCGTACACCGCGCGGGTGGCGGTCTCGGCCGCCATGCAGAAACGGCCGATGAGCTGGCTGGTGGCGTCCTTCAGACGGGCCTGGGCCACGGCGGAGCCGTCGTAGCCGTGCGGCCACCAGTCCTGGTCGATCAGCCGGTCCAGAGCCTCGGACAGCTCCCGCGGGTCGGTCCCGGCCGGGACGTAGCGGCCGATGGCGACGGCCCAGATCTCCTCGCGCTCCGGCTCGGCGTAGAGGCAGTTGGGGTCGATGTGCCCGGCGTGCAGCCCGTCCTCGAAGTCGTGCACGCTGTACGCCACGTCGTCGGACCAGTCCATGACCTGGGCTTCGAAGCAGGTGCGGTCCTCGGGGGCGCCCTCGCGGGCCCAGGCGAAGACCGGGAGGTCATCGGCGTACACCCCGAACTTGGCGGAGTGCGGGTCGGTGGGGTGCTCGCCGCGCGGCCAGGGGTACTTGGTGGCGGCGTCCAGGGCGGCCCGGGTCAGGTTGAGGCCGACGCTGACCAGATCGCCGGTGCGCGGGTCGCGGACGAAACGCTTGGGCTCCAGGCGGGTCAGCAGGCGCAGCGACTGGGCGTTGCCCTCGAAGCCGCCGCAGTCGGAGGCGAAGTCGTCGATCGCCTGTTCGCCGTTGTGGCCGAACGGCGGGTGGCCCATGTCGTGGGCCAGGCAGGCCGTCTCGACCAGGTCCGGGTCGCAGCCGAGGACCGCGCCCAGCTCGCGGCCGACCTGGGCGCACTCCAGGGAGTGGGTGAGCCGGGTGCGGGGGCTGGCGTCCCAGACGAGGGAGCGGGTGCCGGGCGTCACCACCTGGGTCTTGCCGGCGAGCCGGCGCAGGGCGGCGGAGTGCAGGACCCGGGCGCGGTCGCGCTGGAAGGCGGTGCGGCCGGGGCGCTTGTCCTCCTCGGTGTCGAAGCGCTCGGTGTCGGCGAAGCCGTAGGGGCTCGCGGCCCGGCGCGCAGTCGGTCCGGCCGGTCCGGTGTGCGTGCCCTGTCCGCTGTGCGTGCCGTGGGTGCTCTGGGCACTGTGTGCACTCTGTGTCCCGTGCGTGCCGTGTGTGCCGTGTGTGCCGTGTGCCGGATCTGCCCCGTGTGCGCCCTGTGTGCCGTCCATGGTTCCGACAGTAGCGACCGGGACCGACAACGTGGCGTGAGCGGGCCCGGGATGTCAGGCGGAAGCGAGCAGGGGCGCCGCGTCGGCCGGGCACTCCCTGGACAGTGCCTGGTCGTAGCGGTGCAGCACGAGGCGGGCCATCGCCGGGTGCGCGCCGAGCGGGGCGGCGGCCCGGCGCGGTGCGGCGTCGGCGCAGGCGCTCGCGAAGCGGCCGGGGGCGGTGAAGTACGAGGCGACGAAGACCCGGTGGCGGCCTCGGGCGGCCAGCGTGCGCAGGGCGGCCGGGACGGTGGGCGTGGCGGCGGACGCGTACGCGGGGACGACGGGTGCACCGAGGCGTTCGGCGAGCATACGGGCGGTGCGCCGGGTGTCCTGGGCCGAGTCGGGATCGCGGGATCCGGCGGCGGCGAGGACCACGGCCGCGCCCCGGCCGCCCCGGTCGGCGGGGTCCCAGCCGGCTTCGACGAGCCGTCCGTACAGCGCCTCGACGAGCAGGGAGTGCGGCCCGAGGGGCGCGGCGATCCGGGTGCGTACACCGGGGGCGGCGGCCGAAGCGGCGGGTAGGTCGCGCTTGACGTGGTGGCCGCGCCCCAGGAGCAGCGGTACGAGGACGGCGTCGGCTCCGCGCAGGCCGTCCAGGGTGTCCGGGAGCAGCGGCCGGTTCAGCTCGATGTGGCCGAGCCGGACATCCAGGCCGGGGCGCAGTTCGCGTACCCGGTCCAGCAGGGCCAGCACGGTGCGCAGGGCCTCCGGATCGCGGCTGCCGTGCGCTACGGCGACCAGGGAGGGGGCGGGCGCGCCGCGCCGGTCCGGTGCGGGGCGGTCGGACTGCCGGGTGCGGTGCATGGGCCTGCGGGTTCCGTTCCGGGAGACGAGGCTGAGCTGGGCGCCGAGCCGGTCGGTGATACGGGTGAGGAGCTGCGCGGTGCTGTCGGGCATCGGGGGCGACTGGTGAGGCTGTTCCGGGGCCGGCTCCGTCATGGACCGATGGTGCCGGTCGGAGGTTGCCGGGCCGTTGCGCGAGGGTCACGAGCGTTTTCCGCCGCCTCACGGCGGGGACGGCAGCGGTGTGCGTACGCCGGTGCCGTCCGCTCCTCCGCCGGTGTCGTCCGCTCCCCTGCCAGTGCCGGATGCCACAAACGGGACGGCGGGCGAACCGGTGCGGCACTCCGGTCGTCAGGTGGGGTGAACGGACAAACGGATGAGTGGGGGTTCTGGTGCGCGGGAAGAGCGGAGAGAGCAGGGCGAGCGGGGCGAGAACGACGGTCCTCGGGCTGCTCGGGCGGCGGCTGAAGGTGCCCCGGCGGCCTGCCCGGTCCGCCCTGCGGCTGCCGAAGCGACCCGCCCTTCTGCGGCTGCCAGCCCGGTCCGCCGTTCTGCGGATGCCGCGCACCCGGCGGGCTCAACGGTGGCTGGTCCAGGGGCTGATGGCCGCCTGTGTGCTGGCCCTCGTGCCCGCGACCTGGATGCGGCTGGAGGCCGGCGACCGGGTGGGTACGACAGCCGAGGCTCCGGCGCGGGAGGTCGCCGTGGTGTTCGGCGCCGGGCTGTGGAACGGCCGGCCGACCCCGTACCTCGCGCACCGGCTGGACGCGGCGGCCGAGCTGTACCGCACCGGGAAGGTGAAGGTCGTCCTGGTCACCGGGGACAACAGCCGGGTGGAGTACGACGAACCGGACGCGATGCGCACGTACCTCACCGGGCGCGGGGTGCCCGACGAGCGGATCGTGAGCGACTACGCCGGATTCGACTCCTGGGACTCCTGCGTCCGGGCCAAGAAGATCTTCGGGGTGGACCGGGCGGTGCTGGTGAGCCAGGGCTTCCACATCCACCGGGCGGTCACCCTCTGCCGGTCCGCCGGGATCGACGCGTACGGCGTCGGGGTCGACGAGCCACGGGACTCCACCTGGTACTACGGCGGCGCCCGGGAGCTGGCGGCCTCGGGCAAGGCGGCCCTGGACGCCCTGTTCCGGCCCGACCCGCGCTTCCTGGGGCCGGAGGAGCCGGGCGTGACGGAGGCCCTGGCCGCCGGCGCACGCTGACGACCCGGGCCCCGGGCGGGGGGTGCACCCACTGACCGTCCGGGCCCCGGGCACAGGGCACACGGCACAGGGCACTCTGACCGTCCGGGCCCCGGGTCCTGGGCATAGCCCCGTTACGCCTGGCGGGTGAATCCCGACGTCAGGGGGAGCTCGGCGGGAGGCCCTCGGAGCCGCCCGGTGTGCGGCCGGTGGTCCACCGCCCCCCGGGGATGAGAGCGCCGCCGGTCCGCAGCGAGCGGGTGACGGCGGTCGCGGCGAGGTAGACCCAGGTCCGCACGGACTCGGCGGCGCCCGGCGCCCCCGTGGCCGGCAGCTCGACCTCGCGGACGACCCGTTCGTACAGGTTGCGCGGGTGGCCGGGGCCGAGGAACTCCTCCAGGTGGTCCAGCAGCCCGAGCAGTTCCCCGTACACCCCGGGCGCGGCGACGAGCAGGGTGCCGTGGACACGGCCGTGGCCGTCGATCGCGTACGGGTAGCCGGGGCCGTCGTAGAGCAGGGCCCGGGGCAGCACGGCCGGCCGCTCCCCCGCCGTGCGGCCCCGGAGGAACAGATCGTGGTTGGGTTCGCCCGGCAGCAGCGTCCCGTACACGAAGAAGGGCAGCTCGGCGGCGACGGGGCCGCCGGGGACGGGCGTGGTCACGGCCGCCGTCACAGGGCTGCCGGGGGCGCCGTCTCCGCCGTCACCCAGCCGAGGTAGCGGGCGCTGCCCCGGATCACCGGCAGAGCGATGATCTCCGGCGTGTCGTAGTCGTGCTCCCGCTGGAGGTGCTCCTCCAGTTCGTCGTAGCGTTCCGACGTCGTCTTGAAGAACACCTGCCACTCCTCGGTCGCCTCGATGGCGCTCTGCCACCGGTAGACGGAGGTGACGGGGGCGGAGATCTGCGCGCAGGCCGCCAGCCTGGCCTCCACCGCCGACCGGGCCAGGGCGTGCGCCTTGCCCTCGCTGTCGGTCGTGGTCAGTACGGTCAGCCATGCCGGCGGCGCTGTCATCGTCGGTCTCCTCGGAGTACGGCGGGTTCCTTGCCCGTGGGCCTTCGATGCGATTGTCGGCCCACGGAGCGTCAGGCGCCGTACGGATGGAGATTCCGGGCCGTGCGCAGGGCGGTTCCCCACCACACCAGCTGGTCCAGCAGCGTCTTGGCCGCCGCGTCGGCGCGCTCCGGGGCCAGATGGCGTCCCTCGTCGTCGAAGAGGGCGCCGGCGTTGTGGAAGGACACGGTGTCGCGGACGGTGACGGCGTGCAGTTCGGCGAAGACCTGCCGGAGCTGTTCGACGGCCCGCAGCCCGCCGGAGATGCCGCCGTAGCTGACGAAGGCGACGGGTTTGGCCTGCCATTCCGCGCTGTGCCAGTCGATGAGGCTCTTCAGCGGCGCGGGGAACGAGTGGTTGTACTCGGGCGTGAGCACGACGAAGGCGTCGGCCGCCGCGAGCCGGGCGGAGACCGCGCCGAGCCGCGCCGCCTCATCGGGCCCGGGGCTGAAGGTGATCGCGGTGGGCAGGTCGGCCTCGGCGACGTCGACCAGTTCGGTCTCGATACCGAAGTGCCCTGCCGCGCGGGCCAGGAACCAGTCGGCGACGACGGGCCCGAAGCGGCCGTCGCGGTTGCTGCCGAGAATGACGGCCACCTTGAGGGGGGCGGGCTCGGTGACGGACGTGGCGGGCGATGCGGATGCGGTCGTGATGTCCATGGCGTTGAGCCTTCCGCCTCAACCATGATTGAGGTCAAGCCCGTCCGCCCGGAGCCCATCCGCCCCGGGTCCGCCCGGAGCCCGACCATCCGGAATCCGTCCGTCCAGCCCAGTCCGACTCGACCCGACTCGACCCGACTCGACCCGGTCAGCACGCATACGGTGGCCGCATGACGACGTACCCGCCGAGCACACCCGTGCCCCACATCGAGTTCGACGGCCGGCCCGCCACCGAGGAGGATCTGCGGATCCCCGCGCTGTACGGCTTCGGTCACTTCACCGCCCTTCAGGTGCGGGACGGCCGGGTACGGGGTCTCGGGCCGCACCTCGCCCGGCTGGACGCCGCGAACCGGGAACTGTTCGCACTGCCGGTGGACGGTGACCGGGTGCGGGAGCTGGTCCGGCACGCCCTGGACGGCGCGGGGCGGCGGGACGCCTCGGTGCGGGTGAACGGTTACCTGCCGCCCGGCGCGACGCGCACGACCCTGATGGTGACGGTCCGGGAGCCCGCCGCCATGCCGTCCTGGGCGCGGAGCCTGATGTCGGTGCCGTACGCGCGCACGGCCCCGCACATCAAGCGGCCGGGCGAGTTCGGGCAGACGTACTACGGGATGCTGGCCGTGAGGGCGGGGTTCGACGAGGCGCTGCTGACCGCGCCGGGCGCAGTGGTGACCGAGGGGGCGACCACCAACATCGGCTTCTGGGACGGGGCTTCGGTGGTGTGGCCCGGCGCCCCGGCGCTCGCCGGCATCACGATGGCCCTGCTGGAACAGGGGCTGGCTCGGGCCGGGCGGCCGTCGGTGCGCCGCCCGGTGACGCTGGAGGGCCCGGACGGGGTGGGCCGCTACCGCTCCGCCTTCGTCTGCAACTCCCAGGGCATCGCGCCGGTGCGGCGGATCGACGGCATCGAGTTCGCGGTGGACGAGGAGCTGATGAGGGACCTGGGGGCGGCGTACGACAGCGCTCCGGAGGACGCCGTGTGAGACGCCCCGCACGGAAGTGCGGCAGGACGGAAGAGCGAGGGGCGGAAGGGCCGACGCCGCCCGCTCGGCCGTGCCGGACGATGGGGGGCATGCAGATCCATATCGAGGCCTCAGCCCTTCCCGGCCGCAGCTGCGGCCCGGACAGCGACTTCCCCGGGTACGAGAACATCCACGTCGGCGTCCAGCGCAAGGACCGGCCGGGCGAGTTGATCGGTCTGCACCCCGCGGACGCCCCCTCCGCCTCGTGGGTGCTCGACTGCACGGCCACCGCGACGGCGGACGGGATCGAGGTGGCGGGGCCGTTCGTCCAGAACCGGCTGGGCGGGCGGTTCGTCTATCTGTCGTGGGGCACGGTGGACGACGCCGGGGTCTTCACCATGTTCCGGCGCGCCAAGCTGATGTTCGACGACATCGCCCCGGACGTCCTCGAAGCCGCCGCGCGCACCGGGCACCTCACCGGGCGGCTCGGGCTCACCGACGCCAAGGGACAGCCACTGTGCGCCCGGGTGCGCCCGCCGCAGATCGCCTGGAGCGCCACGGACGGGCCGGGCTGAGCGGGCGGGCGGGCGGGCGGGACAGGCTGGGCAGGCAGGCAGGCAGGCAGGCAGGCAGACGAGGCGTAACCGCCCGAAACCGGGGGCGGATCCGGCACCGCCTCCACCGGTCCAGGGGGGAGTGGACCGGTGGAGGCGGGCGCCGTGGGGGGCGGGGATGTGTCCCGTGGGGGGGTGTATTGCATGTGCCCGGGGCTCGCGATGCCATTCATGTGACCTGCGTCACACCACACATGCGCGCCTCACCCGATCGGCACCCGGACCGACAGTACGGACCGAACGGCCCAGCCGCACCGCCGCCACCTGCGGTGATCCATTCCGGCAAGGGTGCCGCGCCGGTCCGTACGGGTGAAAGCTGACCTGGCGTCAGAAGGCGTGGCGGGCCGCACCCCCGTTGGCTCGGGTCAGGACACACCCGCTCGCGCCGTCTGCCCGGAGGATCCCCATGCGCAGTCCTGCCCGCCTCGTGACCGGCACCGTCGGTGCCGCGTTCACCGTCATCGCGTTCGGTCTCACCGCCGCCGCTCCGTCCGCGTACGCGGGTGACTTCGGCCGTCTGGAGATCACCCCGGCGACCGCGGCCCCCGGCGCCACCGTCACCGTGAACACCACCGCCTGCGGCAAGAAGGGCTCGGGCATCGGTGACGCGAACTCCCTGGACGCCGGGGACTTCGAGGTACGCCCCGGCACCCACAAGGAGGTCGTGGTCGGCCGGTTCACCGTGCCGCACGACACCCGGGCCGGCACCTACGAGATCATCGTCTCCTGCGACAACGGCAAGGACGCGGTCGGCGACCTCAGGGTGATCGGCGGCGGCAAGCCCATCCCCGACCGCCCGTCCGGCCATGTGCGGACCGGCGTCGGCGGCAGCGTCGAACCGGACTCCACGCAGGTCGCCCTCGGCGTCGGCGTGATCGGGCTGGCGGCCGTCGGCGGGCTGTGGCTGCTGCGCCGCCGCTCCGAGGGCACCGAAGGAAGCTGAACCTCCGCTTCCCCCCTGACCGGGCGGGGCGCGTCCCCGAGCGCGCCCCGTCCGCCCCGGACCACCGACCGAGGACGACGCCGTGTCACCGAGCGCGCAGAAGGCCAAGGGCTGGCTGGTGGGCATCGCCGTGCTGTGCGGCATCTGGCTCATCCAGAACGGCCCCGGCGGCCAGCTGATCCCGCCGCAGCCCTCCAGCGCCCAGGCGTTCACCGCCGGGCCCCAGCTCCAGCCCGGCTCCCCGGTCGCCGAGCCGCTGCACCCCTCCGAGCCGGTCCGCATCCGCATCCCGAGCATCGACGTGGACGCCCCGATGACCCGGCTGGGGCTGGCCGCCGACGGCAGCCTCGACGTACCGCCGGACGAGGACCGCAACCTCGCGGGCTGGTACGGGGACGGCGTCCCGCCCGGCGCGCAGGGCACCGCGATCGTCGCGGGGCACGTGGACAACGCGGACGGCCCGTCCGTCTTCTACGCCCTGGGGGCCCTGACCAAGGGGACCACGGTCGAGGTGGTCCGCCAGGACGGGCGCACGGCCGTCTTCTCGATCGACGCCATCGAGGTCTACGACAACGACGACTTTCCCGACCAGCGCGTCTACGGCGACTCTCCGCACGCGTCGCTCCGGCTGATCACCTGCGGCGGCGGGTTCTCCGAGGAGACCGGCTACCAGGGCAACGTGGTGGCGTACGCGCACCTCACCGACGTGCGGTGAACGCGCCGTCCCGGAACGCCCAGGGCTGTCCCGCGATCCCCGGCGGGCGAGCCCCTACGCGTTCCACTGGTCGAAGCCCAGCTTGGCGACCAGCGAGAACACCACCGTCAGCAGCACCGCCCGGACGAAGCCGCTCCCCCGGCTCAGCGCCATCCGGGCCCCGATCATCCCGCCCGCCAGGTTGAACACCGCCATCACGGCCGCGAGCTGCCACAGCACCGTGCCCTGGTACGCGAACATCGCCAGCGCCCCCGCGTTGGTGCACACGTTGACGATCTTCGCGGTGGCCGAGGCGGTCACCAGGTCCAGGTGCAGCACGGCGGTCAGGGCCAGCACCAGGAAGGTGCCGGTGCCCGGCCCGAACAGCCCGTCGTAGAAGCCGATCCCGCCACCGACCAGAACGATCGCGGTGACGACCCGGGCCCGGCCGGCCGGCCGGTCCGTGCCGTCGCCCGCCGCGGCCGTACCGAAGGACGGGCGCAGCATCACGAAGGCCGCGACCCCCAGCAGCACCACCATGATCACCGGGCGGAGCGCCTCGCTGCTGATCCCGGCGGCGAAGAACGCCCCGGCCATCGACCCGGCGAGCGCCATCAGACCGACCCGCACCGCCAGCCCCACCCGTACCGGGGCCTTGCGCAGGAAGGTGACGGCCGCGCCCGAGGTGCCCACGATCGCGACGGCCTTGTTGGTGCCGAGGACATGGGCCGCCGAAACGTGCGGCAGGCCGAGCAGCAGCGCGGGCAGGAGCAGCAGTCCGCCGCCGCCCACCACCGCGTCGATCCAGCCCGCGGCGGCCGCGGCGAGGCAGAGGAGGATCAGGGTCGTCAGGGGTATGTCAGGCACGCCCCGACCTTAAGGGCTGCCCCTCCTCTCCCCTCCCCTCCCCCTGTCCGCCCGCGCCCGGCCCCTCACAGGGCCCCCGCGCGGGCGCTGAGCGCAAGGTTCCGCCCGGGAAACAGGCGGGATGCGGCCGGGTAACACCTCCCGCCCAGTCTCATGGCATGAGGACAACCGACGGAGGCCACTGAGATGCCGGAGCCCACCTTCGACCCGCGCACCACCGCCGCCGCCCCGAACGGCACGGCGCACACCGCCCTGCCCACGATCGTGGTCGTCGGGCACGGCATGGTCGGCCAGCGGTTCCTGGAGGCCCTGGCCGACCGCGGGCTGACCCCGGCGGCCGGCGCCGCCCGGGTCGTCGTGCTCTGCGAGGAGCCCCGGCCCGCCTACGACCGGGTGCGGCTCACCTCGTACTTCGACGGGCGCAGCCCCGAGGACCTCTCGCTGGTGGCGCCGGACTTCATGGACCGGCACGGCATCGAGCTGTACGTCGGGGACCCGGCGACAGGCATCGACCGGGCGGAGCGGACGGTGACCGCGCGGTCCGGGGCGGTGTTCCCGTACGACACGCTGGTGCTGGCGACGGGTTCGTACCCCTTCGTGCCGCCGGTGCCGGGGAAGGACGCCCGGGGCTGCTTCGTGTACCGGACCATCGAGGACCTGCTCGCGATCGAGGAGTACGCGAAGGGCGCGGTCACCGGTGCGGTGGTGGGCGGCGGGCTGCTCGGTCTGGAGGCGGCGGGGGCGCTGAAGGGGCTCGGGCTGAGCACCCATGTGGTGGAGTTCGCGCCCCGGCTGATGCCGGTCCAGGTGGACGAGGGCGGCGGCGCGGCGCTGCTGCGCACGATCGAGGAGATGGGACTGACCGTCCACACGGGGGTCGGTACGCAGGAGGTCACCGCCGGGGAGGACGGGGCGGTGAACGGGATGGCCCTGTCGGACGGTTCCTCGCTCGCCACCGACCTGGTGGTCTTCTCGGCGGGCGTGCGGCCCCGCGACCAGCTGGCCCGGGAGTGCGGTCTGGCGGTCGGGGAACGCGGCGGGATCGTCGTGGACGAGGAGTGCCGGACGTCGGACCCGGCGGTGTTCGCGATCGGCGAGTGCGCGCTGGCCGCCGACGGCCGGGTGTACGGGCTGGTGGCGCCGGGCTACGAGATGGCCCAGGCGGCGGCCGAGGTGATCGCGGGCGGGCGGTCCGCGTTCACGGGAGCGGACCTGTCGACGAAGCTGAAGCTGCTCGGCGTGGACGTGGCCTCGTTCGGCGACGCGCACGGGGCGGCCGACGGGGCACTCGACGTCGTCTACTCCGACGCCCGGTCGGGGATCTACAAGAAGCTGGTGATCGGGCCGGACGGGACGCTGCTGGGCGGGGTGCTGGTCGGGGACGCGGACCAGTACGGCACGCTGCGGCCGATGACGGGCACGGTACTGCCGGTGGCCCCGGAGCAGCTGGTGCTGCCGGCCGGGGCGGGCGGCCCGGTGGCGCTCGGCCCGTCCGCGCTGCCGGACGAGGCGGTCATCTGCTCCTGCCACAACGTGACCAAGGGCGCGGTCTGCGAGCACACCACGCTGCCCGAGGTGAAGAAGTGCACCAAGGCCGGTACGGGCTGCGGCAGTTGCCTGAAGGTGATCGGGCAGCTGATGCCGCCGCCCGAGGACGCGGGGCTGTGCGGCTGCTTCCCGTACAGCCGCAGCGAGCTGTACGAGATCGTCCGCACCCTGGAGGTCACCTCGTTCGTGGAGCTGCTCGACTCGCACGGCCGCGAGGAGGCGCGGGGCGGGGACGGCTGCGAGGTCTGCAAGCCGACGGTCGGCTCGGTCATCGCCTCGCTCGCCCCCACGGTCGGCGCGAGCGGCTATGTGCTGGACGGTGAGCAGGCGGCACTCCAGGACACCAACGACCATTTTCTGGCCAACCTCCAGCGCAACGGGTCGTATTCGATCGTGCCGCGTATCCCCGGCGGCGAGGTCACCCCGGAGAAGCTCATCGTGATCGGCGAGGTGGCCCGCGACTTCGGCCTCTACACGAAGATCACCGGCGGCCAGCGCATCGACCTCTTCGGCGCCCGCGTCGACCAGCTGCCGCTGATCTGGACCCGGCTGGTGGACGCGGGCTTCGAGTCCGGGCACGCGTACGGGAAGTCGCTGCGTACGGTCAAGTCCTGTGTGGGGCAGACCTGGTGCCGCTACGGCGTGCAGGACTCGGTGAAGATGGCGATCGATCTGGAGCTGCGCTACCGGGGGCTGCGCTCCCCGCACAAGCTGAAGTCGGCGGTCTCCGGCTGCGCCCGCGAGTGCGCGGAGGCCCGGAGCAAGGACTTCGGGATCATCGCCACCGCCCAGGGCTGGAATCTGTACGTCGGCGGCAACGGCGGGGCCACCCCGCGCCACGCGGACCTGCTGGCCCAGGATCTGTCGGATGCCGAACTGGTGCGGCTGATCGACCGGTTCCTGATGTTCTACATCCGCACCGCCGACCGCCTGGAGCGCACCTCGGCCTGGCTGGAGCGGATCGACGGCGGCCTGGACCACGTCCGGGACGTGGTCGTCCACGACTCGCTGGGGCTCTGCGAGGAGCTGGAGCGGCTGATGGCCGACCATGTCGCGGGCTACCGCGACGAGTGGGCCGAGACCATCAACGACCCGGAACGGCTGCGTCGCTTCGTCACGTTCGTCAACGCCCCCGACGCCCCCGACCCCTCGGTGAAGTTCGTTCCGGAGCGGGACCAGATCAAGCCGGATCTGGAACTGCTCGCGGGACCCGTACTCGCCGTCCGCACCCTCGAAGGGACCGCATCCTGATGACCACCGCGACGATCACGACAGCACAGGGCACCGGATCCGTCCGGCTCGCCCACGGGAAGGACTGGCTGACGGTCTGCGCACGGGGGGCGCTGATCCCCGGGCGGGGTGTCGCGGTGCTGCTGCCGGACGGGGACCAGGCGGCCGTCTTCATGGACCGGGCCGGCCAGGTGTACGCGATCGGCAACCGGGATCCGTTCACCGGGGCGTACGTCCTCTCGCGCGGGCTGCTCGGCTCCGCGGCCGGCCGGCCGTTCGTGGCCTCTCCGCTGCTGAAGCAGCGCTTCGACCTGGCGACGGGCGCGTGCCTGGACGACGAGGGGGCGGCGGTGCCGGTCTTCACCGTACGGGCGGACTGAGCGCCCCGGGGACCGGTGCGCAGGCCGCGGAGGGGCGGCCTGCGCAACCCCTCCGCCGCCCGTTCACCCTCTCTTGACGCCCTGTCAACTCCGTACTCCTACAGTCCTGGGGCGCGACCCGCCGGTCCGTCCGGAGCGGCGGGCCTCACTCATGCGGGAGTGATCGTGGAACGTCGGACCTTCTTGCGCACCGCGGTGATCGGCAGCTCGGCGGCGGCCTTCGGCGGCACGCTGTGGCGGGGCGCCGCCTTCGCCGACCCGGCCCAGCCGGCCCCCGGCCCGTACGGCGCCCTCCAGCCGGCCAACAGCGACGGCATCAGGCTGCCGAGCGGCTTCACCAGCCGTGTCGTCGCCCGCTCCGGGCAGACCGTGCCCGGCACCTCCTACCGCTGGCACAGCGCGCCCGACGGCGGCGCGACGTACGCCGACGGCTCGGGCTGGATCTACGTCTCCAACGCCGAGGTGTCCCCGCGGAGCGGGGGCGGGGCGAGCGCGGTGCGGTTCGACTCCTCCGGGTCGGTGACCTCCGCGTACCGGATCCTGTCCGGCACGAACAACAACTGCGCGGGCGGCGCCACCCCGTGGAACACCTGGCTGTCCTGCGAGGAGGTCACCCGGGGGTATGTGTACGAGACCGATCCCTGGGGCGTGAACGCGGCGGTGCGGCGTCCGGCGATGGGCCGTTTCAAGCACGAGGCGGCCGCCGCCGACCCGGACCACGGTTACGTCTATCTCACCGAGGACGAGAGCGACGGCCGCTTCTACCGCTTCCGGCCCACGACCTGGGGGGACCTGTCGAGCGGCACGCTTCAGGTCCTGGTGGCGGGCTCGGCCACCTCCACCCCGGTGACCTGGGCGAATGTGCCGGACCCGGCCGCTTCCTCCACCCAGACCCGGAACCAGGTGTCCGGGGCGAAGGTCTTCAACGGCGGTGAGGGCTGCTTCTACGCGGCGGGCACCTGCTGGTTCACCACCAAGGGCGACAACCGGGTGTGGGCGTACGACGCGGACGCCTCGTCGATCTCGCTCGTCTACGACGACTCGCTGGTGACGGGCGGGACGCCCCCGCTGACCGGCGTGGACAACGTCACCCGGTCCGGATCCGGTGACCTCTACATCGCCGAGGACGGCGGGAACATGGAGATCTGCCTGATCACGCCGGACGACACGGTGGCCCCGTTCCTGCGGATCACCGGCCAGTCCCGCTCGGAGATCACCGGGCCCGCGTTCTCGCCGGACGGCGGGCGGCTCTACTTCTCCTCGCAGCGCGGGACCAGCGGACGGTCCTCCGGGGGCATCACGTACGAGGTGAAGGGGCCCTTCCGCAGCTGACGGCTGCTCCGGCCGGGGGCTGCTCCGGCCTGGGGCTGCTCCGGCCGGGGGGCGGCTTTCGGCCACTGATCGCGGGCCGGGGCGCCTCCGGGCGGCGGGCCGGGCCGGCGCGGACTGCCGCGCCGGCCCGGCGTACGGCCGTGCGGTCAGGCCTGGCCCTCGACGGCGGACGGGGCCATCCACACGACCTCCCAGATGTGGTGGTCGGGGTCCTGGAACGAGCGGCCGTACATGAAGCCCATGTCCTGCGTCTCGCCCGCCGGGAACCCGCCGGAGGCCAGCGCCGCGTCGACGATCTCGTCGACCTTCTCGCGGCTGTCGGCGCTGAGCGCGAGGATGACCTCGGCCGCCTTCGAGGCGTCGACGACGTCCTTCTTGCTGAACTCCTTGAAGCGCGGCTCCGTCATCAGCATCGCGAAGATCGTGTCGCTGATGACCAGACAGGCGGCCTTGTCGTCGGTGAACTGCGGGTTGGTCGTGAAGCCGAGCTTCCCGAAGAAGCCCACCGTGGTCTCCAGGTCCTTCACCGGCAGATTCACGAAGATCATCTGAGCCATGGTCGTTTCCTCTTTCCGTTTTCTGTGGCGCTCTCGATGGTTGGACTGCGGGGCCGCACAGAACTCATCGTCGCCCGGCGGACGGATTCTCGCCGCCCGCAGGCGGAGGGGGGCGGCCCGGGGCAGGACGCGGCTCAGGGCAGGGCGAGCGGGGCGCCGCCGCGCAGCAGGGAGCCGCCGAGCGGGGTCAGCGTGTGCAGGACCGAGCTGCCGTGGCGCAGCGTCAGGACCAGGCCCGCCTCGCGCAGCACGGAGGCGTGCTGGCTCGCGGAGGCCAGCGACACCCCGGCCCGGCGGGCGAGTTCACTGGTGGTGCAGCCGTTGCCGATGGACTGCAGGACGGCCGAGCGGGTGTGTCCGACGAGCCGGCCGAGCCAGGGGCCCGGCTCGGCGAAGACCGGGGCGCCGGGGTTGGTCACCGGGTAGACGAGCACCGGCGGGAGTGACGGGTCGCGGTAGACGACCGGGGTGCCCCGGCAGAAGAAGGACGGCTGGAGCAGCAGTCCGCGCCCGTCCAGGTGCAGGTCGCGGTCGACCGGGTAGTCCGCCTCCAGCACGGGTGAGCGCCACCGGATCATCGGCGGCAGGGTGGCCAGGAGCCCGTCCGTGCCGCCGTCCATCAGGGCCCGGCCGCGGACGGCGCGGTCCGCCTCGACGCTGGCCCTGATGTGCGGCCAGTAGGGCTCGACGGCCGCGTGGTGGTAGCTGCGGAGGGCTCCGATGAGCCGGGCGAGCGGCTCGGCACGGTCCTCCATGAGCGCGGCGGGCAGCGCCGCGATCGCTCTTCCGGCTCCGGCGTCCCGTTGCGGCGGGCCGGCCGTCCGGCCGGCCCGCTGCCGTATCCGCCCGGCGGCCAGCAGCTCCAGCTCCGCGTGGACGCGGTCGGCGGGTGTGTCGCGCAGCGCCTCCATACCGGCGTCGAGCCCGAAAGGCTCGGCGCCTTCCTGGGAGGGCGTCAGGAAATCCGGGAAATAGCCGCGGGGCGGGACGACCGCCGCCAGCAGCTGCGGTTCACCATTCAACCGCGCCCGGGATTCCGTACGCCATTTTCCGAACACCGCCGAAGCGCGCCGGTCCCTGAGCCGGTGAAAACTGAGAATGGTTTCCCACAGCGCGTCCGGCCTCGTGGCCATCCGCACCCGCGAAAGGTCCAGCCTGGACACATGGATACGCAGCACTACTCCCCCACCTGTTGCATCCGCAATTGCCCCCACCGAAGGGTATGCGGACCGTCACAGGAGGTCACCACGGGGTTTCGGCCAGAAGTGAAAGGTGTCGCCCCGTTCCACTTCACCCGAAAGGCTGTACGACGTCGGGTACGCATCCGGTGCCCACCGGATGAGCACGTGAAGGCCGTGGGGGGCTTTGTGTGTTCGGCGGCGGTGGGCGGCGGTGCGGCTCCGTACCCGACGGGGGTAAGCCGGGTGCGGTCCGTGGGTGGGGATCCATGGACCGCACCCCGGTCCCCCGCCCGTCACTCGAAATTCTTTGCGCATTAAACGAAGCAATGTGCTCTGCGCCACATTCTTCGCGCGGATTTCGGTGCGCACTCCTGACGGCTTCCCCGCCCGGCCGGTCATTTCCGCGCACACCCCTCCCGTACCGCCGGTCACATCCGGGCGCATCGGGGCCCCGTACCGCCGGTCACTTCCGGTCAGCGCGAGCGCAAGGCGAAGCGGCGGCACCCCCGCACAGGGTGCCGCCGCTTCTCGGTGGGCCTCCGAGAGGCCGTGGTCGATGGGCAGGGCTGTTCGCGCAGCCCTGCCCAGGAGGTCCGGGGTGTTCGTGCACCCCGGACCGGTGAGTCCGGGTCAGCGGCTGTCACTGCCCTTGGACTCGGCTGCGGCCCGGCCGGCCTCCAGGCGGGCGACCGGGATACGGAACGGTGAGCAGGAGACGTAGTCCAGGCCCACCTCGTGGAAGAAGTGCACGGACTCCGGGTCGCCGCCGTGCTCGCCGCAGACGCCGAGCTTGAGGTCCGGGCGGGTGGCCCGGCCCGCCTCGACGGCGCTGCGGACCAGCGCACCGACGCCGTCCCTGTCGATCGTCTCGAACGGGGAGACCCCGAAGATGCCCTTCTCCAGGTACGCGGTGAAGAACGAGGCCTCCACGTCGTCGCGGGAGAAGCCCCACACCGTCTGGGTCAGGTCGTTCGTGCCGAAGGAGAAGAACTGCGCGGCCTCGGCGATCTGGCCCGCCGTCAGCGCGGCGCGCGGCAGCTCGATCATCGTGCCGATGGTCAGCTTGAGGTCGGTGCCGGTGGCCGCCTGGACCTCGGCGATGACCCGGTCGGCCTCCTCGCGGACGATCTCCAGCTCCTGGACCGTGCCGACGAGCGGGATCATGATCTCGGCGCGCGGGTCGCCCTTGGCGTTCTTGCGCTGGGCGGCGGCCTCCGCGATGGCCCGGACCTGCATGGCGAACAGGCCGGGGATGACGAGGCCCAGGCGCACACCGCGCAGACCCAGCATCGGGTTCTGCTCGTGCAGCTTGTGCACCGCCTGGAGCAGGCGCAGATCGTTCTCGTTGGCGTCCTTGCGGGACTCGGCGAGCGCGACGCGCACCGACAGCTCGGTGATGTCGGGGAGGAACTCGTGCAGCGGCGGGTCCAGGAGCCGTACGGTGACGGGCAGTCCGTCCATCGACTCGAACAGCTCGATGAAGTCGGCCTTCTGGAGCGGGAGAAGAGCGGCCAGCGCGCTCTCGCGCTCGTCGTCGGTGTCCGCGAGGATCAGCTTCTCGACCATCTCGCGGCGCTCACCGAGGAACATGTGCTCGGTGCGGCACAGGCCGATGCCCTGGGCGCCGAAGCGGCGGGCGCGCAGGGCGTCCTCGGCGTTGTCGGCGTTGGCCCGCACGCGCAGCCGGCGCACCCGGTCCGCGTACGCCATGATCCGGTGCACGGCGGCGACCAGCTCGTCGGCGTCGTCGGCCCCGGCGTGCATCCGGCCCTCGAAGTACTCGACGACCGGGGACGGTACGACGGGTACCTCGCCCAGGTAGACCTTGCCGGTGGAGCCGTCGATGGAGACGAGGTCGCCCTCCTCGATCACCCGGCCGCCGACCGTCATCCGGCGGCGCTTGGTGTCGACCTCCAGGTCCTCGGCGCCGCAGACACAGGTCTTGCCCATGCCGCGCGCCACGACCGCCGCGTGCGAGGTCTTGCCGCCGCGCGAGGTCAGGATGCCCTCGGCGGCGATCATGCCTTCGAGGTCGTCGGGGTTGGTCTCGCGGCGGATCAGGATGACCTTCTCGCCGGAGCGGGACCACTTGATCGCGGTGTACGAGTCGAAGACGGCCTTGCCGACGGCGGCGCCCGGGGACGCGGCGATGCCCCGGCCGAGCAGCTCGGTCTTCGCCTCGTCGTCGAAGCGCGGGAACATCAGCTGGGCGAGCTGGGCGCCGTTGACGCGCTGGAGGGCCTCGGCCTCGTCGATCAGGCCCTGGTCGACGAGCTGGGTGGCGATCCGGAAGGCGGCGCCCGCGGTGCGCTTGCCGACCCGGGTCTGGAGCATCCAGAGCTGGCCGCGCTCGATGGTGAACTCGATGTCGCAGAGATCCTTGTAGTGGTTCTCCAGCGTCTCCATGATCTGCATGAGCTGGTCGTACGACTTCTTGTCGATCGACTCCAGATCGGCGAGCGGCACCGTGTTGCGGATACCGGCGACGACGTCCTCGCCCTGCGCGTTCTGGAGGTAGTCGCCGTAGACGCCCTGGTGGCCGCTGGCCGGGTCGCGGGTGAAGGCGACGCCCGTGCCGGAGTCGGGGCCGAGGTTGCCGAAGACCATCGAGCAGACGTTGACGGCCGTGCCGAGGTCGCCGGGGATGCGCTCCTGGCGGCGGTAGAGCTTGGCGCGGTCGGTGTTCCACGAGTCGAAGACCGCGTTTATGGCGAGGTCCATCTGCTCCCGCGCGTCCTGCGGGAACTCCCGTCCGGCCTCGGTCTCGACGATCTTCTTGAACTGCTTGACGAGCTTCTTGAGGTCGGCCGCGGCGAGGTCGGTGTCGATGCTGACCTTCTTGGCGTGCTTGGCCGCCTCCAGGGCCTCCTCGAAGAGGTCGCCGTCGACGCCGAGGACGGTCTTGCCGAACATCTGGATGAGGCGGCGGTAGGAGTCCCAGGCGAAGCGCTCGTCGCCGGACTGGGTGGCGAGACCGGCCACCGAGGCGTCGGAGAGACCGATGTTCAGGACGGTGTCCATCATGCCGGGCATGGAGAACTTGGCGCCGGAGCGGACGGAGACCAGCAGCGGGTCGTCGGCCTGGCCGAGCTGCTTGCCCATGCGCTCTTCCAGCGCCTTGAGGTGCGCACTCACCTCGTCGCGCAGCGCGGTCGGCGCGTCACCGCTGTCGAGGTAGACCTTGCATGCCTCGGTGGTGATGGTGAAGCCCGGAGGGACGGGCAACCCGAGGTTGGTCATCTCGGCGAGGTTCGCACCCTTGCCGCCCAGAAGATCCTTCAGATCCTTGTTGCCCTCGGTGAAGTCGTAGACGAACTTCTGGGGATCTTTGTTTTCCGACACGGGTCTCGACTCCTCGAGGACGCGGTGGCTGCCCTGACGGCGAGGAACATACCCAGATCGAAGGTGTATGGGTACGTCCACTTGGTCGTCATGCGGCCGCAACCACCCGTCCGCCAGCAGATCGAAAGGGCCGCCCGACCGAAGCACCTGAACTCCTGCCTTCACCTCCTGAAGGCCGCATGGCCGAAACTTGACCAAAACCGCTCAGGCGAGCGGCTCATTCACCAGGTGAGTACACTTCTCAAAGTCAGCAAGGTGGCACTGAGTGCCACGCCTTCCAGAAGTGCAGCCATCCTCATTTCGCTCATCTGAGCGCAACCCTGATCAAGGGTGGCGTGAATCACGCTCGTTTCGGACCCCGGATTTCAGGATCCGGACGCCTCAGGCAGTCGCTGAGCACCCCGAGGTCCACCTCTTCCAGGCTACGGGCGAAGGTCCGCCCCCGCGCGGGATCCACCGGCAGCAGCGAGGGCACCACCAGCACCGCGCAGCCCGCGGCGTGCGCGGATGCGGTGCCGTCCGGGGAGTCCTCGACCGCGACGCAGGCCGAGGCCGGGACGCCGAAGCGGGTCGCCGCCGCCAGGTACGGGTCCGGATGCGGCTTGGTCCGTACGGTGTCGTCGGCCGACAGCGTGAAGGCGAAGGCCACCCCCGCCAGCGACCCCGCCACCACCGCGTCCACCACACTCCGGGGCGAGGCGCTGACCAGGGCGAACGGCACCCGGGACCGGTCCAGTGCGGCGAGCAGCGCAGCCGCCCCGGGGCGCAGCGGGGCGCCCGCGTCGACCTTGCGGAAGAAGGAGTCGGTCAGCTCGGCGGCCACGCCGGGCAGTGCGGCGGCGGCCCCGCCCGTGACGCCGATCAGATGAGCGGCGGTGTCCGCGACGGCCCGGCCGACGACCTGCGGCGCGGCCGCGTCGGAGAGCCGGTGACCGAGTCGGGCGGCGACCTCACGGGCCGTCTCCCACCACAGCACCTCGGTGTCGACGAGGGTGCCGTCCATGTCGAGGAGCACGGCGGCGGGCGCCGTCATGCCGCTGCCTTCGAGGCCGACGGCTCACGTACCGGCGCCACGGGGACGACGAGCACCGGACGCGGTACGGGCGTCACCCGGGCCCGTACGCCGGGCAGCAGGTCCGCGGCGTCGCGGGAGGGGAGGTCGGCCTTGACCGCGACGCCGTCCGGGAGGTCGAGCAGGACCCGGGTGACCGAGCCGAGGAACGACGCGGAGACGACGGTGGCCGTGCCCTCGGGGCCGGCCTCGACGCGGATGCCCTCGGGGCGGATCAGCACGTCGACGGGCCCGCTGCCCGCCGGGACCTCGCCGTCCACCGGCAGGGCGCTGCCCGCGACCTGGACCGAGCCGGTCCCGGTCAGGCGGCCCGGCAGCCGGTTCATGGTGCCGACGAACTCCGCGACGAACGCGGTGGCGGGGCGTTCGTACAGCTCGGCCGGGGGCGCGCACTGCTCCAGGCGGCCCGCGTTGAGGACGGCGACCCGGTCGGCCATGGAGAGGGCCTCCTCCTGGTCGTGGGTGACGAAGATGGTGGTGATCCCGAGCGACAGCTGAAGGCGGCGGATCTCCTCGCGGAGCGCGAGCCGTACCTTGGCATCGAGTGCCGAGAGCGGCTCGTCCAGCAGCAGCACCCGGGGCCGCAGCGCGAGCGCGCGGGCCAGGGCGACCCGCTGCTGCTGGCCGCCTGACATCTGGTGCGGGAAGCGTCCGCCGTGGTCGGGCAGCCCGACCAGGTCGAGGAGTTCGGCGGCGGTGGTGTGCCGCTCGGCTGCGGACACCTTGCGTACGCGCAGGCCGAAGGCCACGTTGTCGCGGGCGTTCAGGTGCGGGAAGAGGCTGTAGGACTGGAAGACCATCCCGGCGTCGCGCCGGTTGGCGGGGATGCGGGTGATGTCCTCGCCGTCCACCAGGACCTCGCCGGAGTCCGGCTGCTCGAAGCCGGCGAGCACCCGCAGCGCGGTGGTCTTGCCGCAGCCGGAGGGGCCGAGGAGGGCGAGCAGCTCGCCTGGTTCGGCGGTGAGGTCGAGTCCGTCGAGGGCCACGGTCGGGCCGAACGCCCGGCGCAGCGAGCGGAACTCCACCCGGGCTCCGGTGGCGGCGCGCCCGTGCGGGGCGCCGGTGGCGGCGGGCCGGACCGGCTCGGGACGTCCGGCGGTGGCGGTGGGCAGGGCTGACATGGGTGGCTACTCCTTGCCGGGTACGGAGGTGGGGGCGGCGGCCGGGCCGGAGGCGGAGGTGGCCGGGGCCGTGCCGGAGGGCCCGGCGGCGGGGACGGAAGGCCCGGCGGAAGGCCCGGCGGAAGGCCCGGCGGAAGGCCCGGCGGAAGGTCCGGCGGTGGGAACGGAGGCGGACGAACCGGTTCCGGCGCGGGAGAGGACCAGCAGCAGGGCCCAGGTGATCAGCAGGCTGAGCAGGGACACCGCGACCGACATCCGGGCCTCGGCGCCGGAGACGGAGACGATCCACACCGCGAAGGGGCGGAAGCCCAGCAGCGAGGCGACGGTGTATTCGCCGAGCACCAGCGCCAGGGTCAGGAAGGAGGCCCCGGCGAGCGAGGAACGCAGATTGGGCAGGATGACGCGGAGGATCACGTACAGCCGCCCGGCCCCGCAGTTCCGCGCCGCCTCCACCAGCGTGGGCACGTCGACCGCGCGCAGCCCGGCGTCCAGCGAGCGGTGCACGAACGGCAGCGCCAGCACGGTGTAGGCGAGCACCAGCACCACCGGGAACGACTCGTTCTGCACGGCGAGGAAGGTCTGGTAGAGCGGGGTGCGGGAGAAGTGTTCGGGCCCCCAGCGCAGCACCGTGGCGATCCCGGTGACCAGCGCGATCGGCGGCACCACCAGCGGCATCATGCAGACGATCTCGACGACGGCGCGCAGCCGGGGCGGCCCGAGCCGGACCGCGACCAGCGCGGGCACGACGAGCAGCAGGGCCAGCGCGATGGTGGCTGCGGCGAGGGAGAGCGAGAGGAACAGGCTCTCGGTGAAGCCGTCGGCCGACAGGATCCCGCTGTACGCGGCGAAGGTGACGCCCTGGTTCGGCACATGGACGGTGAAGACGAACGAGGAGACGAGCGGGGTGAGGAAGTACAGCCCGGCGACCGCGAGCACCGCTCCGCGCCAGTAGCGCGGGCGGCGACGGGCCGTCCTCACCGGGGCGGCGACGGGAGCCGCGGAGACGGGGGTCAGTGCAGCCATCGGGAACTCCGTCGCTGGAGGGGCAGGTAGACCGCCATCACCAGTCCGGCGATCACGATCATGTCGAGGCTCAGCGCCAGGGCGACGTTCTCCTGGCCGACCAGGACGTTGCCCGAGAGCGCGTCGGCGATCTTCAGGGTGACCAGCGGGACGGAGCCGCCGACCAGGGCGGCGGCCGTGGCGTGCGCGGCGAAGGCGCTGCCGAAGAGCAGGACGAACCCGCCGAGCAGCGAGGGCGCGAGGACCGGCAGGCCGACGTGGCGCCAGAACTGCCAGGTGGTGGCCCCGGTGTTGAGCGCGGCCTCCCGCCACTGCGGGCGCAGCCCGTCCAGTGCGGGCACGACGACGAGCACCATGAGCGGGATGAGGAAGTAGAGGTAGATGACGGTGAGTCCGGTGAAGGAGTAGAGGTTCCAGCCGAGAGCGTCCAGGTGCCCGAGCTCCGTGACCACGCCGGAGATGCCGAGGGTCGCGACGAAGGCGAAGGCGAGCGGGATCCCGCCGAAGTTGGCGAGCACCCCGGAGGCGGTGAGCACCGCGCCGCGCAGGGCGCCGCGCCGGGAGGTGACGACGGCCTGGGCGATCAGCACCCCGAGCACGGTGGCGAGCGCGGCGGTCAGCGCGGACAGTTCGACGCTGCCGGTGAGCGAGCCGAGGTAGGGCCCCTGGAGCGAGCGCGACAGGTGCTCGCCGGTGATCTCGGTGGTGCCGGCGGCCGGGTCGGTGCGGGTGAGCGCCCCGTACAGCAGGGCCCCGGCGGGCAGTCCGAAGCAGAGTCCGGCGAAGAGGAGCAGCGGGAGCGCGCCGAGCCAGGCGCGGGGCGGCCGGCGGCGGCGCGTACGGCCTGCGGCCTGCCGGCCGGCGGCGGCCGCCCCGGGTCCCGGGGCGGCGGACGGGTGGGGGACGGTCATCAGGAGACGGCCTTGTCCCAGTTCTCGGCGAGGGTGACGTTGGCCTGGTCGAGCTCCTCGGAGCTCGGGAAGGCCGGGGCGCCCTCGACGGCGGGCAGCTTGGCGACGAAGGTCTTGTCGGCGGTGCCGTCCTCGGTCATGGCGGGCAGCAGCACGGGGCGGGCGTAGCCCTTGAGCCAGAGGTTCTGGCCCTCGGCGCTGTACAGGTACTCCATCCACAGGCGGGCGGCCGCCGGGTGCGGGGCCTCCTTGTTGATGGCCTGCGAGTAGAACTGGGCGTAGACGCCGTCGGCCGGCACGGAGACCTGCCAGTCGACGCCTTTGCTCTTGAACTGGTCGGCGTACCCGGCGTTCAGGTAGTCCCAGTCGATGCTGATCGGCGTCTCGCCCTTCTCGACGGTCGCCGGGGTGGACTCGACGGGGATGAAGTTGCCGCTCTTCTTCAGCTTGCCGAAGTAGTCGATGCCGGGCTGGATGTCGCCGAACGAGCCCTTGCTCGCGAGGGCCGCCGCGTACACGCCGCCGAACGCGGAGCCGGACTTGGTCGGGTTGCCGTTGAGGGCGACCTTGCCCTTGTACTCGGGCTTCAGCAGGTCGGCGAAGGTCTCGGGGCAGGTCGTGATGCGGGCGGCGTCGCAGCCGATGGAGACGTAGCCGCCGTAGTCGTTGTACCAGCGGCCGTCCGCGTCCTTCTGGCTGTCGGGGATCTTGTCCCAGGAGGTGACCTTGTACGGGGCGAAGAGGTTCTCGGCGGCGCCGCTGCGGGCGAAGGCGATGCCGAGGTCGAGGACGTCGGGGGCGCG
The DNA here is from genome assembly GCF_043202835.1 of Streptomyces sp. NPDC048142. Taxonomy (NCBI): domain Bacteria; kingdom Bacillati; phylum Actinomycetota; class Actinomycetes; order Kitasatosporales; family Streptomycetaceae; genus Streptomyces; species Streptomyces sp. NPDC048142. Next base: position 379,215 of record NZ_JBIDBC010000003.1, read on the forward strand.
GTCCTGGCCCTTGCGGGACTTGACGGCGGCTATCTCGTCGGAGCTGGAGGCGTCCGGGGTCTCGCTCTTGATCTTGACCTTGTACTTCTCCTGGAAGGCCTTGATGACCTCGCCGTAGTTCGCCCAGTCCGGCGGCAGGGCGATGACGTTCAGCTCGCCCTCCTTCTCGGCGGCGGCGACCAGCTTCTCCAGCCCGCCGAAGTCGGCGGCCGAGGTGGCCTCGGTGTGCTTCACCCCGTTCACCCCGGCCGCGGCCTTCTCCTCGGGTGCGGCGCCGCACGCGGTGAGCACGGTGAGGGCGGCGGTGGAGAGGGCGAGAGCGGCAACGGCGGGGCCGTTGGCGCGGGTACGGGGGCGGGGTCGGGCTCTGCGCACGGTGTGTCTCCCGGGAGCGAGGTGAGTGCCACTTGTTCATACAAGCTGGCACCAGTTCGCCCGCCTCAGGTGTCTGGTGCGTTAACGTCCGATGTCCGGTGCCGCAAGAGCCGAGGAAGAGGAAAGCCCGTCATATCAGGGCTGTGGTAGATACGGATCCGTGCACGGCGACGACCTGAGGGGGCGTTAGAGTGAGATACCGGACCGTGGCGGATGCATGAACCTGTGCACAGCTCGGACTCCGTCCAGGATCCGGTCAGGATCCCGTAGCAGCCGACCGATGGGGGGCACGTGGGCCGTTCACGCTACGAGGAGATCGCCGAGTCGCTGCGACAGGCGATCCGGGACGGCAGCTTTCCGCCGGGCTCCCGGCTGCCGTCCGAGAGCGACCTCGCCGCCCACTGGGAGGCCTCGCGCGGAACCGTGCGGCAGGCGGTGGCGCTGCTGGCCGCCGAGGGCCTGATCGGCTCCCGGCAGGGGGCCCGCAGGGTGGTCCTGCGCCAGGAGCGCCGCCAGAGCTTCGAGCAGCTCAACAGCTTCGCCCAGTGGGCGCGGGCGATGGGCTGCGAGGTCTCCAGCCGGATCCTGGCCCGCACCACCCGGCCCGCGACCGACGAGGAGGCGGCCCGGCTGGACGCCGAGCCGGGCAGCGAGGTGCTGTACGTGCTGCGGCTGCGCCGGCTCGACGGGGAGCCGGTGATGGTCGAGCGGACGGTGTACGCGGACTGGGTGGCCCCGGTGGTCCGCGCGCTGCCCGAGGACTGCGTCTCGATCATGGACAGCATCGCGGAGCGGGCCGGCATCGTCGCGCACCACGGCGAGCACCTGATCGACGCGGTCGCGGCGGGCAGCGAGGACGCCCGGCTGCTGCGGGTGCGCCGGGCCAGCCCGCTGCTGCGGCAGCGGCACCTGACGTACACGGCGGCGGGCCGGGCCATCGAGTGGACGGACGACCGCTACCGGGCGGGCAGCGTCGTCTTCAACGTGATGAACTCCGCGGCGGCGGCCCCCCTGGAACGCCACGCGGGCCCGGACGTAGGCGGCTGAGGCCGCCCCCGTACGGAGTCAGCCGCCGGAGGTGTCCAGCTCGGCGTCGGCGCTGATGCCGGAGCAGTCGTACGGGTCCTTCAGCCAGCCGTCCGGCAGGACGACCCGGTTGTTGCCGGAGGTGCGCCCGCGCGGCCCGTCGGCGCCGTCGGGCCAGGGCTGGGCGAGGTCCAGCTCGTGCAGCTGACCGCTCAGCTCCTCCAGCGAGGAGGTGACCGCCAGCTTCTTGCGCATCTCGGAGCCGACCGCGAAGCCCTTGAGATACCAGGCCACGTGCTTACGGAAGTCGATCACGCCACGGGTCTCGTCGCCGATCCACTCCCCCAGCAGCGTCGCGTGGCGCACCATGACGTCCGCGACCTCGCGCAGCGCGGGCGCGTGCCGGTCCGTACGCCCCTCCATGGCGCTCACCAGATCGGCGAAGAGCCAGGGCCGCCCCAGGCACCCACGCCCGACGACGACACCGTCGCAGCCGGTCTCCCGCATCATCCGCAGGGCGTCGTCGGCACACCAGATGTCACCGTTGCCGAGAACGGGGATCTCCGGGACGTGTTCCTTGAGCCGGGCGATGGCGTCCCAGTCGGCGGTGCCGCCGTAGTGCTGGGCGGCGGTGCGTCCGTGCAGGGCGACGGCGGTGACGCCCTCCTCGACGGCGATGCGGCCCGCGTCCAGGAAGGTGATGTGGTCGTCGTCGATGCCCTTGCGCATCTTGATGGTGACGGGGAGGTCACCGGCGTTGGAGACGGCCTGGTTGAGGATGGCCCGCAGCAGGGGCCGCTTGTACGGGAGCGCGGAGCCGCCGCCCTTGCGGGTGACCTTGGGGACCGGGCAGCCGAAGTTCAGGTCGATGTGATCGGCCAGATCCTCGTCCACGATCATCCGGACCGCCTTGCCGACGGTGACCGGGTCCACTCCGTACAGCTGGATCGAGCGCGGGGTCTCGGCCGCGTCGAAGTGGATGAGCTGCATGGTCTTCTCGTTGCGCTCGACCAGCGCCCGCGTGGTGATCATCTCGCTGACGAACAGCCCCTTGCCGCCGGAGAACTCCCGGCACAGCGTCCGGAACGGGGCGTTGGTGATGCCGGCCATCGGGGCCAGCACGACCGGCGGCCGCACGGTGTGCGGGCCGATGCGGAGCTGCGGGAGGGCGGGGGCGAGCGTGGTCATTGCTCCATTGTCGCGTACGCCGGACGGGTGGCGGTCCGGGCCGCCCCAGCGTCCGAGGGAGCGCCGGGCCCGGTGTCGAGGGCTATCCGGTGCAACCGCTCCAGCCCGGCGCGGGTCCCGGCGTCCACCGGCGGGTAGCTGACCAGCCGCGGCCCGCTCGCCGGGCCGAGCCAGAGACTGGTCTGCTCGACGTGCAACAGCCCCACATGGGCGTTGCGGATGTACTTCGTCGGCCCCCGCTGGTCGATCACCTCGTGGCGCTCCCACACCTCCCGGAACTCCGGCGACCGCGTCTCCAGCCGGTGCAGCAGCGCCTTCCAGGCCGGCTCGGCCAGGTGCCGGGCCGTCGAGGCGCGGAACTTGGCGGCCATCATCCGGGTGGCTTCGGGCAGGTCGACGGTCGAGGCCCGCCAGTCGTCGTGGGTGAAGGCCAGCAGCAGGCAGTTGCGGTCCTCGGGCGGCACTGCATCCAGGTCGCAGAGGAGCCGGGCGTAGGTGCGGTTGTAGGCGAGGATGTCGTACCGGCTGTTCTGGACGCAGGCCGGAATGGGGGCCAGCTGTTCCAGCACGGCCCGCAGCGCCGGGGTGACCGTGGCGCAATCCGTGCCGGGGGCCGGGTCAGGGGCGGCGGCGAGCACGAAGAGGTGGGCGCGTTCGCTCGGGTCGAGCAGCAGGGCGCGGGCCAAGGCGTCGAGCACCTGGGCGGAGACCTGGATGTCCCGGGCCTGTTCGAGCCAGGTGTACCAGGTGACCCCGACCGCGGAGAGCTGGGCGACCTCCTCGCGGCGCAGCCCGGGGGTGCGTCGGCGGCGGCCGCGGACGAGACCGACCTGTTCGGGGGTGATGCGCTCTCGGCGACTGCGCAGGAAGGCGGCGAGTTCATGCCGCCTGACGTCGGACGCGGACGTCTCGCCCGGCTCACCCGTCGCGGGCCGGATATCGGCTGCCATGGTCGTCATGCCTCCAGCCTGCCGGGTACCCCGGCCTGTCGCCAGGTACCGCTGGTACCAGGATAAGGAGACTCTGGTACCACTCCGGGTTCGGCGGAAGGGTCGACGCCGTGAGTGAATCTTCCGTACATCCGTCCCTCCGTACGACCCGGGCGACCCCCGCCGCCGTCGGTCCGGAACCCGTCCGGCACGACGGCTCCGCCCCGGTGCTCGGCCCGCTGGGCCTGTTCACCGTGCTGCTGGGTGCAGCACTCCCGCTCATCGACTTCTTCATCGTGAACGTCGCCCTGGCCACGATCGACCGCGATCTGGACGCGGGCACCGCCCTGCTCGAACTCGTGGTCGCGGGCTACGGGCTCGCGTACGCCGTCCTGCTGGTCATCGGCGGGCGGCTCGGCGACACGATGGGCCGCAGACGTCTGTTCCTGACCGGGATGGCGGCCTTCGGACTCACCTCGCTGGCCTGCGGACTCGCTCCCGGCGCCTGGAGCCTGGTCGGCGCCCGCGTCGCGCAGGGCGCCGCCGCCGCGCTGATGCTGCCGCAGGTGCTGGCCACGATCCAGGCGGCGACACGGGGCCCGCGCCGCGCTCGGGCGATGAGCCTGTACGGGGCGACGGCCGGCCTTTCGATGGTCACGGGCCAGATCCTGGGCGGTGCGCTGGTGGCGGCCGCGCCGATGTCCTCGGTGTTCGGCGAGAGCGCCGGCTGGCGGTCGGTGTTCCTGGTGAACGTGCCGGTGGCGATGGTGGGCCTGGTCCTGGCAGCCCGTGCGGTACCGGAGACCCGCTCCGACCGCCCCGCACCCGTCGACGTGCCCGGGACGCTGCTGCTGGCCCTGTCGCTGGTGACGCTGCTGGCTCCCCTGACGGAGGGGCGGGCCGCCGGGTGGCCGTGGTGGGCCTGGGTCTCGTTGGGGCTGTTCCCGTTCGCGGTGTACGCCTTCTTCCTGGTGGAGCGGCGGGCCGACCGGCTGGGCCGCGTGCCGCTGGTGCCGCCGAGCCTGCTGCGCCTGGAGTCGCTGAGGCGGGGCCTGGCCCTGGTGGTGCCGTTCTCGATCGGCTACGGCGGCTTCCTGTTCGTGATCGCGGTGGCACTCCAGCAAGGTCTGCGACTGGGCCCGGCGGCGGCCGGCTTCTCCCTGGCCCCGATGGCGCTGACGTTCTTCGCTGCCTCGCTCGCCGGTCCCTGGCTGGTCCGGCGCTACGGCGCCCGGGTCGTCACCGCGGGCGGGCTCATCCAGGCAGTGGGCGTGGTGGTGCTGGCGCTGACCGTGCACTACGCCTGGCAGGATCTCGGGCCGTGGGGCCTGTCGCCCGGGATCGCGATCGCGGGCCTCGGCCAGGGCTTCCAGCTCCCCGTACTGTTCCGGATCGTGCTCTCCGACGTACCGCCGCAGAAGGCCGGAGTGGGTGGCGGCGTGCTGACGACGGCCCAGCAGGCGGCGCTGGCCCTCGGGGTGGCCACGCTGGGCACCCTGTTTCTGGCACTGGTGCCGGTCCTGGGCATGCGGGACGCTCTGGTCGTGACGCTGCTGGTGCAATTGGCGGCGGTGGCGCTGACTACCGGGCTGAGTCTGCGGCTGCCGCACCCGGTGGCCTGACCGGCCGCACGGGTGGTGACCGATCGGCCACCGGCACGGCAATCCGCAGCTACCGACGCGGGAAGCCGGTGGATCGTATGCTGCCGACCCGGTCCACGAGACTCGTCAGAAAACGGACAGCCCGGTGAGCGTGGTGAACCGGTCCAGGGCCGACACACCCGCCACCGAATTGCCGCGCCGGTCGAGCCCCGGGCTCCATACGCACAAGGTGCACACCCCGGGCACGATGGCGATGATCCCGCCGCCGACGCCGCTCTTCCCCGGCAGCCCCACCCGATAGGCGAACTCCCCAGCCGCGTCGTACGTTCCGCAGGTGAGCATGACCGCGTTGACCTGCTTCGCCTGGCTGCGGGTCAGCAGTGCGGACCCGTCGGCCCGGACACCGTGCCGGGCCAGGAACCCCGCCGAGAGGGCCAGGTCCGCGCACGACGCCTCGATCGAGCACTGACGGAAGTAGGCGGAGAGCAGGTCGGGGATCGGGAGCGTGATGTTGCCGTAGGAGGCCATGAAGTGGGCCAGCGCGGCATTACGGTCACCGAAGGCCGCTTCGGATGCGGCGACCTCCGGCATGAAGTCGATGGCGGGATTGCCGCTCTCCGACCGCAGCAGTTCCCGCACCTGGCCGGCGGCGTCCCCGGTCAGAGCCTGGAGCCGGTCGGTCACCACCAGTGCTCCGGCGTTGATGAACGGGTTGCGCGGAATCCCGTTCTCGTACTCCAGCTGCACCAGGGAGTTGAAGGGGTTGCCCGAAGGCTCCCGGCCCACGCCCCGCCATATCTGCTCGCCGTCCAGGGACAGCGCCAGGGCCAGGGCGAACACCTTGGAAATGGACTGCGTCGAGAACGGCTGCTGCCAGTCGCCGACCCCGTAGACGGTTCCGTCCGGCTCCGCGACGGCCATGCCGAACCGCCGGGGGTCGGCGCCGGCGAGCATCGGAATGTGGTCGGCGGGGCTGCCGTGGTCGCCGAGTGCCGCCATCTCCTCGGCGATGCGACTGATCACAGCACTGAAGCGGTGGGATTCGGCGCGCGGAGCCGGACTGCTTGCCGGAGGGGCGGCGGAGGTGTGGGACACGGCGATTCCTGACGGGGAGGGGAGCGTGGCCCCGGGAGGGGCGGAGTCGAAACAGAGGGCCGCCCCTAGTCTGACCCCCTCACCGGAAGCGGCCAAAAAGCCCCCGCACCGCGCGCCCCGGACGCTTGCCCGAGCCCCCGGGCCCCCGAGCCCCGGGCAGCAGGACGCCCCACCGCGCTCGGCGCGGCGGGGCGGTGCTGGACCTCAGCGGTCAGACAGCGCCGAGCTGTACGCCCGCGACGACCGTCACGCGTCGAAGTCGTACTCCAGAACATAGGCAGCGGCGTCCAGGATCATCTCGTTGACCTCGACGGGCCGACCCTCTTCCGCGTAGGCGGTCCGGCAGATAAGCACGACGGGCGTACCCGCCGGAAGGCTCAGTTCGGCCGCCTCCTCCGGCAGAGGCATGCGGGAACGGATCTCCTCCCGGAAGCGGACCGGCCCGTGGCCCAGCTCGGCCAGCCGTGCGTAGATCCCTCCCGGCCCCGTGTCCTGCTGGGTGATGGCTGATCCCTCGACCAGGGACGCCGGAAGGTATGACGTCGACAGGAGCACCGGCTTGCCGTCCAGGACGAACCGGCGACTCCTGATCCAGACGCCCTCCCCAGCCTGAAGGTCGAGCGTCCTCGCCACGCTCTCCGAGGCGGCCCCCTCGCGCACCTCAATCTGGTCCACCACCAGGTCCCGCCCTGCGCGGTCCGCCTCCCAGACAGAACGTCCGGTCCCCCACTGCTCGCGTGCCAATCGCTGGACCCCGCGACGCCTGAGCGGCTGGAAGTCCCGGCCGAACTCCCACGTCTTCCGCACGCTTGTACGCCCTTCTCCGAAGCAGGCCCAGCGCCTACCAAGCCGTCATGCACGCTACGCCGTAGTGCCTTTCCCGGCTTCGTCATACCGGAATCAGGCCGGGGCGAACGGATAGTCCCGAGCCCATTCCCGAGGTCAGTCGTGCACCAGCCGTTTCTGCTCCCGACCGGAAGCAGGGCCTCTGGTCACATCCGGGCAGCAGGACGCCCCACCGCGCTCGGCGCGGCGGGGCGGTGCTGGACCGCAGCGGTCAGACAGTGCCGAGCTGCCCGGCCTGCACGCCCGCGACGAAAGCGGTGAACGCGCCGACGGGAACGTTGACCACCGGGCCGTCCGCATTCTTGGAGTCACGGACCGGGACGACGCCGCGCGAGGCGGCGAGATTGGCGGCGACCTCGACGCAGTCACCACCGTTGTTGCTGTACGAGGATGTGAACCATCGGGGGGATTCGGTCGTCACAGGGTGCCCTTTCGCAGCTGGCTGATCTTGGTCACAGACGCCGTCTGCGACAGCGACGCGCCCTGAAGCTGATGGTAGGCCGTCAACATGGGCAGTACGAAGGAGCTTTCCCGGTCCAGATGCCCCTGGGTCTGCGACTCGGCGTAGCAGATCACGGACCGGTCGGGCAGCGTCAGGATGTTCACCGGCAGATCGAACGTCCGCTGCTCCCCGATCTCGTACGGCGCTACCTGGAGCAGGGTGTTGGGCAGTTCGGAGAACTCGATCAGCCGCTCCAGCTGGGCGTCCATGACCGCTGGACCGCCAACCGGCCGAAGGATGCAGCTCTCGTCCATGGTCACGAACAGCATGGGCGGTCTGGGCCTCACCAACGCCGCCTGCCGCTCCGCCAGGAAGGACACACGTTCGTCGGCCTGCTCCGGCGTGATCGCCCCTCGCCGTACGGCGCTTTCAGCGAGCACTCGCGCGTACTCCGGCGTCTGCAACAGCCCCGGGATGATCCCCACTTGATACAGCCGGAGCTCCACGGCCCGGCCTTCGTACCCCACGTACTCCGGGAAGCCCTCCAGCAGGCTTCCGTGCTTCATATCCTGCCACTGACGCTCGAACGATTCGGACGAACCGATGAGATCGAACAGCCGGTCGGCTTTCCTCGCGAAGGGCAGAGTCGCCGGTTTGCGGCCAGTTTCGATCGCCGAGACATGCCTGCCCGAACAGCCGACCAGCGCGGCCACCTGATCCTGGATCCAGCCGCGCTCCTCGCGCAGACTGCGCAGACGGGCACCGAAGGCCGCTTGCGGGCTCGCCTCGGGGTTGAGTTCCTTGATGTTTACCAACGTGCCCTCCCGAATCCCCACGTTGAAGACAGATCGACCCTAGGTCACGCTGAATCGCCCCGGTAGCCGAACAGCTACGGAGAGGAGCGAACGGTGTACAACGAGAACTTACGCCCGAATACCCATGAGCCTCCTGGCTTCCCCTCCCCCGGCACCCTCCTGGTGGACACCACGCGCGGCGACCGCGTGGGCGAGTTCCGTGGGGTCGCCGGCCTCTACTGGTCCCTCCGCCCCGTCGGCGGCGGCATCGAGTGGGAGGTCGAGCCCCGCCACGTACGCCCCGCGCTCCCCATGGAGCAGCTCCGCGCCCGTACCGCGCGGGCCAACGCCCGCAGCCGGGGTGAGGTGCTGTGAGCCCCCTCGCCCGGTTGAGGGTTCGGCTCGCCCTCGCCCTCGGGGCCGCCGAGGTCCGCCTGCGGCTCCGCCTCCCCCGCCTCACCTGGGCGCTCACCCGGCGCCCGGCCAGGCCCGCCCCACCCTTCGCCGAGCTCGTACGCATCGAGTCCGACCCCGCCTACCGGGCCCTGTTCTTCGCCGAGTTGGACGCAGCCATCGCGGATCGGTTCGCAGCGCGCGGTGCCGTGGTCGACGAGATCGAGGCGGCGGCCGACCGGCTTCGGGCCCTGGTCCGGCCCGACGCCGACGAGCGTGCCGCATGACGCGCACGGGCTACGCGGCCGAGGTCACCGTGACCGACGGGCAGCGGTCCGCCTCGCTCGGCGGTGTCACCGTACGCAACCGCCGACTGGTCCTCCTGTGGCTCCGCGGGCAGGCACTCCGCCTGGCGAACGGACACGGAAACGGAGGCGGAGGCGGAGGCGGAGGCGGAGGCAGACACGGGCACGGGCACCGGCACGGGTTCATGAGGGCCGCTGTCGACTCACTGCCGCCGCCACGGGCCAACGACGTGCGACCGGCCGTCTTCCACGGCTCCGACGCCCCGGAAGAGTTGAGGTTCTGGGCCACCGACGGCCGGCACCAGGACGACGCGATACGAGCCCTGGAAGCGGGCTTTCCCTTGCTGTTCACCGTAGTCGACCCCGCAGTCGGGCTGAGCCTGACTCTCGCCGGGTGGCGTGGTTCCCCGGCCGACCTGTAGGCCCCTGCGAAGAAGAGACCGACGTGCTGCAATGCACCGCCGTAACCCCCTTCCCCGACGATGACACGCTCGCCTGTCTCGCCACCGTGGACGACCGCCCCGGCCGTCCGGACCCCTACCTCCTGTGCGAACTCGGCGAGCACGACGACCGCGTCGAGCATGCCGCGCACCTCTGGCCGGCCGAGACGCCGGATGCCCCGGCCCCGTGGTTCTTCTGGACCGGTACCGGCACGGACCGCGCCCACCGGGTCGACACGGTGCCGTGGTGCCCCGCCCTCCTCCGCGACCTCGGCACGGGCGTCGTGCGGCTGTGCGCGTTCTTCGACCACCACGTCACACCCCACTCCTGGAGCGTGACGGACCCGCTCGGCGACCTGATCGCCGAGCGGGTCATATCCGGCGACGACCACGACGGCCCCGGCAGCCCGAGCGGATGGCCTCAACGGTGAACCAGTGCACCGCCGTCGGGCCCGGGTCCGGTGACGGGTCGCCGGCCGGACCGGCCGGACCGGTGGGTGCATCGTGCGGAGGCCGCCGGACACGGGAGGTCAGGCCCCGGTGAGAGCGTCGGCGGCGATCCGGCCCAGTCGTTCCGCCAGGCCGTCCGGGGAGCGGTTCTGGAGGTAGACCGTGGCGAAGACCGGGCCCGCCACCAGGGCGTGGACGAGGTCGATGTCCGGGGATGACGGGAGTTCGCCGCGGACGACCGCCCGGCCGAGGAGATCGGCGAGGCCGGCCTGCTGGACGGTGACGAAGGCGTTGTGGAAGCGAGCGGCCAGCTCCGGCGAACTGCGTATGTCGGCGAGCAGCCCGGGGATCGCGGCGGCGGCCGCCGGGTTGGTGACGTGGTCCACGATCTCCTGGACGAGGGCCGTCAGATCCCCGACCAGGCTCCCCGTATCGGGGGGCGGGGGCAGGTCCGCGCTGTGCACGGCTGCCGCGAACACCATCTCCTGCTTCGTCGCATAGCGCCGGTAGATCGCCGCCTTGCCGATGCGCGCGCGCTCGGCCACGGCGTCCACCGTGAGCCCGGCGTATCCGCTCTCCGCCAGGAGACTGCGGGTGGCGGTGAGGATCGCTTCGTCGACCCGGCTGTCTCTAGGTCGTCCCATGCGGCCATGTTACGGTACCTCCGGTTCCGAAACTCACAGTTCCGGAACTAACGGTTCCGACACTTGCGGTTTCGAAAAAGGGGGAGCGGTAATGGGACGCTGGGCAGGGCGGATCCTGATGATCCTGGGAGCGGTGCACCTCATCGTGCTGGGCGTGCAGAACATCCAGTACGCCGACGAGTGGTTCACCGGAGCACTGTGGGGGCTGCCGCGTGACGAGTTCATCCACCCCCGTGACGCGAACGGTGCGTTCTGGGTCTCGATCGGCAGCTTCGCCGTGCCGATGATGCTGCTGGGTGCGCTCGTATCCGACCTGGCCCGGCGGAGCATCGCCCCGCCGGCGTCCATCGGCTGGGGGCTGGCGGTGTGGTGCGTGGTGGCGTCGGCGGTCCTGGAGCCGACACCGATGTTGCTGGGGCTGATCCCGGCGGTGCTGCTGATCCGAGGCGCGCGCGCTGATCGTTCGGCATGAGGTGTGAGGTGTGGGGTGCGGTGCGTGGGGGGCGTGTGGCGTGTGGGCGGTGCGTGGGGGGCGTGTGGCGTGTGGGCGTGTGAGGTGTGTGTGGGGCGCGTGGGGCGTTCAGTCGCGGCGTCGGCAGGCCTGCATCGCTTGGTCATGACGTTCGCCGGGGGCGGTGTCGCGGCGGATCAGGGTCACAAGGGGTCGAGTCCCTCGTAGGGATGCCGGGCATCCCGGCGCTGCTGCTCCAAGGCCCTCTCCACCGCGTCGCGCAGCGGGCTTTCCCGCTTCGCGCGTTCTTCCTCCCGCTGGGCCTCCGCGCGTCGCATGGCCACCAGATCCCGCCGCGCACGGGACGCTGCCGCTTCCCGCCACTTGCCGACCGGCCACCACAACAACCCGGTGCGGTGCGCGGTTCCCCCCGAGTGGACCCCCAGGCCCACCCAGACGGCTGGCGCGTATCCCCTGACCTGACCTGATTCCTTCAGGTCCCGCAGCAGGGCGACTACCACCTCCACCGCGGCGCACGGCCCGGGGTCGTCGAATGCGGCGAATCGCGCCTGCGGGCGCCCCCGTAGCGCGTCAACAGCCTCGGCGACCACTTCCGGGGACGAAGGGCGCGCCAACGACTCCACCACCGCCAGAACTTCCTGCCTGCTCGGAGCGTACGTCCGTCGGCTCTCCCCGCTCGTGTCCACTGTCCGGCCCCCCGGTTCCGTGTCATGCACCTCACCGCACGATCTCACCCGGCCCTGAAGAGAGCGTGTACGGGAACTTCCCCTGGCTGACATGGACATAGACATAGGCACGGTGCGGACGGGGGTACGGGTGTGGGCCAGGATCACGGATGATCCGGGCCCACGGTCGTACGGGATGTACGGGGTGCAGCTCGGGTGTCAGCTCTGCGCGGGCGACGCGTCCTGCTCGCCCGGCTCGGTGGTGGTGGCAGCCTGGGCCTCGGCGCGCTCGCGCATCTTGCGGACCAGCTCCTGCTTCTTGTCCTCGGCGGCCTTGCGGTCGGCGCCCCGCGCGGAACCCGCGCCCTGCTGCTCGGCGCGGGACAGCTTCTTGCGCTGTCCGCCGACGCCGAGGAGGTTGTTGCGGCTCTTGGCCACGGCGTTCTCCCATTCGTGGTGAAGTGAGGAAGGAATTGATCGAGTGATCGAGATCGATCCGGTGGGCGGCGGATGCTGCGACCCGCCGCGCTCTCACTCGTAGATCTGGAAGAACGAAGACATGCGGAAACCGTACCCCGCTCCCGGAACGCCCCGCACCAGCTTTTCCCGCCGTCCAGGCCCGGCCGCCGACCTCGCTGGTGGTGATGGACGCCGTCGCGTACCTCCCGGACCTGCGGGGCTCCGGGCGCACGACGAAGCCCCCGGCTCCGTAACCGGAACCAGGGGCCTCACGCACCCGCGCGGGTGGCAGCGGGTGTCGGTGGACGTCAGCAGCCGAGCAGACGGGAGCCGAGGTACGCCTGGATCTGGTCCAGGGAGACGCGCTCCTGCTTCATGGTGTCGCGCTCGCGCACGGTCACCGCGTTGTCGTCGAGGGTGTCGAAGTCGACGGTGACGCAGAACGGGGTGCCGATCTCGTCCTGACGGCGGTAGCGGCGGCCGATGGCGCCGGCGTCGTCGAACTCGATGTTCCAGTTCTTGCGCAGGTCCGCCGCCAGGCCCTTGGCCTTCGGCGAGAGCTGCGGGTTGCGGGAGAGGGGCAGCACCGCGACCTTGACCGGGGCCAGGCGCGGGTCGAGACGCATCACGGTGCGCTTCTCCATGACGCCCTTGGCGTTGGGCGCCTCGTCCTCGACGTAGGCGTCGAGGAGGAACGCCAGCATCGCGCGCCCGACACCGGCCGCGGGCTCGATGACGTACGGCGTCCAGCGCTCGCCGGCCTCCTGGTCGAAGTACGACAGGTCGGTGCCCGACGCCTCGGAGTGCGCCTTGAGGTCGTAGTCGGTGCGGTTGGCCACGCCCTCCAGCTCGCCCCACTCGCTGCCGCCGAAGCGGAAGCGGTACTCGATGTCGGCGGTGCGCTTGGAGTAGTGGGAGAGCTTCTCCTTGGGGTGCTCGAACCAGCGCATGTTCTCCTCGCGCATGCCGAGGCCCGTGTACCAGTTCCAGCGCTGGTCCATCCAGTACTGCTGCCACTCCTCGTCCTCGCCCGGCTTGACGAAGAACTCCATCTCCATCTGCTCGAACTCGCGGGTCCGGAAGATGAAGTTGCCCGGAGTGATCTCGTTCCGGAAGGACTTGCCCATCTGCGCGATGCCGAACGGCGGCTTCTTGCGCGACGTCTGCTGCACCTGGCCGAAGTTGGTGAAGATGCCCTGGGCGGTCTCGGGGCGCAGGTAGGCGACCGAGCCGGAGTCCTGGGTCGGGCCGAGGTGGGTGGAGAGCAGACCCGAGAACTGCTTGGGCTCGGTGAAGGTGCCCTTGTTGCCGCAGTTGGGGCAGTTCAGGTCGGCGAGGCCGTTGACCGGCGGCTTGCCGTGCTTCTCCTCGTACGCCTCCTCCAGGTGGTCGGCGCGGTAGCGCTTGTGACAGGAGGTGCACTCGGTGAGCGGGTCCGAGAAGGTGGCGACGTGGCCCGAGGCGACCCAGACGTCCGAGGCCAGGATGACCGACGAGTCGAGACCGACCACGTCCTCGCGCGCGGTGACCATGTAGCGCCACCACTGACGCTTCAGGTTCTCCTTCATCTCGACGCCCAGCGGCCCGTAGTCCCAGGCGGCGCGCTGACCACCGTAGATCTCACTGCAGGGGTAGACGAAGCCACGGCGCTTGCTCAGGCTGACGATGGTGTCGATCTTGTCGGCGGCCACGGTGCTCTCTTCATTACGACGGTGACGAACGGCGAATGCTTCAGATTACCGGCGGGCGCACCCCTGGGATCAAATCGGAGGGACGTGAAGGATCTTCCCGGCATCCCTATGTGACCTTCCGGGCATCCCATCAGCCTTGTTGACAATCGTTTCCACTTTAGTTGAAAATGACTGTCATGAACGTACGCCGCCTCATACCCACCACCGCCGTCGCCGGAGCAGTCGTCCTCGGTCTGACCGCTCTCTCGGCCTGCTCCACCTCCGACGCAGCGGAAGGGGGCAACGGCGACAAGCTGAAAGTGACGGCGTCGTTCTACCCGATGCAGTTCCTGGCCGAGCGGATCGGCGGCGAGCACGTCGCGGTCACCAGCCTCACCAAGCCGGGCGTCGAGCCGCACGACCTGGAGCTCTCCCCCCGCCAGATCGGTTCCATCAGCGAGTCCGACTACGTGCTGTACCTCAAGGGCATCCAGCCCGCCGTGGACGACGCGATAAAGCAGTCCGGTGTGAAGAACACCGTCGACGTCACGACCCTCACCACGCTGGAGAACCACGGCTCCGAGGTCAGCGGCCACGAGGGCGAAGAAGAGCACGCGGACGAGCACGGCGAAGAGCACGCGGACGAGCACGGCCACGAGGAAGAGTCCCACGAGGAGCATTTCGAGGGCGACGGCCACAACCACGGCGAGGAGGGCGGCGCCGACCCGCACATCTGGCTGGACCCGGTGAAGTACGCCGAGGTCGCCAAGGGCGTCGGCAAGTCCCTGGAGAAGGCCGACCCCGACCACGCCGCCGACTACAAGAAGAACACCGACGCCCTCGTCGCCGAGCTGGGCGAACTGAACACGGCGTACGAGACCGGGCTGAAGAACACCTCCACCAAGACCTTCATCACCACCCACTCCGCCTTCGGCTACCTCGCCGAGCGCTACGGGCTCACCCAGCAGGGCATCGCGGGCATCGACCCCGAGGCCGAGCCGAGCCCCGCCCGGATCCAGGAGATCCACACCATCGCGGAGAAGGAGAAGGCCACCACCGTCTTCTTCGAGACGCTCGCCAGCGACAAGACGGCGAAGACCCTCGCGAAGGACACCGGTCTGAAGACCGACGTCCTGGACCCGCTGGAGGGAATCACGAAGAAGTCCCAGGGCGCCGACTACATCGAGGTCATGGAGTCCAACCTCACCGCGCTGCAGAAGGCACTCGGCGCGAAGTGACCCGCACCGCCCTGTGGACCCGCACCACCCCCGGATCGGAGGCGCTCATGCCGGAGCGTGAGAGCACCACCCACGAGCCTGGCCCCGGGCCCGCTCACGAGGACGCCCGCGAGCCCGCCTCCGAGCCCGCCCGCAGGCCCGCTCACGAGGACTCCCACGAGCCCGTCGTCGCCCTGCGCGGCGCCACGGCCACCCTCGGCGCGCGCCCCGTGCTGCGCGGGGTGGACCTGACCGTGTACCGCGGCGAGGTCGTCGCCCTGCTCGGCGCCAACGGTTCCGGCAAGTCCACCGCCGTACGGTCCGCCATCGGGCAGGTCCCGCTGACCGGCGGCACCGTCGAGCTGTTCGGCACCGAGCTGCGCCGCTTCCGTCGGTGGGGCCGGATCGGCTACGTCCCGCAGCGCACCACGGCCGCCGGCGGCGTGCCCGCCACGATCCGCGAGGTCGTCGCCTCCGGCCGGCTGTCCCGTACCGGACTGCGGTGGCCCGGGAAGGCGGACCGGGCGGCCGTGGACCGTGCCATCGCGCTGGTGGGCCTGGCCGACCGTGCCAAGGACTCCGTGAACGCGCTGTCGGGCGGCCAGCACCAGCGGGTCCTGATAGCCCGCGCCCTGGCCGCCGAGCCGGAGCTGCTGATCATGGACGAGCCGATGGCCGGGGTGGACCTGGCCAGCCAGGAGATCCTCGCCTCGACCCTGCGCGAGCAGGTGGCGCTGGGCACCTCCGTGCTGCTCGTGCTGCACGAGCTGGGCCCGCTGGAGCCCCTGATCGACCGGGCCGTCGTCCTGCGCGACGGCTGCGTGACGCACGACGGGCCGCCGCCCGAGGCGCTCGGCCAGCACGCCCTGCCCGGCCACGACCACGTTCACCCCCACGCGGCCGCCGAGCCCGTCCGGACGGGACTGCTGACCTGATGATGCTGGAATTCCTGAACCCTCCCTTCATGCAGCGGGCGCTCATCGCGGCCGTGCTGGTCGGCATCACCGCGCCCGCCATCGGCATCTATCTGGTGCAGCGCCGTCAGGCCCTGATGGGCGACGGCATCGGGCACATCGCGATGACCGGCGTCGGTCTCGGCTTCCTGCTCTCCACCAGCCCGGTCTGGATGGCCACGGCCGTCGCGGTGGCGGGTGCGGTCGTGATGGAGCTGATCCGCTGGTACGGACACACGCGCGGCGACCTCGCCCTGGCGATGCTGTTCTACGGTGGCATGGCGGGCGGCGTCATGCTGATCAACCTGTCCGACACGGGTTCCAACGCCAACCTGACCTCGTACCTCTTCGGCTCGCTCGCCACGGTCTCCGAGTCGGACGTCATCGCGATCTGCCTGCTGGCGGCCTTCGTGGTGCTGGTCACGGTGGGGCTGCGGCGGCAGCTGTTCGCCGTCAGCCAGGACGAGGAGTTCGCCCGGGTGTCCGGGCTGCCGGTGCGGGTGCTGAACCTGCTGGTCGCGGTGACCGCCGCCGTGACCGTGACCGTCGCGATGCGGGTCGTCGGCCTGCTGCTGGTCAGCGCGCTGATGGTGGTGCCGGTGGCGGCCGCGCAGCAGATCACCAAGTCCTTCAAGGTCACCTTCGTGCTGGCCGTGGTGATCGGCACGGCCGTGACCCTCACCGGCACCGTGACCTCCTACTACCAGGACGTTCCGCCCGGCGCGACGATCGTGCTGCTGGCCATCGTGGTGTTCGTCGCGCTGACCGCGCTCGCCGCTCCGCTCGCGAGACGCCGGGCGCGGACGAGCGAGGTGAAGGTGGCCGAGTGCACCCTGGAAGTACCGGCAGCCCGCCGGGGCAGGGACGACGTACGCGTGTGACGCTGTGCGTGTGACAACGTCGCACCGTACGTGTTCGCCGGGGGCACCCGGACGGGCTGGCACAATGGCCCGACACATGTACGGGCGACACGAGGAGGCAGCTGTGGCCACGGCGCCGATCAGTGGCACGAACGCAGCGCCGGTACGCGGCCGGTCCACCCGGCAGCGGGCGGCGGTGGCGGCGGCGCTCGACGAGGTCGATGAGTTCCGCAGCGCCCAGGAGCTGCACGACGTCCTCAAGCACCGCGGCGACTCCGTGGGCCTGACCACGGTCTACCGGACCCTGCAGTCCCTCGCCGACGCGGGTGAGGTCGATGTCCTGCGCACCACCGAGGGCGAGGCCGTCTACCGGCGGTGCTCGACCGGTGATCATCACCACCATCTGGTCTGCCGGCTCTGCGGCAAGGCGGTGGAGGTGGAGGGGCCGGCCGTCGAGCAGTGGGCGGAGACGATCGCCGCCCAGCACGGCTATGTCAACGTCGCGCACACCGTCGAGGTCTTCGGCACCTGCGCGGAGTGCGCCGCGAGCAAGGCGTAGCGGACGGAACGCATGAGAGAGGCGGGCCCGGGGCGTTGTACACGCCCGGGGCCCGCCTCTTTCACGTCACTGCTTCTCGCGTCTCACTCTTCACGTCACTTCCCGGCGGACTCCGCCGCCTTCGCCGCCTTCGCGGCCTCCACAGCCTCCGCCCCGCCGAAGCGGCGGTCGCGCTGGGCGTACTCCAGGCAGGCCCGCCACAGGTCCCGACGGTCGAAATCCGGCCAGAGAACGTCCTGGAAGACCATCTCGGCGTACGCGCTCTGCCAGATCAGGTAGTTCGAGGTGCGCTGCTCGCCGCTGGGGCGCACGAAGAGGTCCACGTCCGGCATGTCCGGGTAGTAGGTGTACTTCGCGAAGGTCTTCTCGTTGACCTTGGACGGGTCGAGCTTCCCGGCCGCCACGTCCTGGGCGATGCGCTGCGCGGCGTCCGCGATCTCGGCGCGGCCGCCGTAGTTGACGCAGAAGTACAGCGTCATCGCGTCGTTGTCCTTGGTCTGCTCCTGGGCGACCTGGAGCTCCTGGACGACGGACTTCCACAGCTTGGGCATGCGGCCCACCCAGCGGATGCGGATGCCGAGCTCGTCCATCTCGTCACGGCGGCGGCGGATCACGTCGCGGTTGAAGTTCATCAGGAACTTCACCTCGTCCGGCGAGCGCTTCCAGTTCTCCGTGGAGAAGGCGTACAGCGAGAGGTTCTTCACGCCCATCTCGATACAGCCCTTGAGAACGTCCATGACGACGCCCTCACCGACCTTGTGGCCCTCGGTGCGCGGCAGACCCCGCTCCTTGGCCCAGCGGCCGTTGCCGTCCATCACGACGGCGACGTGCTCGGGCACCAGCTCGCGGGGGATCTTCGGGGGCGTCGCGCCCGAAAGGTGCGGCTCGGGGGTCTTGTACGTGCGCCGGTTACGGCCGCCGAGGATCCCGCGTACTGCCATGAGCTTCTCAGTCTCCCTGTGTCACTCGGACCCACCGGCGATTGGGGGGTGGGTCCTGTCCACGCACCGCGTCGTCTGCCCGACGCACCACGTCACTTCTCCACGTACCGCAGCGAGCGCAGTCCGCGCTCCAGATGCCAGTGCAGATAGGCGGACACCAGTCCGCTCCCCTCCCTGACATGGCGTGCCTCGCACGCGTCCGCCGTCGCCCAGTCGCCGCTGAGCAGCGCGCTCAGCAGGGCCAGGGCCTGTGCCGAGGGTACGACGCTGCCGGGGACCCGGCAGTCACCGCATATGACGCCCCCCGCCGCGACGGAGAAGAACCGGTTCGGACCGGGCATTCCGCACTTGGCGCAGTCCTCGAAGCTGGGCGCGTACCCGTTGACCGCGAGCGAGCGCAGCAGGAACGCGTCCAGGATCAGGTGGGGGGCGTGCTCGCCCCGGGCGAGGGTGCGCAGGCCGCCGACGAGCAGCAGATACTGCTGGACGGCCGGTTCGCCCTCGTGGTCGGTGAACCGCTCGGCGGTCTCCAGCATCGCGGTGCCCGCCGTGTAGCGGGCGTAGTCGGCGACGATCCCGCCGCCGTACGGGGCGATCGTCTCGCTCTGGGTGCAGAGCGGCAGCCCGCGGCCGACCAGCTCGCTGCCGCGCGCGAAGAACTGCACGTCGACATGGGAGAAGGGCTCCAGGCGGGCGCCGAACTTGGACTTGGTGCGGCGCACCCCGCGGGCGACGGCCCGCACCCGGCCGTGGCCGCGGGTCAGGATCGTGATGATCCGGTCGGCCTCGCCCAGTTTCTGCGTACGCAGCACGATGCCGTCGTCCCGGAACAAGCTCATGGCCCCATTGTCGCCCACCGGGGGCCCGCGGCGGGGGCCGTCCGCCCGGCACGGTGTTACGAGGGCGTACGGGCGGCCGCCGCCAGCAGGCGGGCGGTGTCCTCGGCGGGGAGCTGGAGGGCGCTGCCGACCGTGGTCAGCACCTGGCGCTCGGCGGCGCAGTAGGGTCCGTCGGCCAGGGCGATCCTGGCTCCCTGGAGGAGGACGGACTCGCGGCCGGCGGTGGCCAGGTGCGGGGCGAGCGGGGCCAGCACCTCGTGCAGCTCGATGGCGAGGGTCGGGCCGCAGGCCTCGGCGGCCGGGTCGGAGCCGGAGCCCCGCCCGGTGTCGGCGGCCAGCACCTCGGCCACGGTGAACAGCTGCTCCTGGGTGCAGTCGTCGAGCCCGGCGTCGCGCACGGTGGCGACGGCGGCCTCCAGGACCGTGCGGGAGGTGGTGCCCCCGGCGGCGAGGACGGCCAGGGTGACGGTGTGGACGGCCTCGCGGAGCATCGCCGAGAACCGGGTGGTGGTGGGGTGCTCCAGGGCCTCGGGGGCGTGGTGGGCGAGGCAGGCGGTGCACTCGACGACCGGCTCGGTCTCGCCCCGGCGGGCCAGGGGGACGCCGAGGACGGTGAGGCGGCGGCGGCCGGTGAGCCGGCGGTAGTTGCGGTCTCCCCCGCAGCCGGGGCAGAAGAAGGCGCCGTCGCCGACGGCGTCCCAGGTGGTGCGAACGCCGCAGAGGACCGGCCTCAGAGCGCGTTGTCCTTTGGCTGACCGCACGTCGCACACCTCCGTAACGCTCCGGCAACATTGCCGTGTGTTGGACGTGATGTTAGCCACATGCGTGATGTGACGTCAGCCTCTGGGACGTCACAACCCTCGGACATGGCCGAACCCCGACCACCCGGAGCGGGCGGTCGGGGTCCGTCAATGCTGTCGTACGAGGTCGAACCGGACGTCCGTACGGAGAGGGAACGCGACGGTCCAGGAGGCCGAGGAGGTCCCGGACGGGTCAGCGGGCCGCGCGGTTGACCGCGGAGACGACCGCCTTGAGCGAGGCGCGGGTGGTGTTGGCGTCGATGCCGATGCCCCACAGGACCTTGCCGTCGATCGCGCACTCGATGTACGAGGCGGCCTGGGCACTGGCGCCCTCGCTCATCGTGTGCTCGGTGTAGTCCAGCAGCCGGGCGTCGATGCCGATGGCCTGCAGCGCTTCGAAGAACGCGGAGATCGGGCCGTTGCCCGTGCCGCTCAGCACGGTGTCCGTGCCGTCGACGGTGGCGTCGACCGTCAGGGTGTCCTTGCCCTCGGTGTCGGTGGTGGTCCGGCCGGAGCGGATCTGTACGCGGCCCCATCGAGCCGCGGCGTCGTCCCCGTTCGGCAGGTACTCGTCCTGGAAGGTGGTCCAGATCTGGGCCGGGGTGACCTCGCCGCCCTCGGCGTCGGTCTTGGCCTGAATGATCCGGGAGAACTCGATCTGCATCCGGCGCGGCAGGTCCAGCTTGTGGTCGTTCTTCAGGACATAGGCGATGCCGCCCTTGCCGGACTGCGAGTTGACCCGGATGACGGCCTCGTAGGAGCGGCCGACGTCCTTCGGGTCGATCGGCAGGTACGGCACGGCCCACTCGATGTCGTCGACGGTCTTCCCCTGGGCGGCCGCGTCGGCCTCCATGGCGTCGAAGCCCTTCTTGATGGCGTCCTGGTGGGAGCCGGAGAAGGCGGTGTAGACCAGATCGCCCGCGTACGGGTGGCGCGGGTGGATCTCCATCTGGTTGCAGTACTCGCTGGTGCGGCGGATCTCGTCGATCTGCGAGAAGTCGATCTGCGGGTCGACGCCCTGGGAGAACAGGTTCATGCCCAGGGTGACCAGGTCGACGTTGCCGGTGCGCTCGCCCTGGCCGAACAGGCAGCCCTCGATGCGGTCGGCGCCGGCCATGATGGCCAGCTCGGCGGCGGCGACGGCGGTGCCCCGGTCGTTGTGCGGGTGGACCGACAGGCAGACGAACTCGCGGCGGGACAGGTTGCGGGACATCCACTCGAAGCGGTCCGCGTGGGTGGAGGGCGTCGAACGCTCCACGGTGGCGGGCAGGTTGAGGATGATCTCGCGCCCCTCCTCCGGCTGCCAGACGTCGCAGACGGCCTCGCAGACCTCCAGGGCGAAGTCCAGCTCGGTGTCGGTGAAGATCTCCGGGCTGTACTGGTAGCCGAAGGTCGTCTCCGGGCCCAGGATCTTCTCGGCGTACTCCATGACCAGCCGGGTGCCGTCCACCGCGATCTGCTTGACCTCGTCGCGCGAGCCGCGGAAGACGACGCGGCGGAAGGTGGGAGCGGTGGCGTTGTACAGGTGGACGGTGGCCCGGTGCGCGCCGGCCAGCGACTCCACGGTGCGCTCGATCAGCTCCTCGCGGGCCTGCGTCAGGACGGAGATCGTCACGTCCTCGGGGATCGCGCCCTCTTCGATGATGGAGCGGACGAAGTTGAAGTCGGTCTCGCCGGAGGAGGGGAAGCCGACCTCGATCTCCTTGTAGCCCATCGCGACCAGCAGGTCGAACATCTCGCGCTTGCGGGCCGGGGACATCGGGTCGATCAGGGCCTGGTTGCCGTCGCGCAGATCGGTGGACAGCCAG
Source organism: Streptomyces sp. NPDC048142 (assembly GCF_043202835.1). Taxonomy (NCBI): domain Bacteria; kingdom Bacillati; phylum Actinomycetota; class Actinomycetes; order Kitasatosporales; family Streptomycetaceae; genus Streptomyces; species Streptomyces sp. NPDC048142. The sequence continues at coordinate 400,986 of NZ_JBIDBC010000003.1, forward strand.
CGGGGCGCCACGGTGATGCGGTTGTCGGGCCAGGTGCGGTCGGCGATGTCGACGGCCTCGTAGCCGCCGTACTTGTGGACCGGCATCCCGGACGGCTTCTGCAGGTGCGTCGCATTGGTGATCGGGGTGGGACGGCCGACAGAATCACGGGCGGGATTCACGGTGTTGCCGGCAGGATTCACGGTGGTCATGGCGTAGGGCTCCTCGGTCCAGCGGGGGTCGGCCGACTGTGTCGCTGCAGCACCAGACTCCGCGGGGAGGGGGTCGGCCTACGACTACAGGCCCTCGCCGCGGCAGCTAAGGAGAAGCAGCCCGAAACGCATGATGCGGCGAGCGTAACCGAGTGTGGCCCGTGGTGTCGGTCCGTATCAGTATGCGGGACCGGGCATCGATGAGGAGTAAACGGTGACTCATCACTCCATTTCATCAATCGTCGTCGCAACCAGTGACAGAGCGGTGACGGAGTGCCACAGTCGTTTCATGCACCTTCGAACCGACGGCGAGCCCCGCCCCGTCTTCTGCACCATCGTTCCGCCCCACGTCCTCGATCACCTGTCCCGGTCGGCCGACGCCCGGCTCGCGGATCCGGCCCGCCGCACCCTGGAGGCCGACGGGCTGCGCCGCGACCGCCGTCGGCTGACGGCGCTCGCCGCCGCCCCGGCCGCGCCCGGCGTGGGAGCGGTCCCCACCAAGCCGCACCGCACCCTGTACGACTGCGAGAACCGCACCGGGCTGCCCGGCCGCCAGGTCCGCGCCGAGGGCGACAAGCCCACTTCCGACGCCAGCGTCAACCGCGCGTACGCCGGGCTCGGCGCCACCTTCGAGCTGCTGCTCTCGGCGTACGGGCGCAGCTCGATCGACGGCAAGGGCCTGCCGCTGACCGGCTCCGTGCACTACGGCGAGGAGTACAACAACGCGTTCTTCGACGGCGAGCAGATGGTCTTCGGGGACGGCGACGGCGAGATCTTCCTCGACTTCACCGTCGCGGTCGACGTGATCGCCCACGAGCTGGCCCACGGCCTGACGCAGTACACCGCCAACCTCCGCTACGAGGGTCAGTCCGGCGCGCTCAACGAGTCCGTGTCCGACGTCTTCGGCTCGCTGGTCAAGCAGTACTCACTGGGCCAGAGCGCCGAGCAGGCCGACTGGCTGATCGGGGCCGGGCTGCTGGCGCCCCGGGTCAGCGGGGACGCGCTGCGCTCGATGAAGGCCCCGGGCACGGCGTACGACGACGACGTCCTCGGCAGGGACCCACAGCCGGGCTCCATGGACGACTACATCGAGACGGACCAGGACAACGGCGGGGTCCACCTCAACTCCGGCATCCCCAACCGCGCGTTCTACCTCCTGGCCACCGCGCTGGGCGGCAACTCCTGGGAGCGGGCCGGGCAGATCTGGTTCGACGTGCTGACCGGCGGCGAGCTGACGGCGAACGCGGACTTCGCGGAGTTCGCCCGGCTGACGGTCGCGGCGGCGGGGAGCCGCTTCGGCGAGCGCGACGAGCGGGAGGCGGTTCTCAAGGCCTGGTCGGAGGTGGGCGTTCCGACCCGGACATGACCCGGCCCGCAGAGGAGGCGGGGTTGAGCGCGCGCAAGGCCCCCGATAGACAGGTCCCATGCGTATTCAGGTCAGCCGGACCGGCGGCTTCGCCGGCATCGCCCGCCGCCGTGAGATCGACACCGAGGGCCGGGCGGACGCCGCGGAGTGGCACGCGCTCGCCGAGGAGGTGCTCGGCTCCGCGCGGGACGCACCGCCGACGGGAGTGCCGGACGGCTTCCGGTACGCGATCACGGTCGGGGACCGCACCGGGTACTGCGCTGACCCCGATCTGACCGGGGCGCAGCGCACGCTGATCTCACGCGTCCTCAAGGAGGGCGCGTGAGATCGGCTCCCTTTTCCGGACGCTCCTGGGGGGTGTCTGACGATTCCCCCTAGAAGCCCAGCTTCCGCAGCTGCTTCGGGTCGCGCTGCCAGTCCTTGGCGACCTTCACATGCAGGTCCAGGAAGACCGGTGTGCCGAGCAGGGCCTCGATGTGCTTGCGGGACTTGGTGCCGACGTCCTTCAGCCGCTGGCCCTTCGGGCCGATGATGATGCCCTTCTGGCTGGGGCGCTCGATGTAGACGTTGGCGTGGATGTCCAGCAGCGGCTTGTCCGCCGGGCGGTCCGTGCGCGGCAGCATCTCCTCGACGACGACCGCGATGGAGTGCGGCAGCTCGTCGCGTACGCCCTCCAGCGCGGCCTCGCGGATCAGCTCCGCGACCATGACCATCTCCGGCTCGTCGGTGAGGTCGCCCTCCGGGTAGAGCGGCGGGCTCACGGGGAGCAGCGGGGCGATGAGGTCGGCGAGCAGGGCCACCTGGCCTGCCCCTCGCCCGTCTTCGCCCTTGCCCTTGCCCGAGGGAGTTCGTCCGGCCCCCTGCTCCTCCTTGACCGCCGAGACCGGAATGATCTCGGCCCACTCGAAGCCGAGCTCGTCGGCGAGCGCGGAGACGGCGAGGAGCTGTTCGGCCAGCGCCTTGGACTCGACCAGGTCGGTCTTGGTGATGATGGCGATCTTGGGGGTCTTCTTGATCCCCGCGAGCTCCTTGACGATGTACTTGTCGCCGGGGCCGAGCTTCTGGTCGGCGGGCAGGCAGAAGCCGATGACGTCGACCTCGGCCCAGGTCGTCCGCACGACGTCGTTGAGCCGCTCGCCCAGCAGCGTGCGCGGCTTGTGGAGGCCGGGGGTGTCGACCAGGATCAGCTGCGCGTCGTCACGGTGCACGATGCCGCGCACCGTGTGCCGGGTGGTCTGGGGGCGGTTGGAGGTGATCGCCACCTTCTGACCGACGAGAGCGTTCGTGAGGGTGGACTTGCCTGCGTTGGGGCGGCCCACGAAGCAGGCGAAGCCGGCCCGGTGGGGGGAGGTGGTCTCCGCTTGCGGGGCAGCGGATTCTTGGTTCGGTCGAGCGCTCATGGCGACCATTCTCCCCGATCGCGGCGGCGCCGCCGCACAGTGGTCCGGAGGGACCGGCTCCGGGGCCCGCCACGGACGCCTCAGTCCGTACGCGTACGGCGTCGGCGGGCCCGTGTCCACAGGGCCCCTCCGGCGGCGGCGAGCACGGCGAGCAGCCCGGCCATGAGCCACGGCACGGCCAGGAACGTCACGGCCGCCGACTCCCGGGTGCCCTTCGCGGTGGCGGTGAGTTCGACCTCGGCCCGGTCCAGCTGCGGCGCGCCGTCCCAGGTCTCGGTCAGCCGGACCTGCTGGCGGGGCAGCAGCTCGGCGGGGAGCTTCGTCAGGCCGCGCTCCAGCAGGGTCCGGCCGAAGAGGCCCTCGGCGCGCAGGGCGACGTCGGGGGTGAGGGTGACGTTGCCCCGGTTGTGCAGGGTGTACGAGATGACGGCGCGGCTCCGCCCGGCGCCCGGGACCAGCGGGCGGTCCTGCTCGATCCGGATGTCCTCGACGGAGAGCGCGGGCACGGTGGGCCCGTTCACCCGCAGGTGGATCCGGGCCCCGACGGCCCGGCGGACCCCGACGGCCAGGGCGCCGCGGCGGGCGGTCTCGACGCGTTCGTCCAGGGCGATCAGGGCGCCGGGGTGGTCGCCCGGCTCGGCGTTCTCCGGGACGGTGACGGTCAGGGGCACGGTGACCGAGGCCTTGGGTCCCACGGTGACGGTGTCCCGGTCGGTGCGGGCCCAGGCGCCGATGGAGCGCTGCTTCTCGTTCCGGTCGCGGACCGCGAAGCCGCCGTCGCGCGGGGTGTTGTAGGCGTCGGCCGCGTACAGCCGCAGGGTCAGCGGTTCGGCGGTCTTGTTGGTGACGGTGATCCGGTCGGTGAGCGTGGTGCCGGGGGCGGCGGAGAGGTAGAGGGAGGGGCGCTCGCCGGACGGGCCGGAGGCGGGCCGGACGGACCAGCTGCCGTTGTCGGCCGGGTGGGCGGCGGGCGCGCCGGGGAACAGCAGGAGGGCCCCCGTCAGGAGGAGTGCGGAGAGCTTGCGCATGATGCGGGACCCCCAGGACGTGTCCGGGTGGAGTGGGCCGGCCGGGTGCGCGCCCGGCCCACGGTGGATCAGGAGCGGGACCTCACGACAGGGTGGGGAACCGTGCTCCCGGCAAGGGGAGCGGGACCTCACGGGAGGTGCGGGCCTGTGCTCCCGGACAGCGGAGCGGGACCTCGCCCCGGAGCGAGTACCGGTGCTCCCGGGCAGGCACGGAACCTCACGCGAGGGTGCGGGCCTGCGCTCCCGGGCAGGAGCGGCCAGGAGCGGCGGAACCTCACGTGAGGGTGAGGGTCAGCACTCCCGCGTAGGAACCGGCCCCGGTGAAGGCCGGCACGTCCAGGGAGAGCCCCGCGTCCACGGTGAACTCCCCTCCGGTCGCGGTCCCGTCGGGCGTGGACGCCAGGGTGGCCCCGGTGCTGCCGACCGTTCCGGCGCTGCCCGCCGCGCAGGTGCTCGGGCTGCCGGGTTTCGTGGTGCAGGCCGGGGTCCAGCCGAGGGCGTCGGCGCTGATCCGCGCCCCGCCCGGACCCGTGAAGTCGGTGATCTTGCCGGTCAGGGACCAGCCCGCGGGGCCGCCGCGGAAGTCCTCGACGGTCACCGTGCGCAGATCACCGGTGGAGGCCCCGCCCCGGCCGAAGTCGACCCCCGACAGCTGGACGCTGTCGCCGGCCTGGGTCATGGACAGGGTGCCCGCCCGGACGGTCGTGGTGAGCTGCTGGCCGCCGTCGGGGATCTCACCGCCTCCGGTGACGGTGTACGCCTGGGGGCCCGCGCCCTTCTCGGCGTCCCAGGCCCCGCCCTCGTAGGCGACGATGCCGGTGGTGTCCGGGTCGCTGACGGTGAGCCGGGCGGTGAACGCCCCGGATCCGTCGGCGGTGGTCGAGGCGGTGTCGCCGGTCTGCGCGTCGCCGTCGCGGCCCGCCACGGTGATGCCCGCGCCCGGGGCGAACTCCGTGCCGGTGACGGTGACCTCGTCGCCCTGTTGCCCGGAGGCCGCGGAGAGCTGGATGGCGCGCTCGTTGACCTGGCCGGCGCCGTCGGTGGCGACGACGGTCTCGGACACGGGGGCGGGCGGGTCCGTCACCGTGCAGGGAGTGTCCAGCTCCATGATGTAGCTGGTGTGGATGTTGTAGTCGCCGGGCGACAGGGTGATCTCACCGGGCGCGGTGACGGTGAACGTGCCCGTCATGGAGAACGACGGGAAGGTGCCCTTGCCGGGGACCGGGTCGTTCTCCTTCGGCCCGGCGACGGTGATGTCGCCGCTCTGCGCGCCGCCCAGGGTGACCTTCCCGGTCGGCGTCATGATGTCGGCGGGCAGGTCGAGGTCGACGGGGTTGCTGGCGGCGGGCTCGACCACGGTGTAGGTCACGGCGACGGTGTCGCCGACCTGCGGGGCCGCGTTGTCGACGGTGATCTGTGCGGTCGTGGTGCCGTCGATGGGCGGGATGCCCGCGATGGGCGGCGGGACGCAGTGGGTGGGGAAGTCCACCGCGACGGAGTCCGTCGCGGCGGCCTGCGCCGGACTGCCCAGCAGCCCTCCCCCGGTGACGACGAGTGCGGTGACGGCCAGGGCGGCGGCCAGGCGGCGCCGCGGTTCGGTGGATCTTCGTATGGTCGGTCGCATGAATTCGGTGCCCTCCTGCGGAAAGCGGCACGGCGGCTCTTCCGTACCGGCAGGGGGCCATTGATGACCCGGGCGAAAAAGAAGTCAATGCAGACGAAACGCAATGACTGATGGGCCATCAGATGGTGTCAAGATCGGCGCTTGCCGGACAGCGCGACGCCCCGCACCGGGCGGGGTGGATTCTCGGGGTGCGGGGCATCGCTCCGGGCCCTGGCTCCGACGGCCGGACGTACCGGGAGGGGTTTCCTTTCAGCCGGCCGCCACGCGGAACCGCGCAGCCCGGCCGTGACGCGGACGCGGACGCGCTCAGCCCGCCGTCACGCGGACGCGCAGCGTGCCGTCCGGGCCTGCGAGCAGCACCGGGGTGTCCGGTCCGCCCAGGTCGCGCACCGCGGCCCGGTCGTCGTCGGAGGGCGTCCCGGCGGCGGAGACGACCGCCGCCGCCTCCAGCGAGGTGGCGCCGCTGGCCACCGCCATGGCGACGGCGGTCTGCAGGGCGCTGAGCTTCAGCGACTCCAGCGCCACCGTGCCCGCGACATACGTACGTCCCGTCTCGTCGCGTACGGCCGCGCCCTCGGGCACCCCGTTGCGGGCACGGGCGCTGCGCGCCAGGGTGACGATCTTGCGGTCCTCGGCGTCGAGCTCCGTGGTGTCGGTCATGACACGAGCATACGAAGCGGGCGGCGGCCCGCGCAGGTCACCCCGGCGCCGGGGGCGTCCGGCCGTCCCGGACCGTCATCCCGGCACCGGGTACATCGAGCCGCGCCGCCCCTCGGGCGAGGCGAGCCACTGGAGTCTGGCCTCGCAGCCGGTGCCGGGCAGCGGGGTGTGCAGCACGATCGCCAGGTCCGGCCGGGCGGGCACCCGCAGCTGGGTGGCCTCCAGGAGGAGGCGGCCGACCAGGGGGTGCTCCACCTCCTTGCGGTTCTGGCCCGCCGGCGCGATGTCGCGCCGTTCCCACAGCTCGCGGAACACGGAGCTGGCCGCTTTCGTCTCCTCGACCACGGCCCGGAACCCGTCGTCCCCCGGGCAGTCCGAGCAGGCCGCCCGGAACTGTGCCACCACCTGCGGGGCGAGCGCCGCCCAGCTCTTCCCCGTCCGCGCCCGGTAGACCGGGTCGGTGAAGAAGGCGACCAGGCAGTTCTGCCGGATGTCCGGGCGCATGCCGAGCACCGCGGCGGCCGCGTCGTTGTACAGGACGGTGTTCCAGTAGCGGTCCATGATGTGGGCCGGGTAGGGCATCCAGGCGTCGATGAGCCGGGTCAGCCCCTCGCACATGTCGGCGTCGGCCGGATCGACCTCGGCCGGTGGCGGGTTCAGCCCGGCCAGCACGTACAGATGGCGGCGCTCGGCGCTCCGGAGCCGCAGCACCCGGGCGACGGAGTCCAGCACCTGCGGCGAGACGGTGATGTCGCGGCCCTGCTCCAGCCACTGGTACCAGGAGACGCCCACCCCGGCGAGGACGGCGACCTCCTCGCGGCGCAGGCCCGGCGTGCGGCGGCGGGCTCCCCCCGGCAGGCCCGCCTCGTCCGGGGTGACGCGAGCCCGGCGGCTTCTCAGGAACTCGCGCAGTTCGGCGAGGCGGTGGGCCTTCGTGCCGTCCGTCGCCTGCCGGGCCGGTGTGGCCACGTACTCCCCCTGGTGTCCGTGCGTACGCCTGCCTGGTGGTGCGGGCAACAGGATAAGTTCCCGCTCCCCACGGATATTCCGGCCGCCGCAGGGTGGGACCCATGGCGATCGAAACCCCTTCCACCTCTGCTTCCCCCGCTTCCCCTCCAGCCCCCGCGCTCCCCACGACCACTCCGCCCAGGCTCTCGGGCCGGGCCCGGCTGGTCCTCTTCGTGCTGTGCGCCGCCCAGTTCATGGTGGCCCTGGACTTCTCCGTGCTGAACGTGGCGCTGCCGGTCCTCGGCCGGGACCTGGGGCTGAGCACCACGGGCCTCCAGTGGGCGATCACCGCGTTCGCACTGCCGTCGGGGGGCTTCCTGCTGCTCTTCGGGAGGATCGCCGATCTGTACGGGCGGCGCAGGCTGTTCCTCATCGGGCTCACCGTCTTCGGCGCCTCGTCCCTGCTGGCGACGCTGGCCTGGGACCCGGCCTCCTTCCTGGCCGGGCGGGCGCTCCAGGGGCTGGGCGCGGCGGTCATCGTGCCGACCGGGATGTCCCTGCTGACGACCACGTTCCCGGAAGGTCCGCTGCGCGACCGGGCGCTCGGGATCAGCGGGACCCTGCTGTCGCTCGGCTTCACGGTGGGCATGGTCGCGGGCGGGGTGCTGACCGAGACGCTGGGCTGGCGCTCCACGATGGGCCTGCTGGCGTTGGCATCGGTCGTGGTGCTGGTGCCGGCCCCGAAGGTCCTGGAGGAGTCGCGTACGAAGGACCGGCCCCGGCTGGACGTACCGGGCGCGGTGAGCGTCACCGGCGGTCTGCTGGCGCTGATCTACTCGCTGTCGACGGCGGCGGAGCGCGGCTTCGGCGGCGCGGACGTCCTGCTCACGCTGGTCCTCGGCGTCGTTCTGCTGTCGGCTTTCGTCGTGGTGGAGTCCCGCTCGGCGGCCCCGCTGGTGTCGCTGCCGATGCTGCGGCGGCGGACGGTGGCCTTCGGCAACCTCGGCGGTCTGATGACCTTCTCGATGATGAGCACGGTCGTCTTCGTCCTGACGCTGTACCTCCAGGAGGTCCTGGACCTCTCGCCGTTCTCCACCGGGCTGGTCTTCGGGGTGCAGGGCGTGCTGTCGGTGGTGGCCGGGATGTACGCGCCGAAGCTGATCGGCCGGATCGGCGCCCGCCGGACCCTGGCGCTGTCGCTGCTGGGCCAGGGCCTGTTCATCGGCGCGCTGCTGGGTCTGGGCACGGAGTCGGGCGTGTGGCTGGCCACGGCGGCGGTGTCGCTGGCGAGCATGTGCCATCTGGGCGCGATCATCGCGTACGGGCTGACCGTGACGTCCGGCATCCCGAACGAGCAGCAGGGCCTGGCGACCGGTCTGGTCACCACGACCCAGCAGGTGGGCCTCACGGTCGGCATCCCGCTGCTGGGGGTGCTGGCCACGACGCAGGACACCCTGTTCACCGGCGTACGGACGGTGGTGGCGGTCGCCGCGGCGATCCTGCTGGCGGCGGGCGCGGCGGTGGCGGCCGGTCTGCGGCGGAGCTGAGCGCCCGGACGGTACACGGCCGGGCCCGCTCCCCACGGGGGAGGAGCGGGCCCGGTCTCGTACGCGTACGTCCTACGGGCGGTCCAGGCGCAGCCGCTCCGCCTTCGGGAGTCCGGCGACCACCAGGTCGTAGGAGTCCTCGACCAGCTCGCGCAGCAGCCGGTCCGGGACGCCGGAGACGGTCACCGTGTTCCAGTGGCGCTTGTTCATGTGCCAGCCGGGCACGATCGCGGGGTGCGTCCCGCGCAGCCGGATCGCCTCGTCGGGATCGCACTTGAGGTTGACCGTGAGCGGCCGCCCGTCCAACGTGGTGAGCGCGAACATCTTGCCGAGCACCTTGAAGACGGAGATCTCCGGGCCGAACGGGAACTCCTCCACGCTCGCGTTGAACTCCAGGCAGAAGGCCCGCAGCCGCTCCGGCGTCATACCGCTTCCTTCTCCTCGGTCTCCTTGTGCTCGGGCTCCACCAGCACCGTGACGATCTTGTTCCGGCGGCCGGCCGGGGACTCCGCGGTGAGCCGGAGTCTGCGGCGGTCCGGCAGTTCGACGATCGCCGACGCGCCGGCGATCGGGACCCGGCCGAGCGCCTTGGCGAGCAGGCCGCCGACGGTCTCCACGTCCTCGTCGTCGTACGCGTCGAAGCCGAAGAGGTCGCCGAGGTCCCCGATGTCGAGCCGGGCGGTGACCCGGTAGCAGCCGTTGTCCAGCTCCTGGACGGGCGGCAGCTCCCGGTCGTACTCGTCGGTGATCTCGCCGACGATCTCCTCCAGGATGTCCTCGATGGTGACGATGCCCGCGGTGCCGCCGTACTCGTCGATGACGACCGCGACGTGGCTGCGGTCCTGCTGCATCTCGCGCAGCAGGTCCCCGGCGTTCTTGGTGTCGGGGACGAAGGCGGCGGGGCGCATCGCGGTGGAGACGGGGTCGGCCTCGGACTCGCGGTTGATGTGCGTCTTGCGGACCAGGTCCTTGAGGTAGACGATCCCGACGACGTCGTCCTCGTTCTCGCCGGTGACCGGGATCCGGGAGAAGCCGGAGCGCAGGGCGAGGGTGAGGGCCTGGCGGATCGTCTTGTAGCGCTCGATGGAGACGAGGTCGGTTCGCGGCACCATGACCTCGCGGACCAGGGTGTCGCCCAGCTCGAAGACGGAGTGCACCATGCGGCGCTCGTCGTCCTCGATGAGCGACTCCGCCTCGGCGAGGTCGACCATGGCGCGCAGCTCCGCCTCACTGGCGAACGGTCCCTTGCGGAACCCCTTGCCCGGGGTCAGCGCGTTGCCGACGAGGATCAGCAGCTGCGGGATCGGCCCCATGATCCTGGCCAGCGGCAGCAGGACGTACGCCGAGGCCGTGGCCGTGTTCAGCGGGTGCTGGCGGCCGATGGTGCGCGGGGAGACGCCGATGGCCACGTAGGACACGAGGACCATCACCGCCATCGCGACCCCCAGCGCCTCCCAGGTCTCGGGAAGCTCCTGGAGGCAGACATAGGTGACGAGGACCCCGGCCGACATCTCGCAGGCGACCCGCACCAGCAGGGCGACGTTGAGATAGCGGGTCGGGTCGGCCGCGATCTGCGCCAGCTTCGCGCTGCCGCGCCGCCCGGAGCGGACGGCTTCGTCCGCCCGGAAGCTGGAGGTGCGGGCGATGCCGGCCTCCGCGCAGGCGGCCAGCCAGCCGCCGGCGACCAGCAGGACGGCGCCGACGATCAGGGGCGCGCTCACGAGACGGTGGGGGCGGGGGACGCGCCGGTGAGCCCGTGCTCCCCGCGCCAGCCGTCCACGATGGCGGCCTGAAGACCGAACATCTCGGCCTTCTCGTCCGGCTCCTCGTGGTCGTACCCCAGCAGGTGCAGCACTCCGTGGACCGTCAGGAGCTGGAGCTCCTCGTCCATGGAGTGCTGCGTCGGGGCCTCTTCGCCCTGCTTCTTCGCGACCTCCGGGCAGAGCACGATGTCACCGAGGAGCCCCTGCGGGGGCTCCTCGTCGTCCTTGGCCGGCGGACGCAGCTCGTCCATCGGGAAGGACATGACATCGGTCGGACCGGGAAGGTCCATCCACTGGATGTGCAGCTGCTCCATGGCGTCGGTGTCCACCACGATCACCGAGAGCTCGGACAGCGGGTGGATCCGCATCCGGGCCAGTGCGTAGCGGGCGATGTCGAGGATCGCCTGCTCGTCGACCTCGGTTCCGGACTCGTTGTTGACATCGATCGACATGGTGCGCTGCGACTACTTCCCTTTACGGCGGTCGCGTCGGCCGTCTGCGCGGCCTTCCGCCTGACCGTCCTGCTGACCGTTTCGGCTGTCGTACTTCTCGTACGCGTCGACGATACGGCCGACGAGCTTGTGCCGGACGACATCCTGGGAGGTGAGACGCGAGAAGTGCACGTCGTCCAGGCCCTCCAGGATGTCCTGGACCTGCCGCAGCCCGCTCCTGGTGCCGCTCGGCAGGTCGACCTGGGTGACGTCACCGGTGATGACGATCTTGGAGTCGAAGCCGAGGCGGGTCAGGAACATCTTCATCTGCTCGGCGCTGGTGTTCTGCGCCTCGTCGAGGATGATGAACGCGTCATTAAGAGTTCTCCCCCTCATATAGGCCAGCGGCGCCACCTCGATCGTGCCCGCCGCCATCAGCCGCGGGATCGAGTCGGGGTCGAGCATGTCGTGCAGGGCGTCGTAGAGCGGGCGCAGATACGGGTCGATCTTGTCGAACAGGGTGCCCGGCAGGAAGCCGAGCCGCTCCCCCGCCTCGACCGCTGGCCGGGTCAGGATGATCCGGCTGACCTGCTTGGACTGCAGGGCCTGGACGGCCTTGGCCATGGCGAGGTAGGTCTTGCCGGTGCCCGCCGGGCCGATCCCGAAGACGATCGTGTGCTGGTCTATCGCGTCGACGTACCGCTTCTGGTTGAGCGTCTTGGGGCGGATGGTACGGCCGCGGTTGGAAAGGATGTTCTGTGTGAGCACCTCGGCGGGCGTCTCGCCCCCGGGCTCTCCCCCGCCGCTGCCGGCCGCCCTGAGCATGGCGATCGACCGTTCCACTGCGTCCTCCGTCATCGGCGCTCCGGTGCGGAGCACGAGCATCATCTCGTCGAACAGGCGTTGGATGAGAGCGACGTCGGCGGCCTCGCCCGTGGCACTGATCTCGTTGCCCCGGACATGGATGTCGGCCGCCGGGAAAGCCTCTTCGATCACGCGCAACAGCGAGTCACCCGATCCGAGGAGCATCACCATGGGGTGTGCGGCCGGGATCCTGATCTGGGCACGCGCCTGCGGCTGTGTGGGTGTCTGAGTCATGGGCCGGCCCTCGGGCCTGCGCATACCTCCCGTTGCAGGGTTCTCGCTGCTCGACAACCTCTGGATTACCAAGCCTACGACCTGGCGGTGACAACGCAGAGTGCTTTTACCGACCGTGTGTACGACCCGGACGCCGACCGTGCGTACGACCCGGACGGGCGTCCGGTCACTGGCGGAAGCCGATCGTGGGCACCGCGCGCCGCAGCGGCCAGGCGCGGGCCGTGGTGGGCAGGAGGTCGTCCAGGAAGGCGTAGCGCTCCAGGGCGGCGGGCTCCTGGTCCGCGCAGGTGCGGATCAGCTGCCACCAGGCGGCGACCTCGGCCCAGCCGGGGGCGGAGAGCGAGCCGCCGAACTCCTGGACCGAGAGGGCGGCGGTGAGCCCGGCGAAGGCGAGCCGGTCGGCGAGCGGCCAGTCGGCGAGGGTGCCGGTCACGAAGCCGGCGACGAACACGTCCCCGGCACCGGTGGGGTCGAGGGCCTCCACCTCGATGGCGGGCACCGCCGCGGCGGCGCCGGTACGGCCGTCGACGGCGTACGCGCCCTCCGCGCCCAGGGTGACCACGGCGAGCGGGACGCGTTCGGCGAGCACGTGGGCGGCGGCGCGCGGGCAGTCGGTGCGGGTGTAGCGCATCGCCTCCTCGGCGTTGGGCAGGAACGCCTCGCAGTGCGCCAGGTCGGGCAGGGCGTCCAGGTCCCAGCGGCCGGTCTCGTCCCAGCCGACGTCGGCGAAGATCAGCGCGCCGTTCCGGGCGGCGGCGGCCACCCAGGGCTCGCCCCGGCCCGGGGTGAGCGAGGCGATGGCGGCGCGGGCCCTCGGCGGGCAGTGCGGAAAGGCCGGACCGGGGGCGGGGGATCCGGCGGGGGCGGGGGAACCGGTGGCGGCGGGGGTTTCGGCGGGCCCAGAAGACCCGCCGGTTCCGGCAGTTCCGGCAGGCCCAGCGGTTCCGGTGAAGGCGGCAGGCGCGGCGGGTCCGGCAGGCGCGGCAGTTCCGCCGGGCACGGGCGCCTCGTGGCCGTGGGAGACCATCGTGCGCTCGCCCTCGTACGCCATGGAGACGGTGACCGGGGAGTGCCAGCCGGGGACGGTGTGCGACATCGACAGATCGATACCCTCGCCCTGTTCGAGGGCGTCCCAGCAGTACTCCCCGTAGTGGTCGTCGCCGAAGGCGGCGGCGAGGGAGGTGCGCAGGCCGAGGCGGGCGAGGGCGGTGGCCATGTTGGCGACGCCGCCGGGGCTGGAACCCATCCCCCGGGCCCAGGACTCGGTGCCGCGCACGGGGGCGCTGTCCAGGCCGGTGAAGATGATGTCGAGGAAGACCGGGCCGGTCAGGAAGACGTCACAGGCGGGGTCCTGCGGGGCACGCAGCCCGTCCAGCGGGTCGATGTCCGGCATGTCAGCGCTCACCTTGCACTCCCCGGTCGTGGCGGTTGCGGCCAGTGTGCCCGATTCCCGCCCTTGGATGCGGGGCCGGCGCCGAGGCTGTGTGCACAGATCCACGGCGCCGAAGAATCTCGTCGACCGACGGCCTGGGCCGGCGCCACGGGATCGACCACATCGGGGTGAAGGGCGCGCACAGCCGCACGGCACGTATAATTGTTCGATTCCGTTTCCCCTTGCGGTGTCCTAGGTCAACCGGATTAGCGTGACGGTGTGAAGATCGTCGTGCAGGTCAAACTGATGCCGGACGCCGCACAGGCACCGGCCATCGGCGCGACCCTGCGCATGGCCAACGAGCGGGCGAACTGGGTGTCCGGTGTGGCATTCGAGCAGGGTGCGCCGCGTGCGTACGAACTGCGCAAGCACACCTACGCCGACCTGAAGTCGGCCGGTCTCGGGGCGCAGGCGGCTCAGCACACGATCAAGAAGGTCAGCGACGCCTACACGACTCTGCGGGCCAACATCCGGGCAGGGAACCTGGGCAGACCTGGATCGAGACGCCGTGCCAAGGCGGAGTCCAAGCCGATCGCCTTCCGTCCCGAGGCCGCGCACCCGTTTGACGACCGGTGTCTGTCCTGGCAGTACGACGCACAGACCGTGAGCATCTGGACCACGGCGGGGCGACTGAAGAACGTGCGCTTCGCCTGCTCCGCCGGTGCGCTCAAAACGCTCCGCGAATACCGAAGGGGCGAGTCGGACCTGATCGAGCGCGACGGCGTGTTCTACCTGATCGCGGTGTGCGAAGTCCCCGAGGCCCCTCTCAACGAGGACCCGTCCGGGTTCATCGGCGTGGACCTCGGCATCGTCAACATCGCCACCACCTCCACCGGCTACCGGGCCGCCGGGCGCGGCCTGAACCGGCACCGCAAGCGACAGGCCGAGCTGCGCCGCAAGCTCCAGGCCAAGGGCACCAAATCCGCCAAGCGCCGATTGAAGCAACGTGCCCGCAAGGAAGCGCGGCACGCGGCGAACATCAACCACATCATCTCGAAAAAGATCGTCACGACCGCTGAACGCACCGGCCGCGGTATCGCCCTGGAAGACCTCACGGGCATCCGCGAACGGGTACGGCTCCGCAAGGACCAGCGGACACCACTGCACACCTGGGGCTTCCACCAGCTCGGCACCTTCATCGAGTACAAGGCACACCGGGCCGGGGTGCCGGTGGTGTACGTCGACCCGGCGTACACCAGCCGGCAATGCTCCCGGTGCGGCTACACCGACCGTAAGAACCGCGTCGGCCAAGCAACGTTCGCGTGCCGCGCCTGCGGCGTCACCCTGCACGCGGACGACAACGCGTCCCACAACATCGACCGCAAGGGCGAAGCCGTGTGGACAGCGGGGCGTGAGTCACGCGCCCCAGCCACCCCCTAGGTGGCAGGACGGAGGAGACAACCCAGCAGCCAGCTGGACTCCACCTCCAAGCCCGGCCCTTCAAGGCCGGGCCAAGTTGACGAACGCCCATGTCCTCGTGACGCATGGCGTCTGACTGCGGCACCGCGGGGTCACGGAGATCAGCCTGCCCGCGTTGCGCCGCCAGCGCCTGGTCAGGAGTGCGTTCCGGACGGCCGGCCCGTCAGGCCCGGGTCAGTCGAACGCGTACGCCTCGACCTCGGACAGATAGCGCGCCCGGCGCTCCTCGTCGTGGTCGAGGAAGGCCGCCTCGAAGGAGTTGCGGGCGAGGGTGCGCAGCTGTTCCCGGTCCAGGCCGAGCGCGTCGCGCACGGCGTCGAAGTTGTCCCCGGCGTAGCCGCCGAAGTAGGCGGGGTCGTCGGAGTTGACCGTGCAGAGGAGTCCGGCGTCCATCATCCGGGGCAGCGGATGGTCCGCCAGCGTGTCGACCGTGCGCAGCCTCACGTTGGAGAGCGGGCAGAGTGTGAGCGGCACCCGGTCGGCGACCAGCCGCTTCACCAGCTCCGGGTCCTCCAGGCAGCGCAGCCCGTGGTCGACGCGCTCGACGCCGAGGACGTCCAGGGCCTGACTGATGTATTCCGGCGGGCCCTCCTCCCCGGCGTGGGCCACCTTGCGCAGACCGAGGGCGGTGGCCTCCTCGTACACCTCACGGAACTTGGCGGGCGGGTGGCCGACCTCGGCGGAGTCCAGGCCGATCGCACTGATCCGGTGCAGATAGGGCTTGGCCGCGTCCAGGGTGCCGAGCGCCGCTTCGGCGGACAGGTCACGCAGGAAGCACATGATCAGCTGGGTGGAGACGCCGTGCTTCTCCTCGCTGCGCTCCAGCGCCCGGCCGAGGCCCTCGATGACCGTGCCGATCGGGATGCCCCGGGCGGTGTGGGCCTGCGGGTCGAAGAAGATCTCGGCGTGCCGG
The DNA here is from genome assembly GCF_043202835.1 of Streptomyces sp. NPDC048142. Lineage (NCBI taxonomy): Bacteria > Bacillati > Actinomycetota > Actinomycetes > Kitasatosporales > Streptomycetaceae > Streptomyces > Streptomyces sp. NPDC048142. Next base: position 416,806 of record NZ_JBIDBC010000003.1, read on the forward strand.
ACGCCCTGGGCGGCGGCGCGGGTGAGGTAGGCGTCTGCGAGTTCGGCGAAGTCGTCCTCGGTGCGCAGGACGGCCATCAGGGCGTAGTAGAGGTCCAGGAAGGACTGGAGGTCCTCGAACTCGTAGGCGGCGCGCAGTTCGTCGGCTGTGGCGTACGGCAGGGCCACCCCGTTGCGCTCCGCGAGAGCGAAGGCCGGCTCGGGTTCGAGGGTGCCTTCGATGTGGAGGTGGAGTTCTGCCTTGGGGAGGTGCACGGTGTCTCGCAAACGGTGGTGCGGTTGTTGACGGTGCTGGTGTGGTTGTTGACGGTGTTGATGTGGTTGTTGACGGTGCTGGTGCGGTTGTCTCAGTGGTGGTGGCGGGTGGGGACCGGGACCCGGATCAGGTCCTGGGCGATGGTGAGTTCGCCGTCGAACCCGGCGGCGCGGGCCTGGGTCTCGAAGGGTTCCGGGTCGCTGTAGCGCTGGGAGAAGTGGGTCAGCACGAGGTGGCGCACGCCCGACTCCTTCGCCACCCGGGCGGCCTGTCCGGCGGTCAGGTGGCCGTGGTCGACGGCGAGCTTCTCGTCCTCGTCGAGGAAGGTCGACTCGATGACGAGCATGTCGCAGCCCTCGGCGAGCGCGTACACCCCGTCGCAGAGCCGGGTGTCCATGACGAACGCGAACCGCTGCCCCCGCCGGTGCTCGGAGACCTGCTCCAGGGTGACGCCACCGAGGGCGCCCGTGCGCTGGAGGCGGCCGACGTCCGGACCGGCGATGCCGTGCTCCTTGAGGAGGGCGGGCAGCATGCGGCGGGTGTCGGGCTCGGTGAGGCGGTAGCCGTACGACTCGACGGGGTGCGAGAGCTTCGCGCTGTCCAGGGTGTACGCGGGGGTGGCGGCGAGGACTCCGCCGGCTCCGGCGACCGGGGCCCGGTTCAGCTCGACGGTCTCGCGGTAAGCGGTGGCGTACCGCAGCCGGTCGAAGAAGTGCTGCCCGCTGGCCGGGTAGTGCGCGGTCACCGGGTGCGGCACCTGGTCGAGGTTGATCCGCTGGATCACCCCGGCGAGCCCGAGGGAGTGGTCGCCGTGGAAGTGGGTGATACAGATCCGGTGGATGTCGTGCGCGGCGACCCCGGCCCGCAGCATCTGGCGCTGGGTGCCCTCGCCGGGATCGAAGAGGATGCCCTCGCCGTCCCAGCGCAGCAGATAGCCGTTGTGGTTGCGGTGCCGGGTGGGGACCTGACTGGCGGTGCCGAGCACCACCAGCTCGCGTACGGACATGGGGGAGGCTCCGTTATCCGGGAGGCCACTGGAGGCCGCGGCCGCCCAGGACGTGGGCGTGCGCGTGGAAGACGGTCTGGCCGGCGCCGGAGCCCGTGTTGAGGATGATCCGGTAGCCGCTGTCGACGACCTTCTCGTCGGCGGCGACCGCTCCGGCCTCGCGCAGCACGTCCGCGGCGATCTGCGGCTCGGCGGCGGCGAGGGAGGCCGCGTCCGGGTAGTGGACCTTGGGGATGACCAGAACGTGGGTCGGGGCCTGCGGGTTGATGTCGCGGAAGGCGACGGTGGTCCCGCTCTCGCGGACGATGGTCGCCGGGATCTCTCCCGAGACGATCTTGCAGAACAGGCAGTCGGGCTGCGGCTCTCCCGCCATGGCCGGGCCTCCTCGTCGCTGGTGATCAGTTACACGGGCATGCTATCGCCGGACCCCGCGCCACCGGGGCCGTCCGGCCCGGGGTCACCCCCAGCGCCCCGTACGTCCCAGCAGCAGCGCGGTCGCGGCCGTCCCCGCGGTGGACGTACGCAGCACGCTGCGGCCGAGACGGTAGGGGCGGGCGCCCGCCTCGGCGAAGGCCGCCAGTTCCTGCGGTGAGACGCCGCCTTCCGGTCCGACGACGAGCACGATGGAGCCGGTGGCGGGGAGTTCGGCGGTGGCGAGCGGCGTGCTGTCGTGGTCGCGGTCCTCGTGGAGGACCCCGGCGAAGTCGGCGTCGGCGAGCAGCGCGGCGACCTGCTTGGTCGTCAGCGCGTCGGACACCTCGGGGAAGCGCACCCGGCGGGACTGCTTGCCCGCCTCCCTCGCCGTACTGCGCCACTTCGTCAGGGCCTTGGCGCCCCGCTCGCCCTTCCACTGGGTGATGCAGCGGGCCGCCTGCCAGGGCACGATCGCGTCGACGCCGGTCTCGGTCATCGTCTCGACGGCCAGCTCGCCCCGGTCGCCCTTGGGGAGCGCCTGGACGACGGTGATCCGGGGTTCTGGCTCCGGCTCCTCCTGGACGGCCGCGCGGACGGTGACGGTGAGCCGGTCCTTGCCCTCGGCGGCGCGCACGACGCCGTCCGCCCAGTGGCCGAGGCCGTCGGTGAGGACGAGCTCCTCACCGGGCTTGAGCCGCTTGACGGAGACGGCGTGCCGCCCTTCGGTTCCCTCCAGGACGAACTCCGGCCCGGTGGGCATCCGCTCGACGACGAAGACCGGTGCGGTCACCGGGGGCTCCTCATGCTCAGGGCCGTCCGGGCGGCCTCCAGTTCGGCGGCGAGCAGTTCGATCAGCTCGCCGGCGGGCAGTTCGCGGGCCATCCGGTGGCCCTGTCCGGCCCACAGGGCCATGCCCTGGGCGTCCCCGGCCTTGGCGGCGGCCCGGCGCAGCCCGCTGGTGACGTAGTGGACCTGGGGGTAGGCGGCGGGGGCGTACGGGCCGTGTTCGCGGACGAAGCGGTTGACCAGGCCGCGGGCGGGCCGCCCGGAGAAGGCGCGGGTCAGCTCGGTGCGGACGAACAGCGGGTTGGTCAGGGCCTGCTTGTGCAGCAGGTGCGCCCCGGACTCCGGGCAGACCAGGAAGGCGGTGCCGAGCTGGGCGGCGTCCGCGCCCGCCGCGAGGACGGCGGCGATCTGTGCGCCGCGCATCAGGCCGCCGGCGGCGATGATCGGGATCTGCACGGTCTCGCGGACCTGGGCGATGAGGGAGAGCAGTCCGGTGCCGGTGTGGCCGGCCTGCGGGTCGTCGCGGTGGGTGGACTGGTGGCCGCCCGCCTCGATGCCCTGGACGCAGACGGTGTCGGCGCCCGCCCACTGGGCGCTCTGGGCCTCCTCGGCCGAGGTGACCGTGACGATGGTGTGCGTCCCGGCCCTGGCGAAGGCGTCGAGGGTGTCGCGGGTGGGGCAGCCGAAGGCGAAGGAGACGACCGGAACCGGGTCCTCCAGCAGGATCGCGACCTTCGCCTCGTAAGCGTCGTCGCCGCTGCTGTCCGGGTCGCCGAGCGGGGTCTCGTACCAGGCGGCCTCGCCCGCGAGCTGGTGGCGGTAGACCTCGACGGCGCTGGGGTCGGCGAGTACGGGCTGCGGCATGAAGAGGTTGACGCCGAACGGCCGGCCGGTGAGCCGGCGCAGCTGTTTGATCTCGTTGTACATCCCGTCCGCCGTTTTGTACCCGGCGGCCAGGAATCCGAGCCCGCCGGCATCGGCGACGGCCCCGGCGAGCTGGGGTCCGGACGCGCCGCCCGCCATCGGGGCCTGCACGATCGGATACCGGCAGAGATCGGTCAACTCGGAGGACATGACCGCATCGTGCCACGTGCCCGTGCACGGAGCCGAATCAGCCAGCCGGCAGCCTGACCGGTTCTCCCGCTGTACGCAGCACCGCCCGCCGGTACAGAACCGGCGGGCGGTGCGGTGAAAGGGGGAAAGCGGTTCAGCGACCGTTGAACGCGTCCTTCAGCCGGGAGAAGAGCCCCTGCTGACCTGGCTGGAACTGACCCAGGGGCCGCTCCTCGCCGCGCAGCTTGGAGAACTCCCGCAGCAGCCGCTCCTGTTCCGCGTCGAGCTTGGAGGGGGTCATCACCTCGACGTGCACGATCAGGTCGCCCCGGCCGCCACCGCGCAGATGCGTGATCCCGCGCCCGTGCAGGGGCACGGACTGGCCGGACTGGGTGCCGGGCCGGATGTCGATCTCCTCCACGCCGTCCAGCGTCTCCAGCGGGCACTTGGTGCCGAGGGCCGCGGCCGTCATGGGGATGGTGACCGTACAGTGCAGGTCGTCGCCGCGCCGCTGGAAGACGGCGTGCGGCAGCTCGTGGATCTCCACGTACAGATCGCCGGGCGGGCCGCCGCCGGGGCCGACCTCGCCCTCACCGGCGAGCTGGATGCGGGTGCCGTTGTCGACGCCCGCGGGGATCTTGACCGTGAGCGTGCGCCGGGAGCGGATGCGGCCGTCGCCGGCGCACTCCGGGCAGGGGGTGGGCACGACCGTGCCGAAGCCCTGGCACTGCGGGCAGGGCCGCGAGGTCATGACCTGGCCCAGGAAGGACCGGGTGACCTGCGAGACCTCGCCGCGGCCGCGGCACATGTCACAGGTCTGGGCCGAGGTGCCGGGGGCCGCGCCCTCGCCGCTGCAGGTGTTGCAGACGACGGCCGTGTCGACCTGGATGTCCTTGGTGGTGCCGAAGGCCGCCTCGTTGAGGTCGATCTCCAGCCGGATCATGGCGTCCTGGCCGCGCCGGGTCCGCGAGCGGGGCCCGCGCTGCGCGGCGTTGCCGAAGAACGCGTCCATGATGTCGGAGAAGTTACCGAAGCCGCCGGCTCCGAAACCGCCCGCGCCACCGCCGCCACCGCCGTTGGCGGAGAGCGGGTCACCGCCGAGGTCGAAGACCTGCTTCTTCTGCGGGTCCGACAGCACCTCGTAAGCGGCGTTGATCTCCTTGAACCGCTCCTGGGTCTTCGGGTCCGGGTTGACATCCGGGTGCAGCTCGCGGGCGAGCCGACGGAATGCCTTCTTGATCTCGTCCTGAGATGCGTCGCGGCGCACGCCGAGTACGGCGTAGTAGTCCGTGGCCACTTACGACTCCGCCAGGATCTGTCCGACGTAACGTGCCACTGCGCGTACCGCTCCCATCGTTCCGGGGTAGTCCATGCGGGTCGGTCCGACCACGCCGAGTTTGGCGACTGCCTCGTCGCCCGAACCGTAGCCGACCGCGACGACGGACGTGGAGTTGAGCCCCTCGTGGGCGTTCTCGTGCCCGATTCGTACGGTCATGCCGGAGTCCGTTGCCTCACCGAGCAGCTTCAGCAGGACGACCTGTTCCTCCAGTGCTTCCAGCACCGGCCGGATCATCACCGGGAAGTCGTGTCCGAAGCGGGTGAGATTGGAGGTGCCGCCGATCATCAGCCGCTCCTCCGTCTCCTCGACCAGGGTTTCGAGGAGGGTGGAAAGAACCGTGGAAACCGTCCCCCGGTCCTCGCTGTCGAAAGATTCCGGCAGCTCCTGCACCAGCCGCGGGACATCCGCGAAGCGGCGTCCGACGACCCGGCTGTTGAGCCGGGCCCGCAGATCCGCGAGCGATGCCTCGCCGAACGGGGCAGGACAGTCGATCATACGCTGTTCGACCCGGCCGGTGTCCGTGATCAGGACGAGCATCAGCCGGGCGGGGGCGAGCGCCAGCAGTTCCACGTGCCGCACCGTCGAGCGGGTCAGCGAGGGGTACTGCACGACGGCGACCTGCCGGGTCAGCTGCGCGAGCAGCCGCACCGTCCGGCCGACCACGTCGTCGAGGTCGACCGCGCCGTCGAGGAAGTTCTGGATGGCCCGGCGCTCGGGTGAGGACAGCGGCTTGACGCCCGCGAGCCTGTCGACGAAGAGGCGGTACCCCTTGTCGGTGGGGATGCGGCCCGCGCTCGTGTGCGGCTGGGCGATGAAGCCCTCGTCCTCCAGCACCGCCATGTCGTTGCGGACGGTGGCCGGGGAGACCCCCAGCCGGTGCCGCTCGGTCAGCGCCTTGGAGCCGACGGGCTCCTCGGTGCCGACGTAGTCCTGGACGATGGCGCGCAGCACTTCGAGTCTGCGTTCGCTGAGCATCGCGCACACCTCCAGCTGTTTTCCTCCGGATCTCTCCGGTATCCGACTGGCACTCGGTACGTTCGAGTGCCAGCAATCCCCGCGGCCAGTGTACGGGGGTGGGGTGGGGCCGGGGCAAGGGCGACCGGCCCGCTCCCCCGAGACCGCGCAGGTCGTTGCCGATAGCGTCGTGGTATGGACGTCTCTTGGGAAGACTTCGGCTGGGAGCGGTTGGGCAACGGTATCGGCAGACGGCGGCTCCCGGGCTGGGACGCCACCGTCGCGCTGGTCGCCGGGCCGGACGGCGTACTGCTGTACGACACGGGCTCCACGCTGCGCGAGGGCGTGGAACTGCGGCGGCAGGCCGAGGCGCTGCTCGGGCGGAGAGTGACGCATATCGCACTGAGTCACCCGCATTTCGATCATGTGCTGGGCACGGCCGCGTTCGCCGGGGCGCAGGTGTACGGGGCGGTGGGCGTCGGGGCCCTGCTGCGGGACGGGGCCGAGGAGCTGTGCGCCTCGTCGGTGCGTCACGGGGTCCCGGAGGACGAGGCTGCCCGGTCGGTGGACACGCTGGTGGTCCCGCACCACGAGGTGTGCGGCGACTGGACGCTCGACCTGGGCGGCGGCCGGCAGGTGCTGCTGGCGAACGTGGGCCCCGGGCACAGCGGCCATGACCTCGCGGCGCTGGTGCCGGGCACGGACGGCGAGCCTCCGGTGGTGTTCTGCGGCGACCTGGTCGAGGAGTCCGGCGAGCCGCAGGCGGGCCGGGACGCGATCGCCTCGCGCTGGCCGGCCGCGCTGGAGAGGCTGCTGGCGCTGGGCGGCGAGGACGCGCTGTACGTACCGGGGCACGGTGCCGTGGTGGACGCGGCGTTCGTGCGGGCGCAGCGGGCGTCGCTGGCGGAGCGGTTCGAGGTGGACCTCGACGAGAGGTGAACCCCGGTGGGACCTCTGGACCACATAGGAACGTTCCGGGGTGATCCAGGGTCGTCACCGGGGCGTCCCGGTGATCATGGCCGGGTCCGCGACGCCCCGGGCGGGCGCGGCGAATATCGTCGAGCCATGCGCAGCTACCAGCCGGACCTGACCCCGCCGTGGAAGCGGTCCGCCCCCGTGCCCGAGGTGCCCGCCGAACCCGATCTGGTCGTGGAGGAGATCGCCACCGGCTTCTGCGGGGCGGTGATCCGCTGCGAGAAGACGGCCCAGGGGCCGACGGTGACCCTGGAGGACCGCTTCGGCAAGCACCGGGTGTTCCCGATGGAGCCGCGCGGTTTCCTGCTGGAGGGCAAGGTCGTCACGCTGGTGCGGCCGGGCCCCGGCGGTCCCGTGCGTCCCACCCGTACGGCATCCGGTTCGGTGGCGGTGCCCGGGGCGCGGGCCCGGGTGGCGCGGGCCGGGCGGATCTATGTGGAGGGCCGGCACGACGCGGAGCTGGTGGAGCGGGTGTGGGGCGACGACCTGCGGATCGAGGGCGTGGTCGTGGAGTACCTGGAGGGCGTGGACGACCTTCCGGCGATCGTCGGGGAGTTCGCGCCGGGGCCGGACGCCCGGCTGGGGGTGCTGGTGGACCATCTGGTGCCCGGATCCAAGGAGTCCCGGATCGCCGAGCGGGTGACCGGCGCGCATGTGCTGGTGGTGGGGCACCCGTACATCGACGTGTGGGAGGCGGTGAAGCCGTCGTCGGTGGGGATCGGTGCCTGGCCGGTGGTGCCGAGGGGGCAGGACTGGAAGACGGGCGTGTGCCGGGCGCTGGGGTGGCCGGAGAACACCGGGGCGGCCTGGCAGCACATCCTGTCCAGGGTCCGCAGCTACAAGGACCTCGAACCCCAACTGCTGGGCCGGGTGGAGGAATTGATCGACTTCGTCACCCTTCCGGACTGATTCCGAGGTCTGGTCCGGCCTGATCCAGGTCTGATCCAGGTCTGGTCCGGGGTCTGGTCCGGGGTCTGGTCCGGGGTCTGGTCCGGGCCGGCCGAAGAGGATCACGTGCCGATCCCTATGAATGCCCGCGTCCCACCCGCACCATCGGTTTTCGAGGGGGGAGAACGGGCAAGCGGTCCACGGGCCGAGAGGTTACGGGGAGCCGGAGGGCTCACGGGGGAAGGCGCGGGGCGATGGTGCGCGGGACGTGGCAGGAAAGCGCGGACAACGAGGCGGCCTCGGCCGTCTTCCACCTGATGCAGCAGCTGATCGACCGGTACCGGGTCAACCGGCCGGTGATGCCGCTCGTGGTGGCCCAGGCGGCGGACGCCGGGGCCGGGCCGGAGATCGACGCCCGGGTGGAGCAGATCGTCCACCAGGTGCACCGGGCCAACGAGCTGCGCCGGGTGCCGGTGCGGCTGCTGGAGGGCGAGGGGGCCACCCCGTACGAGGCGGCGCTCGACATGGTGCGCACCCTCTCCGGGAAGCCGTGGGAGACCCGCGAGAACACCCAGTACAAGACCTTCGCCTTTCCCCGCTCCCGGCTGCTCGGGGCGATCGAGCAGGCCACCGCGACAGTGGTCGAGCAGTCCGACGGGAACACTTCCGAGGTGCGTGAGGAAAGGATTCTGGAGCAGCTGAGCCGGCTGCGCTGGCGGTCCGGCCGGCCGCGCCGGGGCACCCGGTGGGAGACGCTGCGGCAGTCGGTGCGGCCCGAGACGTTCATCGGCGCGCTCTTCATCACCCTGCTCAGCGTGCTGCTCGGGGAGATCGGCTGGCTGCTGACGGTGCTGGTGGCGGCCGTCGCGCTGCTCGGGCTCGTCGTGGTGAGCCTGGCGAGCCGGGCCGCGCCGCCGCTGCTGTGGCTGCGCCGGGCCAGCCGGTGGCTGGCCACCACCTCGTCCCTGGCCGCGTCCAGCACCGGCCACCCCTCGGACGGCTGGTCGTGGTTCTCGCCGAGCGGTTCGTGGCGGGTGATCCGGGCGCGGGCGGCGGCGGTCGCGGAGCGGGTGGCGGACGCGGGGGCGGGCGACGAGCACGCCCGCCAGTTCCATCTGGAGCTGCGGGTGCAGGCGTTGCTGGAGGACCTGCGGCACAACTACCGCCCGCGCTCCCTGGACTGGCGGCGCAGCAAGCGCACGGTCCCGCCGGTGGTGCTCCTGCCCCGGGCCACGCAGGACAACGGCGGCATCCTGCTGATCAACGCGATCAACAACGTACGGTCGCGGCGCAGCGAGGTGGATCCGCTGCTGCTGCTCGCCTCGCTGCCGGCCCCGGAGATCATGCGGCACACCCCGCCGCTGCCCCCGGAGCGGCCGGGTCCGGGTGCGTCGGCCGGTTCCTCGGGGGCTCGGGCCCGCTACGAACGCTGGGTCGACGATCTGAGTCTGGGCCAGTCGCCGGTGGCGGCCGCGACCCTGGCGTGGGTGCTGCTGCTCCCGCTGTCCACCGAGAAACTGACCCATGAGCACGCGCACGCGCAGCTCGTCACCCACCGGGTGCGGCGGACCTGGGCGTGGTGGGTGATGTCGCGGGCGAGCATCGCCGTGCTCGTCGTGGGCAGTCTGCTGGGGGCGTTCCTGTGGGCCGGGCACTGGCGCGATACGTACTGCCACGGGCCGCTGACCGACCGCAGCACGGACGCGGTCCGGGCCGGTCCCGAGGGCGGCCGGGAGTGCGTCGGGGTGGCGACCGCGCCCGAGGTGTTCTTCGCCCGGGGCAACGCTCTGGAGCTGAACGGGGCCGGGAAGGGCATCACGTTCGAACGGATCGAGCAGGCGATCCGCGAGGAGAACGACGACATCGAGCCGGGCGACGCGTATGTGACGGTCGTGTACGCCGGTCCGCTCACCGCCACGGGCAGGAACCGGGAGGCGACCCGCAAGGGCCTGGAGGAGCTGACCGGCGTCTATCTCCAGCAGCACGCGGTGAACAAGACCGTGGGCCGGTCGGTGAAGCTGCGGGTGCTGACCGCCAACGGCGGTGAGGGCATGCTGCGGCAGATCACCGCCGTACGGAAGATCATCGAGGTGGCCCGGCGGGACCCGTCGGTGGTCGGGGTGGTCGGTCTGGGCCGCAACACCTACGAGAGCGACGACGCGACGGGGCTGCTGCGCGATGCGGGGCTGCCGCTGGTGAACACGACGAACTCCAGCGGCGATCTGCCCCGCCGGTTCCCCAACTACTTCGGCCTCGCGGCGACGGACGAGGAGCAGACGTACGCGCTCGGGCTGGTCGCCCGGCAGGTCGCCGAGGAGCTGGACCGCCCGCACGCGATCGTGCTGTCGCGCGGGGACCGTAACGGGGATCTGGACCGGTACACCGCCGAGCAGCGGGCCGCGGGCAAGAAGATGCTGCGGACGTCGGGCTTCTCGCTGGGCCGGGACGTGTCCTACGACCTCGCCGGCGGGGCGAGTCTGAACGCCCCGCTGACCAGCATCTGCCAGGCCGAGCGGGTCCCGGACGCGCTGTATTTCGCGGGGCGCGTCGAGGACGTGCCGACGCTGATGGCGGGTCTGTCGGGCACCACCGGGTGCTCGGACCGGAGGATGACGGTGTTCACCGGGGACGATCTGGCGAAGGGCACGTTCGACGACAGCACGTCCATTGCGGCGAACGTCACGCTCTACCACAGCTCGCTCGCCCCGCTGGACCGGGGAAAGAACCTCGGTTTCTACGGGGACGCCTACCGCACGCTGCGGGCGCTGCACCCCGACGGGGAGATCGCCGCCATGGCCTCGGGGCGTCCGGCGTACGAGGACGAGCTGTTCGCCAGTGGGCAGACCGTCATCTCCTACAGCGCGACGGCGGCCCTGTACGACGCGGCGGCGCGCGGCGACAAGCGCCGGAGCGCGGCGGAGACGTGGGCGACGCTGCACACGGTGGACCTCAACAACATGCCCACGGGGACGATCTCGTTCAGCCGGGCGAGATCCTCGGTCTCCGACAACGTGCACGGTCTCAACATCGTCAAGGTGGTCCGCCCCGGGCCGAGCGCCGAGCGGACCCATGTCTGCGGCAAGCCCGCCGGGGTCGCGCCGCCGCTGACGGCGAAGGACTGCAAGCCGTGAGGCCCCGCGTCCGGCTCAGTCGACCAGGTCGCGGACGACGGCGTCGGCCAGGAGCCGCCCGCGCAGGGTGAGGACCGCGCGGTTCTTCCCGTACGGTTCCGGGTCCAGCAGCCCGTCGGTCAGGGCGCGGCGGGAGGCGGCGAGGCCGTCGGGTTTCAGGAGGTCCAGCGGGCAGCCCTCGCGCAGCCGCAGCTCCAGCAGGATCCGCTCGACCCGGCGGTCCTCCTGGCCGAGGATCTCGCGGCCGGCGCCGGGCGAGCGGCCCTCGGAGAGCGCCTGGGCGTAGGCGCCGGGGTGCTTCACGTTCCACCAGCGGACCCCGCCGACGTGGCTGTGGGCGCCGGGTCCCGCGCCCCACCAGTCGGCGCCGCGCCAGTACAGCTCGTTGTGCAGGCAGCGGCCGGCCTCGGTGGTGGCCCAGTTGGAGACCTCGTACCAGTCGAAGCCGGCGGCGGCGAAGGCCTCGTCCGCGATGAGATAGCGGTCGGCGTGCGCGTCGTCGTCGGTCATCGGGATCTCGCCGCGCCGGATGCGGCGGGCGAGCTGGGTGCCCTCCTCGATGATCAGGGCGTACGCGGATACGTGGTCGGGGCCCGCACCGATCGCGGCGTCCAGGGTGGCCCGCCAGTCGTCGTCGGACTCGCCGGGGGTGCCGTAGATCAGGTCGAGGTTGACGTGGTCGAAGCCCGCCGCGCGCGCCTCGGCGACGCAGGCCTCGGGGCGGCCGGGGGTGTGCGTGCGGTCCAGGATCTTCAGGACGTGCTGCTTGGCGCTCTGCATACCGAAGGAGACCCGGTTGAAGCCGCCCTCGCGCAGGGCGGAGAGATAGGCGGGGTCGACGGACTCCGGGTTGGCCTCGGTGGTGATCTCCGCGTCCTCGGCGAGCCCGAACTCGTCCCTGATCGCCGCCAGCATCGTCACGAGATCGGCGGCGGGCAGGAGCGTGGGGGTGCCGCCGCCGACGAAGACCGTGCGGACCGGGCGCGGGTCGTCGCCGAGGACCTTGCGGGCCTGGCGGACCTCTCCGATCAGGTGGGCGGCGTAGTTGTCGCGGGAGGCCAGCGCCCCGCCGGAGCCGCGCAGCTCGGTGGCGGTGTAGGTGTTGAAGTCGCAGTAGCCGCAGCGGGTGGCGCAGTACGGGACGTGCAGGTAGAAGCCGAGCGGGCGGTCGGCTGCGCCTTCCAGGGCGTGGCGGGGCAGCGCCCCGTCGTCGGGCACGGGCTCACCATCGGGCAGTACGGAAGGCATACCGTCCATTGTCGCTCGCCGTGGAGGCTTCCCCTACCGGGTCTCTTCTCCGCCTGTTCCGCACCCCGCGTGCGGCACCAGCAGGGCCACGTCGTCGGGGGCTGCTCGGCGAACTCGTGCACGGCCCGCCGGATCCGCTCGGCCGTCGCCTCGGCGGGCGGGGCGGCCGGACACGTGGGTGTCCGGACGCCCCGCCCGTGCACCCCGGGGCCGAGCCCCCGGGGCGGTTCGTGACAGGTCGTGACAGGTCCTGCGCCTCGCGTCTACGCCTCGCGCGAACCCGCGTACATCTCGTCGATGAGCCCCTGGTACTCCCGCTCGACGACCGGCCGCTTCAGCTTGAGGCTGGGGGTCAGCTCGCCGTGCTCGACGTCCAGGTCGCGCGGCAGGAGGCGGAACTTCTTGATGGTCTGCCAGCGCTGGAGGCCCTCGTTGAGGCGCTTGACGTACCCGTCGATCAGCTCGACGGTCTGCGGGGCGGCGACCACCTCCGCGTACGACTTGCCCTCCAGTCCGTTCTCGGCGGCCCAGCCGAGGACGGTGGGGCCGTCGAGCGCGATGAGCGCGGTGCAGAAGTTACGGTCCGCGCCGTGCACCAGGATGTTGGAGACGAACGGGCAGACCGCCTTGAACTGACCCTCGACCTCCGCCGGGGCGACGTACTTCCCGCCGGACGTCTTGATCAGGTCCTTCTTGCGGTCGGTGATGCGGAGGTAGCCGTCGACCGACAGCTCCCCGATGTCCCCGGTGTGGATCCAGCCGTCCGACTCCAGGACCTCTTCGGTCTTGTCGGGCAGCTTGTGGTAGCCCTCCATGACGCCGGGGCCGCGCAGCAGGATCTCGCCGTCGTCCGCGATGCGCACCTCGGTCCCGGGGAGCGGCTTGCCGACCGTGCCGGTGCGGTAGGCCTCACCCGGGTTGACGAAGGAGGCCGCGCTGGTCTCGGTGAGTCCGTAGCCCTCCAGGATGTGGACGCCCGCGCCCGCGAAGAAGTAGCCGATGTCCGGGGCGAGGGCGGCGGAGCCGGAGACGCAGGCGCGGAGCCGGCCGCCGAAGGCCTCGCGGATCTTGGAGTAGACGAGGGCGTCGGCGACCTTGTGCTTGGCGCCGAGCGCGAAGGGGACGGACGCCTTGCCGGTGCGGCGGAAGTTGTCCTGGGAGACCTTGGCGTACTCGCGGGCGACTCCGGCCGCCCACTGGAAGATCTTGTACTTGGCGCCGCCGCCCGCGCGGGCCTTGGAGGCGACCCCGTTGTAGACCTTCTCGAAGATCCGGGGCACGGCGGCCATGTAGGTCGGCTGGACCACCGGCAGGTTCTCGATGATCTTGTCGATGCGGCCGTCGACGGCGGTGACGTGGCCGACCTCGATCTGACCGGAGGTGAGGACCTTGCCGAAGACGTGGGCGAGCGGCAGCCAGAGGTACTGCACGTCGTCGGCGTTGATCAGCCCGGTCGAGACGGTGGCCTTGGCCATGTACGACCAGTTGTCGTGCGGCAGCCGTACACCCTTGGGGCGGCCGGTGGTGCCCGAGGTGTAGATCAGGGTGGCGAGCTGGTCGGCGGTGATCGCGGCGACCCGCTCGGTGACCGCGTCCGGGGTCTTGGCGAGGAGCTCGGCGCCCTGGGCCTCCAGCTCCGCGAGAGTGATGATCCAGCCCTCGGGGTCGTCCTCGGCGGGCTCGACGCCGGCCGGGTCGATGACCACGACATGGGCGAGGTCGGGCAGGTCGGCACGGGTCTCGCGGGCCTTGGCCAGCTGCTCGGCGTCCTCCGCGATGAGGATCCGGCTCTCGGAGTCGGCCAGGATGAACGCGGACTCCTCGGAGTTCGTGGAGGGGTAGATCGTCGTGGTCGCGGCGCCCGCGCACATCACCCCGAGGTCGATGAGGATCCACTCCACCCGGGTGGCCGAGGAGAGGGCGACCCGCTCCTCCGGCCGCACGCCGAGCGCGATCAGCCCGGCGGCGATCGCGTAGACCCGCTCCGCGGCCTGGTCCCAGCTCAGCGACTTCCAGTCATCGGGACCCTCGCCCGAGGCCGACGGCACCGGATAGCGGTACGCCTCCCCGTCCGGCGTCGCCGCCACGCGGTCGATGAAGAGGGCCGCCACGGAGGGCGGCCGGTTATCGATCAAGGTCTGTGTGTCGCTCACGACGTCCTCCGGGCCTGCGGCATTGCTACGACCGGCTTCTTTGATACGGGCGACTGCTGCTGTCCTGCTGCTGTCGTCCTACTGCTCTCGCCCTGGCACTGGTCCTGCTTGCTCTCGTCCTGCTTGCGCTCGTCCTGGCTCGACCTGCGCTCGTTCTGGCTCTCGTCCTGCGCTCGTCCTGCTGCGCAACCTGCTTGTTCGGCTTGTTTAACTGGCCGGTAACCATCGAGTCGTGATCAGAGTAGAGCGCACTTGTCCGCCACGTAAGAGGCAACGTGCCGCCGCTTTCATAACGAAAGGGCCCCCATGCCAATGCTGCGGCACGGGGGCCCTCCGGACTGCTCATCGACAGGCGTCGGCGCGGGCTACTTCTTGCCCTTGCTCTCTCCCGCTGACTCGTCGGTCGACAGGACGGAGATGAAGGCGTCCTGGGGAACCTCCACGTTGCCGACCATCTTCATCCGCTTCTTGCCCTCCTTCTGCTTCTCCAGCAGCTTCCGCTTACGGGAGATGTCACCGCCGTAGCACTTGGCGAGGACGTCCTTGCGGATGGCGCGGACGGTCTCACGGGCGATGACCCGGGCGCCGATGGCGGCCTGGATCGGCACCTCGAAGTTCTGCCGGGGGATGAGCTTCTGCAGCTTGGCGACGAGCCGTACGCCGTACGCGTACGCCTTGTCCTTGTGGGTGACCGCGGAGAACGCGTCCACCTTGTCGCCGTGCAGCAGGATGTCGACCTTGACGAGGTGGGCCGACTGCTCGCCGGTGGGCTCGTAGTCGAGGGAGGCGTAACCCCGGGTCTTGGACTTCAACTGGTCGAAGAAGTCGAAGACGATCTCCGCGAGCGGCAGGGTGTAGCGGATCTCGACCCGGTCCTCGGAGAGGTAGTCCATGCCGAGCAGGGTGCCGCGCCGGCCCTGGCACAGCTCCATGATCGCGCCGATGAACTCGCTCGGGGCCAGCACCGTGGCGCGGACGACCGGCTCGTGCACCTTGTCGATCTTGCCCTCGGGGAACTCGCTCGGGTTGGTGACGACGTGCTCGGTGCCGTCCTCCATCTCGACGCGGTAGACCACGTTGGGGGCGGTGGCGATCAGGTCGAGGCCGAACTCGCGCTCCAGCCGCTCGCGGACCACGTCCAGGTGGAGCAGGCCGAGGAAGCCGACGCGGAAGCCGAAGCCGAGCGCGGCGGAGGTCTCCGGCTCGTAGACCAGGGCGGCGTCGTTGAGCTGGAGCTTGTCCAGCGCCTCGCGCAGGTCCGGGTAGTCCGACCCGTCCAGCGGATACAGCCCCGAGAACACCATCGGCTTCGGGTCCTTGTAGCCGCCCAGCGCCTCGGTCGCCCCGTTGTGCAGGGAGGTGATCGTGTCACCGACCTTGGACTGCCGGACGTCCTTCACCCCGGTGATGATGTAGCCGACCTCGCCCACGCCGATGCCGTCGGCCGGGGTCATCTCCGGGGACGACACCCCGATCTCCAGCAGCTCGTGGGTGGCGCCGGTCGACATCATCCGGATGCGCTCGCGCTTGTTGAGCTGACCGTCGATGACACGGACGTAGGTGACGACACCGCGGTACGAGTCGTAGACCGAGTCGAAGATCATCGCGCGGGCGGGGGCGTTCGCGACGCCGACCGGGGCCGGCACGTCCCGCACGACCCGGTCGAGCAGCGCGTCCACGCCGATCCCGGTCTTGGCGGAGACCTTGAGCACGTCCTCGGGCTGGCAGCCGATGAGGTTGGCCAGCTCCTCGGAGAACTTCTCCGGCTGCGCGGCGGGGAGGTCGATCTTGTTGAGCACCGGGATGATGGTGAGGTCGTTCTCCATCGCGAGATAGAGGTTGGCCAGCGTCTGGGCCTCGATGCCCTGCGCGGCGTCGACCAGCAGGACGGTGCCCTCGCAGGCGGCGAGCGAACGGGAGACCTCGTAGGTGAAGTCCACGTGGCCCGGGGTGTCGATCATGTTGAGGACATGGGTGGTACCCGTGTCCACGCCCGTGTTGGGCGCCCAGGGCAGCCGGACCGCCTGGGACTTGATGGTGATGCCGCGCTCGCGCTCGATGTCCATCCGGTCGAGGTACTGAGCACGCATCTGCCGCTGGTCGACCACTCCGGTCAGCTGAAGCATCCGGTCGGCGAGGGTCGACTTGCCGTGGTCGATGTGCGCGATGATGCAGAAATTGCGGATCAGCGCCGGGTCGGTACGGCTCGGCTCGGGCACGTTGGAAGGAGTCGCGGGCACGCAGGGTCCTGATTCTTGAGACGCCGAACGCCGTGTCTCGGGTCGATGTCGGGTCGGTCGGATCGATACGCAGACTCCATCGTCCCACGCCTGCGGGACCGCGACCGGTTTGGGCCGGTCGGAGAGTGACTGCTACCGTGGACAGCTGTGCCTCGTGGCTCTCACGAGCGGCGTGGCTCACCTAGAAGATCCAACGAACCTGAAAAGGCTCTTTCGTGGCGAACATCAAGTCCCAGATCAAGCGGAACAAGACCAACGAGAAGGCGCGCCTGCGCAACAAGGCCGTCAAGTCGTCGCTCAAGACCGCGATCCGCAAGGCCCGCGAGGCCGCCGCTGCCGGTGACGTCGAGAAGGCCACCACGGCCGTCCGCGACGCCTCCCGTCAGCTCGACAAGGCTGTCTCGAAGGGTGTCATCCACAAGAACGCCGCCGCCAACAAGAAGTCGGCGCTGGCGTCCAAGGTTGCCTCCCTGCAGGCCTGAGCTTCTTCCCGAAGCTCACTGATGTGATCGCCGGAACGGACCAGCGGGCCCTCTCTCCCGCCCCTGACCGGCACCCCGCGCCGCACACCGAACCTGCGTTCGCCACGCGGGTGCGGCGCACCTGAAGTGTGACCCGGAAGCCCCGGTCCCCGATCTCCCCAGATCGAGGACCGGGGCTTCCGTGCGTACGTGCTACGCGCTCCAGCCCGGCCGGGGGGATATTCAGCCCGGCGAGGGGCGCAACCAGCCCGTCCGGCGCTTGAGGACGGAACCGGCGATCCCGCAAGAGCTTGCGCACCACGGCGAACGCACACCACCCCAGCCGCCCGTCCGGGGGGAACATTCAGCCCGGCGAGGGACACACCCAGCCCGTCCGGCGCTTGAGGACGGAACCGGCGGCCACAGGGCCCCGCACCCAGCGGCGAACCCGGGGCTCGGGAGCCGGAGGACTCGGGGCTCAGGCGCCCGTTTCGGGGCCACGAGAAAGCAACGGGGCCAGGGGCACAGGGCACCGGCTCGGGGGGCCGGGGCTCAGGGGTCCGCCTACCGCCCCGCCTACCGCCCCGCCCGCGCGGCTCGGGCGACAACGACGACGGCCTTCTCCAGGGCGTACTCAGGATCGTCCCCCCCGCCCTTCACCCCCGCATCCGCCGCAGCCACGGCCCGCAGGGCCACCGCAACCCCGTCCGGCGTCCACCCCCGCATCTGCTGCCGCACCCGGTCGATCTTCCACGGCGGCATCCCCAGCTCCCGGGCGAGGTCGGCCGGCCGCCCGCCCCGCGCGGAGGACAGCTTCCCGATCGCCCGCACCCCCTGCGCCAGCGCACTGGTGATCAGGACGGGCGCGACCCCGGTCGACAACGACCACCGCAACGCCTCCAGCGCCTCCGCCGCGCGCCCCTCGACCGCCCGGTCGGCGACGGTGAACGACGAGGCTTCCGCCCGCCCGGTGTAATAGCGCCCGACGACCGCCTCGTCGATCGTGCCCTCGACGTCCGCGATCAGCTGGGACACCGCACTCGCCAGCTCCCGCAGATCGCTGCCGATCGAGTCGACCAGCGCCTGGCAGGCCTCCGGCGTCGCGGACCGCCCGTGCGTCCGGAACTCCGACCGTACGAAGGAGAGCCGCTCGGCGGGCTTGGTGGTCTTCGGGCAGGCGACCTCCCGCGCCCCCGCCTTGCGCGCCGCGTCCAGCAGCCCCTTGCCCTTGGCTCCGCCCGCGTGCAGCAGGACGAGCGTGATCTCCTCGACCGGCGCGCCGAGGTACGCCTTGACGTCCTTGACGGTGTCGGCCGAGAGATCCTGCGCATTGCGCACGATCACGACCTTGCGCTCGGCGAAGAGCGAGGGGCTGGTGAGCTCGGCGAGCGTGCCGGGCTGCAACTGGTCGGACGCCAGATCACGTACATCCGTGTCGGCGTCGGCAGCACGCGCGGCCGCCACCACCTGCTGCACCGCACGGTCCAGGAGGAGGTCCTCCTGGCCCACGGCGAGGGTGAGGGGGGCGAGCGGATCGTCGGTGGAATTCTTCCTGGTGGCCATCGCGATCCAGCATCCCACGCCCCGCTGACAACCCCGCCGGCTCCGACAGCCCCGGACGGCCCGGGGTACGGGGTACGGGGCACGGACACCCGTACCGGAGAATGACCGGGTGAGCGACGTGAGACATGTACTGGTGCTGCCCGACCGCGACTCCGCGGAGGAGGTGGCCGGGGAGCTGGCGGACCGCTTCGGGGTCGCCGAGGAGCCCCAGCTCGTACGGGACGCGCTGGCCGGTGAGGACGACGCCGAGGACGCCCAGTGGCTGGTGGTCGTGGAGGACGCGGCCGGGCGACTGGACCCGGCCGCGCTCGACGCGTTCGCCGCGGAGTACGAAGGCTGGCTGGAGAAGCCGTAGCCGCGCCGGACGATCCGACGCGGGCGGCTCAGCCCTTGGGCACGATCTGGATGTCCAGGTCGATGACGATGCTGGGCCCCACCGCGGCGATCCCGCGCGCCAGCATGGTCTGCCAGGTGAGGGTGAAGTCCTCGCGGTGCAGTTCGGTGGTGGCCCGGCAGGCGGCACGTGTCTCGCCCTCAATGCCGTTGCCGATACCGAGGTACTGGGTGTCCAGCGTCACGGTACGGCTGACGCCGTGCAGGGTCAGCGCACCGGTGACACCCCAGCGGCTGCCGCCCCGGTGGACGAAACGCTCGCTGTAGAACTCCAGCGTCGGGTAGCGGCCGACGTCGAGGAAGTCGCCGGAGCGCAGGTGGTCGTCACGCATCTGCACATTGGTGTCGATCGACGCAGCGTCGATGATCACGTGCATGGCGGAGTCCTCCATGCGGTCGGCGATCCGGACCGCCCCGGCGAAGGTGTTGAACCTGCCGTGGATACGGGCCAGCCCGATGTGCCGGGCGGTGAAGCCGATCTGCGAGTGGTTCGGCTCGATGTCCCAGTCGCCGGGATCGGGCAGCTGCGGGGGCTGCGCCACCTGGAGGGTCACGTCGCCCAGGGAGGCGTGCGCCCCCTCGGTCACCGTCGCCGCCCCGTGGAACGGGGTGAAGCCCTCAGCCGTGATCGCCAGCCGGTAGTCGCCCGCCGGGACCGTGGCGAGAACACTGCCGAAGGGGTCCGTCTCGCCGCCTGTCACCCTGCGGCCCACGCTGTCGGTCACGACGAACTCGGCCTGCTGGACCGGTTCGTTGACCGGGTCCAGCACCCGGCAGCTGAGCACGCCCGCGGTACGGGGTACCTGGAATCCGGCGAGGGCCCCACCGCGCCCACCCGCCTGGCCTCTGTTTCCCAGCCAACGGCCGAACATCACTTACGTACCCCCAGGGGCGCTTCGCACATCGGGCCCTGACAGATGGACGTCGCTGTCGGATCAGCGGCCCGCCGACGAGCATGCATTCGATCACTATTGAGGCGTTCGAGGCAAACGGGGGCCCCGGGAGGTCTTGTACCGAGCTGTTACGAGGTGTAATGAGCTGTGCCGACGTATGGCGAGGTGTGACGGGCTGTGGGCAGGTGTTACCGAAGGTCCGAATTATCTGTTCCGCTTGTACGGATCACTCGTCCGGGACGTCCGCGGGGGTCACCGGCCAGAGCTGCTCCCCGGCACCGTGACTGCCTCCCGGACCTCGGGAACCCGGGAGAGCCGCACCCCGAAGTGGTCCCGGTAGGCGGCCAGCACCTCCTCGTCCGTAGCCAGTTCCGTACGGTGCCGATCCCCGCCGACCGTGGTGACCAGGGCCCGTCCGCTCAGCGTCACCCGCCCGGTCTCCGTGTACCGGGAGCACACCAGGGACCGGGTGAAATGTGAGTCCGGCGACGTGCGGTGGTACCAGACCCCGCCCCGGAACTCCGGCAGCGTCCGCGGCCTCGGATCGAGCCGGAACTGCCGCGAGCCGCCACGCAGCAGATCCAGGTCCCCCTGCGGCGCCTCACGGAACCGGAACACGCCCCGGGGATCCTGCTGCTCCGTCCGGTCGTCGAGCGCCAGCGGCCACAACGCGTTGTCGCCGAAGCCGACGTCCGCCAGCCAGGGCCCCGTACCGTCCTCGGTCTCCACCCTCAGCGCCATGTGGTCGTACGGAATGCCCAACCGGCCGCCGTCGCCGTAGACCCGGGCCTGGAGCAGGGTCACCCGGAAGCCGACGGAGCGCAGCAACGCCGCGAAAGCGCCGTTAAGTTCGTAGCAGAAGCCGCCGCGCCCACCGGTCACCTTGTCCATGAGCGCCCGTTCCTCCAGCACGATGTCCTCGCCCAGATGGACCGAGAGGTTCTCGAAGGGAACGGAGAGCAGATGCCGGTGCTGAAGGTCGCGCAGCGCCTCGATATCGGCCCGCACCGGCCGGTCCGCACCGATCCGGGTGAGATAGGCGTCGACGGCGGCGTCGGTGATGCCACCGCCATCGCTGTCGGGTTCCGGGACGGAGGTGCCGGACTTGGTGGGTGTCTGCGAGGTCATGGGCCCAGTCTGCGCCCGCTCCCGCCGCGAGAACCACCGGTCCTAGGACCCTTGCCCGAGGACCCTTGCCCGAGGCGCGACGCGGTGACCGCCCCCTAGCGTGGCGGGCATGACCCAGACCGAGACCGGGCCCGAGCCCGAGCCCGCACGCAGCCGGGAAGAGCGCAAGCGGGACGTCCTGGACCACCTGCGGCAGGACACAGACGCATGGGTGGCGACGGCTTCCCGGGACGGCGTCCCCACTCTGGTGCCGCTGTCGTTCCTCTGGGACGAGGAAACCGGCACCCTGGTGATGTCGACCCGGCGAACCAATCCGACCGCCGTCAACGTGACCCCCGGCGGCCCGATCAGCGTCACCCTCGGCCCCACCCGCGATGTGGTGCTGATCGAGGGCGAGGCGGGAATCGTGGAGGGGACGGACCTTCCGGCCCCGGCGGCGGACGCCTTCGCCGCCAAGCTCCGGTGGGATCCGCGCAGCCGCCCCCGCTGGGTGTTTCTGCGCATCACCCCCCACACCGTGCGCGCCTGGCGCGAGGTGAACGAACTCGCCGACCGCGACCTGATGCTCACCGGCACGTGGCTGGCCTGACCCACGCGACCCGACCCCGGGACCGGCGCAGGACAAGGGCGGGGCAGGACAGACAGCGCGCACGGCTGGACAGCGCGCACGGGCGGGCGGTGTGCGAGCCGGGTGGGAAGGGCAGGGCAAGCAGGCGCGGGAGGGGCAGCGCGAGCGGGCTGGCGGGCGGGCTGGACAGCAGGTTCGGGCGGGGCGCCGAACAGCACGCGCGGGCAGGGCGGGCTCCGGCGGTGTCATGACCGGCCCACCGCCCTCAGCTCCTTCCCCGCACCCGTCACCGCGATCGGCCCATCGGTGTCGGTGCGCAGGACCCGGGCCCCTGCCGCCCTGAGGGCGCCCACCGTACGGGCCGAGGGGTGGCCGTACGGGTTGTCCGCGCCGCAGGAGATGAGCGCCAGCCTCGGCCGTACGCTGTGGAGGAGCCCGGCGTCCTGGAAGGCCGAGCCGTGGTGAGCCACCTTGAGGACGTCCACCGGGCCCGACGCCTCCCGGCCGCGCAGCAACTCCCGCTGGGCCGGGGGTTCGAGATCCCCGA
Source organism: Streptomyces sp. NPDC048142 (assembly GCF_043202835.1). NCBI lineage: Bacteria > Bacillati > Actinomycetota > Actinomycetes > Kitasatosporales > Streptomycetaceae > Streptomyces > Streptomyces sp. NPDC048142. The sequence goes on from NZ_JBIDBC010000003.1 coordinate 438,801, forward strand.
GGAGCAGCAGCGTCAGCCCTCCGGCCGCCCGTACGCGCAGGGTGACGCTGGAGTCGTTCGGCTCCCGCGCCGCCGCTCCCGCTCCCCCGGGCCCATGGCGCGGCCAGAGGACCCGCCAGTCGACCGGACCCGCCCGACGGTGCTCACCGGCCACGGCCCGCACCGTCGGAACCCGCGCCGCGGCCGCCGTCCGCCGCACGAACGCGGCCTGCTCGGGCGGCTCTTCGAGGCTCGTCGTCTGGATCGCGCCCACCGCCCTGCCCCGGAGCACGCCCGGCAGCCCACGCACATGGTCGGCGTGGAAGTGGGTGAGGACCACGAGCGGGACCCGGGTCACTGCGAGGTCGCGCAGGCACCGGTCGACCGCACGGGGGTCGGGTCCGGCGTCGACGACCACACCCGTGCCCTCCCCCGCCATGAGCACCATCGCATCGCCCTGCCCCACGTCGCAGAGCGCGAACGCCCAGTCGGGCGGCGGCCAGCCGGTCATGATCCGGGTCAGCGGAACCGGCCGCAGCACCGCCAGCACGAGAATCAGCCCGGTGGCCGCGCAGATCCAGGGGCGACGGACCAGCCTCGGGGCCAGCAGCACGGCCGGCACCGTGAGGCCGGCCAGCAGCGCCGCGCCGGACCACCCTCCCGGCCACGGCACCTCCGCCCCGGGAAGGCCCGCCCCCGTGCGGGCGACCTTGGCGATCCACCTGACCGGCCAGCTCGCGATCCCGGCCAGCAGCTCGGCCACCGGCGGGGCGACCGGGGCGACGGCGAGGACCGCGAACCCGAGTACCGTCGCCGGTGCCACCGCGAACTCCGCCAGCAGATTGCACGGGATCGCCACCAGGCTGACCCGCGAAGCCAGGACCACCACCACGGGTGCGCACACGGCCTGCGCGGCCGCCGCCGCGGCCAGCACCTCGGCGAGCCTGCCCGGCACCCCCCGCGCCCGCAGAGCGACGCTCCACCGCGGCGCGAGCGTCAACAGCGCACCGGTGGCCAGGACCGACAGCAGGAAGCCGTAGCTCCGGGCGAGCCAGGGGTCGTAGAGCACCAGAAGGACGACAGCCGCCGCCAGGGCGGGGATCAGGGATCTCCGACGGCCCGTTCCGATCGCCAGGAGCGTGATGAGACCGCAGGCCGCCGCGCGGAGCACGCTCGGTTCCGGACGGCACACGACGATGAAGGCGAGCGTCAGCGCACCGCCGATCAGCGCGGTCCCCCGCAGGGAGATCCCCAACAGGGGTGCCAGACCGCGCCGTTCCGCGCTCAGTGCCGCTCCCGGCGGGCCGATGAGGAGAAAGAGCAGAATCGAGAGGTTCGCTCCGGAAACGCTCAACAAATGCGTCAGGTCAGTCGCCTTGAAGGCGTCGTGGAGTTCGGACGGGACTCTGGAGGTGTCACCGACCACCAGCCCCGGCAACAGCGCACGCGCATCCGCGTCCAGTTCGTCCGTCGCCTCCCGCAGCCCGGCGCGCAGTCCCCCCGCCGCGCGCTGGACCCATGTCGGGGGCCCGGTGATCTGGGGTGCCCCCTTGTCGTCCACCCGCAGGACCGCCGCGAGGCGTTCGCCCTCGTGTGCGGGGGGCGAGAGCCGGCCGCCGAGCCGAAGTCGGGTGGACGGCAGCAGCTTCTGCCAGTCCGCCCGGTGATCGCCCGCCGCGACCATGAGCAGCACCGGTGTACGGACCCGGGTGCTCGGGCCGTCCGCCGTCCGCACCTCCATGACCTCGGCGTCGATCAGGAGAAGGGCCGGGGCACTGTGGTTGCCCCGTACCGCCGGGCGGGTCGTCCGGGGGTCCGAGATCACCCGGACGTCGGCGTCGATCCGCGCGTACTCCGCCGCAAGCCCGGGAACGGGACCTCGCCGTACATCGGCCCCGTGGAGTCCGGCCACTGCCGCGCCCGCCGCCGCGCACAGCAGCACGGCTCCCCCGGCGGCGACGGCCCGGCACCGTCCGGCCGCCCTCGGCCGCCGAGAGGTGCGTGCGGCCACCGCCAGCAGAACGAGCGCCGGTACCAAGCAGGCGACGGTCAATGCCGCCACCCACCGCCCCGGCAGCCCCAGCGCCACCGCAGCGGCCGCCCAGACCGCCAGGGCGGGCGGTACCAGCCGCAGGTCCGTGGGCCCCTCCCGCGGCGATCCGGCCCCGCTCCCGGTGGTGTCCCGGTCCGCGCCCGCGCCCCGGGGGCCGAGCCGGGCCTCTCGGCTGCTCATGGCCGTACGAGCGGCTGGAGGTCGGCGAAGCGGCGGTCGCCGATCCCGTTGACCAGCCGGAGCTCGTCGACGGACCGGAATCCACCGTTCTCCGTGCGGTAGTCGATCATGTGCTGGGCCAGCACGGGTCCGATCCCCGGAAGGGTTTCGAGCTGCTCCGCGGTCGCCGTGTTCAGGCTGAGCGGCGCCGAACTTCCGGGCCCGCCCGGCGCGCCGGCCGGCCCGTTGGCCCCGGCTCCACCGCCACCGGCCGCCCCGGAGACCGGCGGACCCGGTGGAAGGCCCACGACGACCTGTTCACCGTCCATCAGGACCCGCGCCCGATTGAGCCCGGTCACATCCGTGCCGGCACGCACTCCGCCCGCCGCCTCAAGCGCGTCCGTCACCCGCGAGCCTGCCGGAAGCCGACGGACCCCCGGCCGGTGCACCTTGCCGCTCACATCGACGACGATCTGCCCACTCCCGCCGCCCCCGCCCGCGATCGGCGGCGCCCCGGCTGCCGGACGGGGTACCGGGTCAGGGGCGCCGGACCGTAACGGATCCGGTAGCGACGCAGGGGCCGCCGCTTCGTCCGCGACCGGTTCCGGGGCACGCACGGTCTGGGGGCGTACGGACCAGAAGTGGAACACCGCGACGGCCACGGCGGCGAGCAGCACCAGGCCGAGCACCACCGGCGTGCGCGGCGCCATCCCGCACCGGAGGCGCACCCACAACGGCAGCCGCTCCCGGACAGCCGATACGAGACGGCGCGCCCTCGGCATACCACCGGACACCTCTCCCGCAGTCTCGGAGGCGGGGACGGGCTCACGCACCGGTGCGGGGGCCGATTCACGTACCGGCGGTACAGGGCCGGCATCGCTCCCGAGCCCGGAGACTCCTCCCGCCATCAGCGCATCCGCCCGACGCCGTGCGGCCGCTGCGGCAAGGGCGGAACGCCCCCGCGCGGACGGCCGCCCACCGTGGCGTACACCGGAACGAGAACCGGGACCCGTCCCCGCCCGGCCACCCGGGCGGATGCCGGAACCGTGCCGCACCCGTGCAGGCGTCCGCCCCGGCCACGCGTCGGGCGGAGGCGGAAGCGTGGATGTGGATGTGGATGTGGACGGCGAATCGGAGGACGGGACGGGCGGGACGGAAGTGGAGAGGGCATCGGGAGCCGACGCCCGAGAAGATCGAAGGGCCATGCCTCACGACGTTAGGCACATCCGCCGGAACCCGCTGAGCAGCATCGATTCCTGTGGACAGTCCGGCAGTTGTGGACAACTCGGCCACTCCACGGAGTGAAATTCCGCACCGCGCACACCACGCACACCACGCACACCACGCTCACCGCAGCGAGATCACCGCGCCGAGCAGCCCCGGCCCCGTGTGCGCCCCGATCACCGCGCCGACCTCGCTGACATGGAGGTCGACCAGACCGGGGACGCGTTCACGCAGCCGCTCTGCCAGGCGCTCCGCGCGCTCCGGGGCGGCGAGGTGGTGGACGGCGATGTCCACCGGGGCAGCACCCGCCCGCTCGGCGACGATCTCCTCCAGTCGCGCAATGGCCTTGGACGCCGTCCGCACCTTCTCCAGCATCTCGATCCGTCCCCCGTCGAGCTCCAGGATCGGCTTCACCGCCAGCGCGGATCCCAGCAGGGCCTGTGCCGTGCCGATGCGACCGCCCCGGCGCAGATAGTCGAGAGTGTCGACATAGAAATACGCCGAGGTGCCTGCGGCCCGCTTCTCCGCGGCCGTCACCACTTCGTCCAGGCTGCCGCCCGCCTCGGCGGTCTCCGCCGCCGCGAGAGCGCAGAACCCCAGGGCCATGGCGACCATGCCGGTGTCCACCACCCGTACCGGGACGGGTGCGTCCTGCGCCGCGAGCAGCGCGGCGTCGTACGTGCCCGAGAACTCCGACGACAGGTGCAGCGACACCACCGCGTCCGCCCCGCCGTCGGCCGCCGTCCGGTAGGCCGCGGCGAAGACCTCGGGGCTGGGGCGGGACGTGGTGACGGAGTGGCGTTTCTGCAGAGCCAGGGCGAGCGAGCGGGCCGAGATCTCCGTGCCCTCCTCCAGCGCCTGGTCGCCCAGGACGACGGTCAGCGGCACCGCGGTGATGCCGTGCCGTTCCATCGTCGGGCGCGGCAGGTAGGCCGTTGAATCGGTGACGATAGCGACATGGCGGGACATGAGCCGGAGGTTACCTGGCGTGGTGGGAGTGCGGCAGCCCGGCCCCGACCCTCTGATCATTCATCGCCGCTTCGGATCCGATTCGGAACGTCATTCTCGGCCGCTTCGGAACGCATTCGGTCGGGTCGTACGCATACCGGAGCCGGCGTGCGTGCGTCAGTTCGTCGTTTCGGGCCGGGTCGACTTCTGCCAGGGGTGGGTCGTGCGCAGCCGCGGGTCCGCTGCGGTGATCGCCTGCGGGCTCTCCTCGCGGGCCGGTCCGGCCCAGGCCTCCTCCGCCGTGCTGCTGTTCCCGGCCGAGGGGCCCGTCGTGGCGGCGGCACCCGCGCCGGATGTCTGCGCCTGCTCGTCCACGGTCCAGTGCCGCAGCGCGCCGGCCTCGATGTCGATCTGCGCGTTCAGCGCGTCCAGGTCGTCGTCGGCGAACTGCCGCGCCCGGTCCCGCGCCGCCCAGCGAAGCGATTCCGCCGAGTGCGTGATCCGCTGTGTGCGTTCCTTCAGCCTGGGCAGCAGGCCCGCGACCGTCGCCCGGTCCGGCTCGCGCTCCAGCCTCTTCAGCTCGTCGTCCAGCTCAAGACCGTGCTCGCTCAGCCTCCGGAACAGCGCCACCGACTCCGCCAGGGACGCGTCCTCGGCGACTCCCGCGTGCAGGGCGTCCTGGGTGGCCCGCATCGAGGTGCGCAGCGCGAGCCGGAGCTGTGCGAGCTCGCCCGCGACGCCCGTCTGCCCGAAGCTCTTGGCCCGGAGCGTGGTGTCCTCCACGGTGCGACGGGCCTGGGTGATCGTGCGGTCCACGCCGCGCTTGGCCGCGCCGACGGCCTTCACGGTCGCGTAGACACCCAGCGCGACGAACGCGACCAAGAGCAACGCCAGGATCGTGATCGCGGCTTCCATGAATGCCCCTCGATGTCTCGATGCGGCCGCCGATACCGGTCGCCCCCTCCACCGTAAACGGAACGGGCAGGCCGAGGGTTCCTTCGGAACCCCCAACCTGCCCGTAGGGGATGGCCCTCATCGCGCAGAGAGAACGTCACCCGGCCACTGTCACGCAACGGCCGTCACACAGCCACCGTCACGCGGGGACGATGTTCACCAGCTTCGGCGCGCGCACGATCACCTTCCGGATCCCTGCCCCGCCCAGCGCCGCGACGACCGCCTCGTCGGCCAGGGCCAGCGTCTCCAGCTCCTCGTCGGTGATGGAGGGCGAGATCTCCAGGCGGGCCCGGACCTTGCCCTTGACCTGGACGACGCAGGTGACGGTCTCGTCCACGACGTACGCCGGGTCCGCCACCGGGAAGTCCTGGTGGACGACCGACTCGGTGTGGCCCAGCCGTCGCCACAGCTCCTCCGCGATGTGCGGGGCCAGCGGGGCGATCAGCAGGACCAGCCGCTCGGCGACCGAGCGCGACAGCGGACCGCCGGCCTTCGTCAGGTGGTTGTTCAGCTCGGTGACCTTGGCGATGGCCGTGTTGAACCGCATCCCCGCCATGTCCTGGCCGACCCCGTCGATGGCCTTGTGCAGGGCGCGCAGCGTGTCCTCGCCGGGCTCCGTGTCGACGACGGTGATCTCACCGGTCTCCTCGTCGACCACGTTGCGCCACAGGCGCTGCAGCAGCCGGTACTGGCCGACCACGGCCCGGGTGTCCCAGGGGCGCGATACGTCCAGGGGGCCCATCGCCATCTCGTACAGGCGCAGGGTGTCCGCGCCGTACTCCGCGCAGATCTCGTCCGGCGTGACCGCGTTCTTCAGGGACTTGCCCATCTTGCCCAGGACGCGGCTGACCTTTTCGCCCTCGTAGTAGAACGCGCCGTCGCGCTCCTCCACCTCGGCGGCGGGGACGGCGATGCCCCGGCTGTCGCGGTAGACGAAGGCCTGGATCATGCCCTGGTTGTACAGCTTGTGGAACGGCTCGGCGGAGGAGATGTGGCCCAGGTCGTGCAGCACCTTGGACCAGAAGCGCGCGTACAGCAGGTGCAGTACGGCATGCTCGGCGCCGCCGACGTACAGGTCGACGCCACCGGTGGGCTGTCCCTCGCGTGGGCCCATCCAGTACTGCTCGATCGACGGGTCGACCAGCTGCCGGTCGTTGGTCGGGTCCAGGTAACGCAGCTCGTACCAGCAGGAACCGGCCCAGTTGGGCATGGTGTTGGTCTCGCGGCGGTAGCTCCGCGGGCCGGCCCCGTCGCCCAGGTCCAGCGTGACGTTGACCCAGTCGGCGTTGCGCGACAGCGGGGTCTCGGGCTGTGCGGTCGCATCGTCCGGGTCGAAGGTGCGCGGGGAGTAGTCCTCGACCTCGGGCAGCTCCAGCGGCAGCATCGACTCGGGCAGCGGGTGGGCGATGCCGTCCTCGTCGTACACGATCGGGAAGGGCTCGCCCCAGTAGCGCTGCCGGCTGAACAGCCAGTCGCGCAGCCGGAAGTTGACGGTGCCCTCGCCGACGCCGTGTTCCTTCAGCCAGTCGGTGATCCTCACCTTGGCCTCGACGACACCCAGGCCGTCCAGCGAGATCTCCTCGTTCGCGGAGCCGACCAGCTTCGCGTCGTACGAGCTGAACGCGTCGTCCCACGTGGAGGGGTCGGTTCCGCGGTCGTCCGACGGCTGGACGACACAGCGCATCGGCAGCTCGAAGGCGCGCGCGAAGGCGAAGTCGCGCGCGTCGTGCGCCGGTACGGCCATGATCGCGCCGGTGCCGTAGCCCATCAGGACGTAGTCGGCGATGAAGACGGGGACCTTCTCGCCGCTGACCGGGTTGGTCGCGTACGCGCCGGTGAAGACGCCGGTCTTGTCCTTGGCCTCGGCCTGCCGCTCGACGTCGGACTTGGCGGCGGCCTGCTTGCGGTACGCGGTGACGGCATCGGCCGGGGTCGCGTGGCCGCCGGTCCACACCGGGTGGGTGCCCTCGGGCCAGGCGGCCGGGATGATCCGCTCGACCATGTCGTGCTCGGGCGCCAGCACCATGTACGTCGCGCCGAACAGGGTGTCCTGGCGGGTGGTGAAGACGGTGATACCGCCCGCGGTGTCCACCGGGAACTCGACCCGGGCGCCCTCGGAGCGTCCGATCCAGTTGCGCTGCTGCAGCTTGATGGCCTCGGGCCAGTCCAGCCCGTCCAGATCGTTCAGCAGCCGGTCGGCGTAGGAGGTGATGCGCATGTTCCACTGGCGCAGCTTGGCCTTGAAGACGGGGAAGTTGCCGCGCTCGGAGCGGCCGTCGGCGGTGACCTCCTCGTTGGCCAGGACGGTGCCCAGACCGGGCGACCAGTTCACCGGGGCGTCGGAGGCGTACGCCAGGCGGTACTGGCTCAGCAGGTCGGCGCGCTCGGTGGCGCTCAGCGCGCTCCACTCACGGCCGTCGGGCGTCGCGCGCGTGCCGTTCTCGAACTGCTCGACCAGCTCGGCGATCGGGCGGGCCCGGTCGGCCTCGGTGTCGTACCAGGAGTTGAAGATCTGCAGGAAGATCCACTGCGTCCACTTGTAGTACTCGGCCTCGATCGTCGCGAAGGAGCGGCGGTTGTCGTGGCCCAGACCCAGCCGGCGCAGCTGGGCCTTCATGTTCTCCATGTTGGCCTCGGTGGAGACCCGGGGGTGGGTGCCGGTCTGGACGGCGTACTGCTCGGCGGGCAGGCCGAAGGCGTCGAAGCCCAGCGTGTGCAGCACGTTGTGGCCGGTCATCCGCTGGTGGCGGGCGTAGACATCGGTGGCGATGTAGCCCAGCGGGTGTCCGACGTGCAGGCCCGCACCCGAGGGGTACGGGAACATGTCCATGATGAACTTCTTCGGCTTGGCGGCCAGCTCCGGGTCGCCCGCCAGGTCACCGGTCGGGTTCGGCGCCTCGTACGTCCCCTCGGCGTCCCAGAAGTCCTGCCAGCGTGCCTCGATGTCGGCGGCCATCGCCGCCGTGTAGCGGTGCGGCGCAGCCGTCTCGACTGCGGAATTCGTCTCGCTCATGATCCTCAAAGCTCCATCGATCGTCATCTGCCGGGAAACGAAAAATCCCCTCGCACAGGAGGGGACGCCGCGCTGACTCCGACCAGGTGTTCTCACCGGTCGGGGCTGTTCAGCGCGGCCCGCTAAGCAGAAGGCGTACGGCACGCATGGCGTCAGGGTACCGCACGGGCCCGGAAGGGAGCGGGGAGCAGCCGGAGGGCGGACAACGCGCGCGCGAGCTAGAACCTCGCCTCCATTAACCACTCTCCGCAGTCGAAACGTTACGTACTGATCGGGTTCGACTCACTGGCGGGACTGCTGATGGCCCTCACGACCGCGACCGGCGCTCTTCGCGGCGCCTTTCGCGCACCCTCCCCCAAGGCCGCCCGGCTCCGGGCGGGCGCCGGGCCCCCGGCACACGGGCGGAATCGCGGGCCGGTGGCGCGCGCTGCACGCGCCGGCATACCCGGCCTGGTGCCCCGCGCTGATCCACGGCCCGTACGCGGGGCGTACGCCCGCCACCTGGGTGGTCGTGATGCACGGCCTCCCCCTCCCGGCCGCAGGCGCGCCGGGCCCCGCCGGAGCCGACCCGGACCGAGCCGATCCGGATAAAAGAAGCGGGCCACCCGATCCGGGTGGCCCGCTTCTTCGCTTCCGATCTTGTGGAGCTAAGGAGAATTGAACTCCTGACCTCCTGCATGCCATGCAGGCGCTCTACCAACTGAGCTATAGCCCCTCGCTGTGCGCCGCCCGGTTTCCCTTGGCGACATCGAGAACATTACACGGTCACCCCGGTGCTTCACCAAATCACTTCCGGCCCACGCCGATATGCCCGAATCATCCCGGACGGTGGGTCGCCGGCCGCAGGTCAGGCGGTCGCGAAGGAGTAGAAGCGCTTGAGGGTGCAGTGCTCCTCCAGGAGCCGTCCGTAGATCGGCTCCCCCTCCAGCTCCCGGTAGGTCTCGATGGGGTCGCCTTTTATGATCAGCGCCCGCGCGCATTCCTCGCACCAGTACTGGTACTCCGCGTTGACCGGGTCCATGTCCCTGACGATGGGCGTACCACTGCCGCACCAGTCGCACTTACGCCTGTGTGCACCCATCAGTCAGCTCCAGCTGTGGCCGCAGGCCGTGCACACGTAGGAGACCCCTCCGTTGTCACCCAGAACCTGGGCCACATGGGACGAACCACAGGACGGACAGCCGAGACGGGATCGATCTTCGAACGGTACGGGGCCGGGGCGCGAGGCGGCGACAAGAGGCTGGTCGGGGACGTGTTCGCGACTCGCAGGCATCGCGCTCCCTCCCGATCGGTACATCGCCCCCTCCGGCGTTCCGATTCTGCCATGACCCCGCAAGGGGGTCAGCCCGCCCGATGCGCCCTATGCAGAAGATCCCGCCCCCTGACGGGGACGGGATCCTGATTGTGGAGCTAAGGAGAATTGAACTCCTGACCTCCTGCATGCCATGCAGGCGCTCTACCAACTGAGCTATAGCCCCGCTGTTCGCTGTGTTTCTCTGCGTTTCCGCGCTGCGAACAAGAAGAACTTTAGCCTGCGACCTGCCGGAAAGTGAAATCCGGCCCGGGGCCGCCCGGAGACGGCCCGCGAACGGCCCCTCAACGGCGTCCGGTCCATCGGCTCCGTCGGCTAGTCGTCGTCGCCGAGCACCGGCTCCGGGAGCGTGCCGGCGTTGTGTTCCAGCAGACGCCAGCCGCGCGCACCCTCCCCGAGGACGGACCAGCAGCAGTTGGACAGCCCGCCGAGCCCTTCCCAGTGGTGCGCCTCCAGGCCCAGCAGCCGGCCGATCGTCGTCCTGATCGTGCCGCCGTGGCTGACCACGACGAGCGAGCCGTTCTCCGGAAGCTTGTCGGTGTGCTCCAGAACGACCGGGGCCGCCCGGTCGGCGACCTCGGTCTCCAGCTCGCCGCCGCCCCGGCGCACGGGCTCACCGCGCTTCCATGCCGCGTACTGCTCGCCGAACCTCGCGACGATCTCCTGGTGGGTCAGCCCCTGCCAGGAGCCCGCGTACGTCTCACGGAGTGCGGCGTCGTGGGCGACGGTCAGACCGCTGACGGCGGACAGCTCGGCAGCCGTGGCCGCCGCCCGCCGCAGGTCGGAGGCCACGATGGCGTCCGGCTTCAGCGAGGCGAGCAGCCGGGCGGCACGGCGTGCCTGCCCGACGCCGGCCTCGGTGAGCTCGATGTCCGTGGAGCCCTGGAAGCGGCGTTCCAGGTTCCACGCCGTCTGGCCGTGCCGCCAGAGGACGATCCTGCGGCCCCTGCCGCTGCTGCTGCCGTTCAGCTCTGGTCACCTTCCGTGCCGCCGTTGAGCTGTGCGTGCTCCTCGGCCTTGCCACGGGTCTTGATCGCGTCCTCGGGAAGGGCGATCTCCGGGCAGTCCTTCCACAGGCGCTCCAGCGCGTAGAAGACGCGCTCCTCGCTGTGCTGGACATGGATGACGATGTCGACGTAGTCGAGGAGGATCCAGCGGGCGTCGCGGTCGCCCTCGCGGCGCACCGGCTTGACGCCGAGCTCCTTCTGGAGCTGCTCCTCGATCTCGTCGACGATCGACTTGACCTGACGGTCGTTGGGAGCCGAGGCCAGCAGGAAGGCGTCGGTGATCGACAGCACATCGCTGACGTCGTAGGCGATGATGTCGTGCGCGAGCCGGTCGGCGGCCGCCTGAGCGGCGGCGTTGATGAGCTCGATGGAGCGGTCCGTGGCGGTCACATGCAGGCTTTCGTCGGCGGTCGGATGCAACCTCCAGGGTCTCACGGACCGCCGACAGAGCCCTACTGCGTTTCACCGCCGGGCTTCGGGCGGCTGCCGACCGGGCTTCACGGCAGTCGCCGACCGGCTTTCACGCGGTCACCGGCCGGCCCGCTCGGGGTCACCGGCCGATGCCGGAGCGTCGACCGGAGCCCCCGAGCGGGCCGGCGGGCTACTGGACCTCGTAGTCCTGACCGAGGACCGCGGACACGTCGGCGTTGGCGGCCGGCTCGCCCTTCTTCACACCGCCTGCGGAAAGACCCAGGGTCTTGGCCACCTCGACGGCTTTCTCCTTGTCCTCGGCGGACCGGTAGAGCACGACGGACGACGCCTCGGACCCTGCCTCGCCGCTGTCCACGAAGGCGTAACCGCCGTTGACCAGCTGGACCCGGGCGGCTTCCGCGGCCTTCTCGTTCCCGGTGGCGTTACGGACGGCGACCCGGAGCGGAGCGCCCGCCTCGGGAGCCTTCACCGTGCCGCCGAGGATGTCCTTGACCACGCCGCGGGTGTCCGCCTCGGTGAGCGTGCCGTCCTCCTGGACCGGCAGCAGGGCCGTCCTGTAGTCGCCGACCTTGGCACGCGAGGCCAGCTTGGCGAGCGAGGCGCCGAGGTCCTTCTCGGGCAGCGACGGGTCGAGGACCTGGAGCAGCGTCTCGATGGTGACGGTCGCGGCCTCGGGGTCCTCGGAGATCTTGCGCAGGGTGGCCCGCATGACCTCGCCGAACCGCGTCAGCTGCTTGGCCTCGGGCTCGCCCGGCGCGCGGTACGTGGCGTACGCGACGGCCGTCGGACCGCTGAGCGTCTGGCCCTCACCCTTGTTCACCAGGGGCGAGGCGCCCTTCTTCGCGTCGGGCACCTCGGTGTCGGTGTCGACCTCGATGTTGCCGACCAGCTCGACGAGGTTCTCCAGGTACGGGGTGTCCAGCCGCCAGGTGCCGGTGATCCGGGTGCCCAGGAGGGTGTCGATCGACTCCCTGGTACCGGTCCTGCCGTCGTCCTCGACGGACTTGCCGAGCGTGGTGGTGGTCCCGTCGTCGGAGGCGACGGCGAGGGAGTTGGGCAGCAGGACGGTGGTGCCCTGCTTGGTGGTGGCGTTGTCGACGAGCAGCGCCGTCGAGGTGCCGCCCTTCTTCGTGTCGTGCAGGTGCACCACGATCACGTCGCGCTGCTGGGCGCCGGCGGCCACGGCCTTCTTCTCGTCCGATCCGGACAGGCCCGGGATCATGTCGGCGGACCAGAGGTAGCCGGCCCCGCCGACGACGACGAGTGCGGCGACCACGATCAGGGCGACCATACGGTTGCGGCCCTTGCGCCGCGCCTCCTCGCGCCGCTCACTGCGGCTCTCGGTGAACTTCAGCCAGTCGATGACGTCTTCGGAGTCCTCGTCGGGCTCCTCGATGAACGAGAACTGCTCGGTGCGGTAGTCGGGCTCGGGCTTGCGCTGCCCCGGAAGCGCCGGCTCCGACCCCGCCTCCGCTGCCTCCGGTGACTGCTGGGGCTGCTGGGGCTGCTGGGGCTGCTGGGGCTGCTGGGCGGGAGCCTGCTGCGGGGCCTGTTCCGGTGCGGGGGCCGCGCCCTGCTGCGGGACGCCCCAGTACTGTCCGGTGTCGACCGCGGCGGGCTGCTGCCCGGTGGCGTAGCCGTAGTCGGTGGAGGAGCCGTAGCCGTACTCCTGGTCGGCACTCCGGCCCTGCTGCGTCCGGGGTGCCTGGCCCTGGTACTGACCGGCGTAGGGGTCGTAACTCTGGGGCTGCTGCTGGGGGTTGCCGTACGCGTCGTAGCCGTAGCCGTAGCCGGCGTCCTGGGCCTGGTGTCCCTGACCCGGCTGGGCGGCGTACGGGTCGTAACCCTGACTCTGCTGACCCTGCTGTTCGTACTGCTGGTCGTACTGCTGGTGGCCCTGCTGCTGGTAGACCGGCTGCCCGTACGCGTCGTAGCCGACGATCTGCGGCTCTTGGTAGTACGGGTCGTACGGGTTCTGTCGGTCGTTCACCGGTGCCCCTTTCCGTGGCTCATTCGCCGCGGTACAGCTGGCGCTTGTCGATGTAGCGGACCACTCCGTCCGGCACCAGATACCAGACCGGCTCCCCCTGCGCGACCCTCTCACGGCAGTCCGTGGACGAGATCGCCAGCGCGGGCACCTCCACGAGGGAGACGCCGCCCTCGGGCAGCCCGTCGTCCGTGAGCACGTGACCCGGGCGGGTCACACCGATGAAGTGGGAGAGCGAGAACAGCTCCTCCGCGTCGCGCCAGGTGAGGATCTGGGACAACGCGTCGGCGCCGGTGATGAAGAAGAGGTCCGCCTCGCCGTGTACCTCGCGCAGGTCCCGCAGCGTATCGATGGTGTACGTCGGTCCGCCACGGTCGATGTCACTGCGGCTGACGGAGAACTGCGGGTTGGACGCGGTGGCGATGACCGTCATCAGATAGCGGTCCTCGGCCGGGGAGACCTTCTTGTGGCTCTTCTGCCACGGCTGCCCGGTCGGGACGAAGACGACCTCGTCGAGATGGAACTGGGCGGCCACTTCACTGGCCGCCACCAGGTGTCCATGGTGGATCGGGTCGAATGTCCCGCCCATCACGCCGATACGGCGCTTGTCGGGGCCGGTAGGCACTTCCTGCTCTCCCATGCGTGCAGAGCCTACTGGCACAGTTGTACGCCCCGACTCAGCGGTCGCGGTTGAAGCGGGTGGTGACCCACAGCAGGAACATCAGCGCGAGGAAGGCCCCGACGCCGATGAGGTAGGGGTTGAGGCTTTCGTGATTACCGCCCTCGCCGCCCTCGGAGGCGAGAGTGACCAGCTGGTGTGCGGTGCTCGTGAGGCTCATCTTCGGCAGGACCTATCGATCGTGAGTCGGAAGGAAGACGTCGGTCACATCGTATGCGGGAGCTCCGGGCACGCTCACGGCGACTCAGTCGTTGTTGTCGTCGTTGCGGTAACCACGCAGCAGGAGCCAGGCGAGCAGCACTGCTCCGAGGATCGAGACCAGCAGCACGATCCGAAGGGTGTCGCCCGGCCCCTGCTCCTCGGACGCGGCGACGAGCAGTGCGGCGGTGTGCGGCATTCGGGCGCTCCTCAAAGTTATCCACAGCCCCCCGCACACCGTAGCGCCAGCGCATACGCTGGGTTTTGTCCGGGGGACGAGCAACGTCTCGTACGAACAGGGGGCCTTCCATGACCGACAGCAGTCACGAGAACGTGCCGAGCAGGCAGCGCCGGCGATTCCCCGGGATCTCCTCCCGGGCCTACGAGCACCCCGCCGACCGCTCGGCCCTGGTGGCCCTGCGCAGGCTGACCGGGTTCGACACCGTGTTCAAGGCGCTCAGCGGGCTGCTCCCGGAGCGCAGCCTGCGGCTGCTCTTCCTCTCCGACTCCGTCCGGGTGAGCGACGCGCAGTTCGTCCACCTCAACGACATGCTGCGGGACGCGTGTCACATCCTGGACCTGGAGAAGGTCCCGCCGATGTACGTGAGGCAGGACCCGCAGCCCAACGCCATGTGCATCGGGCTCGACGAGCCGATCATCGTGGTCACCACCGGCCTGGTCGAGCTGCTCGACGAGGAGGAGATGCGGGCGGTGGTGGGCCACGAGGTGGGCCACGCGCTCTCCGGCCACTCGGTGTACCGGACGATACTGCTCTTCCTGACCAGCCTCGCCGTGAAGGTCGCCTGGATCCCGCTGGGCAACGTGGCGATCATGGCGATAGTGACGGCGCTGCGCGAGTGGTTCCGCAAGTCGGAGCTGTCCGCGGACCGGGCCGGGCTGCTGGTCGGCCAGGACATCACGGCTTCCATGCGCGGCCTGATGAAGATCGCCGGCGGCAATCACCTCCACGAGATGAACGTGGACGCCTTCCTCGCCCAGGCCGACGAGTACGAGAAGAGCGGCGACCTCCGCGACTCCGTCCTCAAGATCCTCAACGTGCTGCCCCGGACCCACCCGTTCACCACCGTGCGGGCCGCCGAGCTGAAGAAGTGGTCGGAGACCCGCGACTTCCAGCGGATCATGGACGGCCACTACCCGCGGCGCGACGAGGACAAGGACACCTCGGTGACCGACTCGTTCCGGGAGTCCGCCTCGCACTACGCGGACACCGTGCGCACCAGCAAGGACCCGCTGATGAAGCTCGTGGGCGACATCGCCGGCGGCGCGGGGGACCTGGGCGGCAAGCTGCGCGACAAGTTCACCGGGGCCGGATCCGGAGCCGGGGGTGCGAAGGGCGGGGCGCGGAATCCGTCCGACGGCTCCGCTACGGACGGGGACGGGCCGTCCGGTCGGCCTCAGGGCCCCGAGGAGGGGAGCCCGGGGACGTCGGGGCCGTCGTCGGGGAGCTGACGGCCGCCAGGGTCCCGCACAGCGCCGCCGTGGGTCGGCCCGTGGCGTACGGGTCGGTGGCGGCGGGTCCGCGGGCGTCCGCCCGCTCCCCGGCGAGGAGCGGGCGGAGCATCCCGGTCGCGTCGGCCGAGCAGGACTGCGGCCCTGCCTGGACGTAGGCGGTGCGCACCTCCAGTCGGTGCAGTCGCAGGTCCTCCCGGTCGAAGCGGAAGTGCAGCTCGCGCCGCACGGTGAACAGGGACGCTCCGTCCTCCCGGTGGGGCCCGTCCGTCGGGCGCAGGGCATAGGTGAAGGTGTGGTCCGAGATGACGCCGAGGACGCCCGCGGCTTCCTCCTCGTAGCGGAGGGTGCCCTGGACCCGGATCTGTGGGTCCGCGAGTTCCACGCGCTCCGGGTCGAAGCGCACCAGCCAGCCGGTGGCGGCGTGGCTCCCGTCGTCCGCCGGGTTGCTCAGGCTCCGTTCGAACTGGGCGCGCTGGTCCGGGTCGAGGAGGTGCTCGACGGGCCGGCGTACGGAGCCGGTGAGGACGTCGGGGTTCAGGGACGACTCCACCAGGTAGTCCTTGACCGTGGCGAGAGCGGCGGTGATCTGGCTGTCGGAGAAGTTCTGCGTGCGCTCCACGGTGGGGAAGTTGATGCCTGCCGCGCCCGTGCGGAATCCGGAGAGCGGCTCGGCCCGGTACAGCTGCTCGGGTGACCCGCCCGGGACCGCGCCCCGGGGGGCCAGGGGGACGACAGTGGTCCGCAGGAGTTCGGCGCGTCGGATGGCCGGTTGGGGGTACGGGCTCCGGAATCCGATGTAGACGGCAGCGGCGAAGGCCAGGGCGATGAGGACGACCAGGGCTATGGCGGCCCGGGAGCCGCCGCTGCGGGCGGACACCCGCGCCTCGGGCAGTGCGCGGACGGCGCGGGCGTGCTCACCCATCCGTTCCCGCGCCGAGTACTCCTGCATCCGGGCAGCCTGGACGAACGATTCGTCGAAGACGAGCGAGCGGTATTCGTCCTCGCCGCCCTCGGGGTTCTCGGGCGGGCCGTCCGGCGGTTCTGAGCGGCCTGTCATGACTTCTCTCCCGGTCTCCGCGCCGGTCGGTTCGGTGCGCAACGGTCTGCTTCGGCCGAGCGGCGTTGGCAGCGAGAAGCCCCCCTGGGAACGAGGGGTCACATCTTCAGGGTAGGTCGATGGCGGCCTGCGTAAACGCGGAGACCGCGGGAACTGCGGGGTGGCCGGGGCGACCATCGGCGAACGGGTGACGTGAGGGGGTGGGCTCAGGGCACCCTGGGCTCGGCGGAGACCGCGGGGCGGGAGCGGTCCGCGGAGGTTGACGGGGCGGTCCCCGGCTTGTCCACGCCGCTGGTGGCGGGCGGCGGCACCGGGTCCCGGCGGTTGTCCGAGCCGCCCCGGTAGACCGCGGTGAAGGCGAGGGAGACCATGCCGACGCCCATCACCAGAGCCAGCAGCCAGGCGACCGGCCGGTGCCAGCGGGCGGAGTTGCGGTAGGGGCGCAGGGAGCCGCCGTGGCGTCCGTAGGGCCCCGGGGCCCGGTCGTCGTCCCCGACGCCGTGGTCCGGGTCGTAGTCGAGGTCGTGGGGGTCGTGGCAACCGCGGGTGCGGCCGGAGGGTCCGTATCCGTCGTCGGCGCGACGGCTCCGGCGGGCGCGGGCCGCGTCGGCCTCGGCGCGGGCCTCGGCGGCGGCGAGCAGGCGCTCCACGGCGGTGGGCTCATGGACGGGCGCCGACCGGACGAAGTCCTCGTCGAACACCACGGAGGCGAAGTCCTCGTCCGCGCCACCGCGGTCGTCGTCGGGCTCCCCGCCGTCCGGGAACGGCTTGCCCCCCACGTCGTCCGGCACGCATTCAGCGTAGCCCCGTCGGGACCTTTTGGGCAGGGACCCCGCGAACTCCCCGGATCGAGGCGGGCGAACATGCGGTCGGCCCCTCCTGGCGGGAGGGGCCGACCGGAGGAGCCGACCGGAGGGGCCGAGACGGATCCAGGCGGGTCTAGCGGATGTGCCCGTCCCCCGTGACGATGTACTTCGTCGAGGTCAGCTCGGGCAGGCCCATCGGACCGCGGGCGTGGAGCTTCTGCGTGGAGATGCCGATCTCGGCGCCGAAGCCGAACTGCCCGCCGTCCGTGAAGCGGGTGGAGGCGTTCACGGCGACCGTCGTCGAATCGACCAGTTGGGTGAACCGGCGGGCGGCGGCCTGCGAGGTGGTGACGATCGCCTCGGTGTGGCCGGAGGACCAGAGCCGGATGTGGGCGACCGCCGCGTCCAGGGAGTCGACGACCGCCGCGGCGATGTCGTAGGAGAGGTACTCGGTCTCCCAGTCCTCCGTCGTCGCCGGGACCACGGTGGCCTTGGTGGACCCGGCGTGGGCGAGCACCCGCTCGTCGCCGTGGACGGTGACCCCGGCCTCGGCCAGCGCGTTCAGGGCGAGCGGCAGGAAGGCGTCCGCCACGTCCTTGTGGACGAGCAGGGTCTCGGCCGCGTTGCAGACGCTGGGGCGCTGGGCCTTGGAGTTGACCAGGATGTCGACCGCCATGGCCAGGTCCGTCTGCGCGTCGACGTAGACGTGGCAGTTGCCGGTGCCCGTCTCGATGACCGGGACGGTGGACTGCTCGACGACCGTACGGATCAGCGAGGCGCCCCCGCGCGGGATGAGGACGTCGACCAGGCCGCGGGCCCGCATCAGTTCCGTCACGGAGTCACGGCTCTCGCCCGGGACGAGCTGCACCGCGTCGGCCGGCAGGCCGGAGCCGCCGACCGCGTCGCGCAGGACCCGGACGAGCGCGGTGTTGGAGGCGTAGGCGGAGGAGGAGCCGCGCAGCAGGACCGCGTTGCCGGACTTCAGGCAGAGGGCTGCCGCGTCGACGGTGACGTTGGGCCGGGCCTCGTAGATGATGCCGACCACGCCGAGCGGGACCCGCACCTGGCGGAGGTCGATGCCGTTGGGCAGGGTCGAGCCGCGCAGCACCTCGCCGACCGGGTCGGGCAGCGCGGCCACGTCCCGTACGTCGGCGGCGATGGCGCGGATGCGTTCCGGGGTGAGGGTGAGGCGGTCGATGATGCCTTCGCTCGTCCCGGCCTCGCGGGCGCGCTCGACGTCCTGCGCGTTGGCCTCGACGAGCTCGCTCGTGCGCACTTCGAGGGCGTCGGCGATGGCCAGCAGCGCGTCGTCCTTGGCCGCGCGCGGAAGTGGCGCGATGTCGGCGGCGGCGGCACGGGCCCGGTAGGCGGTCTGCGCGACCGGGGAGAGGTTGTCGTAGGGCGAGAGCGTGGTCATGCCCGCAGAGTAATGCGCGCTCCGCGGGCATCCGTCACGCA
This sequence comes from Streptomyces sp. NPDC048142, assembly GCF_043202835.1. NCBI lineage: Bacteria > Bacillati > Actinomycetota > Actinomycetes > Kitasatosporales > Streptomycetaceae > Streptomyces > Streptomyces sp. NPDC048142. The sequence continues at coordinate 457,540 of NZ_JBIDBC010000003.1, forward strand.
TCCCGTGATGCGAGACGTCCGCCCCGAGGGGCGGACGCCCCCGGATCGCCCCGAGGGGCGGGCGTCACTGGATCACCCGAGGTCAGTAGGGGTGCACGCCCACGGGGGCCGCGGGCGGTGGTCCGTAACCCTCGGCGATTCTCAGGTGGTAGGTCTCGCGGTCGATGACTTCGAGGCCGACGATCTCCCAGGGCGGGAGCCGGGCGCTGGAACGGTGCTCGCCCCACAGCCGCAGCGCGACCGCGGCCGCGTCGTGCAGATCGCGGGCCTCTTCCCAGTAGCGGATCTCCGCGTGGTCGCCCGCGTAGCGGCTGGTCAGCAGGAAGGGATGGTCGTGCGCGAGCTGTTCCAGGCCACGTCTGACCTCACCCAGCGGAGTCTCGGCGCCCGACACGCTGAGCGTGATGTGCCAGAGCTTGGACTGCGAGGACTCCTCCTTCGCCGTCGTGACCGGCTCCCGTTCGACGGTGTCCGCAGGCAGTGGATTCCGGTCGAAATCCGCCCCCGCTCCGACACTCGTCAGGGCGCGGTTGGCCGTGCCTCGGGGCGGCGCCCCCGGGCGCGCTCGTCTCACCGGCGGCCTCCTGTGATGTGTTGCTGTCCGGTACCCCTGTTTCCCCACGACAAAGTGGACCAGTCCACAGCCGGGCGTGTGGTGGTTTTGGGGAAGGTCCCCGCTGGAAGACGGCACTTTCAGCCGTTTCAGGGAGTGAGGCGCGGCGCGAGGAGGACCAGATCGTCCCTGTGTACGACCTCGCGCTCGTAGGCGGGCCCCAGTTCACGGGCCAGATCCCGGGTGGAGCGGCCGAGCAGCTGGGGGATCTCCTTCGCGTCGAAGTTGACGAGTCCGCGGGCGATCGGGGTGCCGTGCGGATCGCGCAGTTCGACGGGGTCGCCGGCGCTGAACTCGCCCTCGACGGCGGAGATTCCGGCGGGCAGCAGTGAGGTGCGCCGCTCCACCACGGCCCGTACGGCGCCGTCGTCGAGGGTGAGCGCGCCCCGCGGGGTGGAGGCGTGGGCCAGCCACAGGAGCCGGTCGGCGGAGCGGCGGCCGGTGCGGTGGAAGTACGTGCCGGTGTCGCGGCCCGCCAGGGCGTCGGCGACCCGGCCGGCGGAGGTGAGGACGACGGGGACGCCGGCGGCGGTGGCGATGCGGGCGGCCTCGACCTTGGTGACCATGCCGCCGGTGCCCACACCCGCCTTCCCTGCGCTGCCGATGGTGACGCCCGTCAGGTCCTCGGGGCCGGTGACCTCGGCGATCCGGGAGGTGCCGGGGGTGCCGGGCGGTCCGTCGTAGAGGCCGTCCACGTCGGAGAGCAGGACGAGCAGGTCGGCGTGGACGAGGTGGGCGACGAGGGCGGCGAGCCGGTCGTTGTCGCCGAAGCGGATCTCGTCGGTGGCGACGGTGTCGTTCTCGTTGACGACGGGGACGGCGCCCATCTCCAGGAGCTTGTCCAGGGTGCTGTAGGCGTTGCGGTAGTGGCTGCGGCGGCTGGTGTCGTCGGCGGTGAGGAGCACCTGGCCGACGCGGACGCCGTAGCGCGCGAACGAGGCGGTGTAGCGGGCCACGAGAAGGCCCTGGCCGACGCTGGCGGCGGCCTGCTGGCGGGCCAGGTCCTTGGGCCTGCGGACGAGGCCGAGCGGGGCGAGTCCGGCGGCGATGGCTCCGCTGGAGACGAGGACGACCTCGCGTTCGCCGCCGTCCCTGACCTTGGCCAGGACGTCGACGAGGGCGTCGACCCGGTCGGCGTCGAGGCCGCCGGAGGCCGTGGTGAGCGAGGAGGAGCCGACCTTGACGACGACCCTGCGGGCGTCGGTCACCCCGGGCCTGGGCCCCGCGCCGTCACCGTCCAAACGCGTGCGGAGTACGCCTGCGGATTCACTTGCCCCTGACACGTACGCCCGTCCTCATCACGTCGCCCTGATCGGGCGCCCACCATACGCGAGGCGGCCCGGCAGTCGGCGGTTCGTCTCAACGTCCGCGGCCACGGCCACGGGCGATGTCCGGCACCCCGCCCTGCGAGACGCCCAGGCCGTCACGACCCCGTTCCCGGCGGGCCGAGGGACGAGCCGTTCACGAAATCCTCGGCTGTGGTTCATCAAGCTACGCTTTACGTGTGACTGATGAACCAACCCGAAAAAGACGCATACTGCTCAGGTCGGGCAAAAGCCCCTTCGAAGTGAACTCCCTCGAACAGTCCCTCCATAAAGACGTCTTCGCGACGAATGCCGGAAACCTGATCTTCAGCGACGCGTCGCACAAGATCCTCACGACCCCGCGGGTGGAAGTGGTCTCCAACGGGATCAGGACGATCCCGTCCGAGGCCGAGCGCATCAACGAGGAGTACGACGTCTTCGTCGTGCCCCTGGCCAACGCCTTTCGTCCCACGTTCGAGCGGCCGTTGGCACGGCTGACCCAGCTGATCGAGAAGCTGCGGATCCCCGTCGTCGTCCTGGGCGTCGGGGCCCAAGCCAATCTGGCGTACGACACGACGCGGCTGAAGCCGATGGAGTCGACGGTCAAGCGATTCGTCACCGCGGTCCTGGACCGCAGCACCTCCATCGGCGTGCGGGGCGAATGCACGGAGGAGTATCTCAAGGGCCTGGGGTTCCGGGACGTCGAGGTCATCGGTTGCCCCTCCATGTTCATGCACGGTGAGACGTTCACCGTCGAGAAGGGCGTGGAGTCGCTCACCCCTGAGTCCCTCATCTCGGTGAACGGAGCACACAGCGCCGTTCGCTCGTACGGGCTCGACGCCATCATCCGGCAGGCCCATCAGCGTTATCCGAACCTCAGGTTCGTCGGACAGAACCTTCTTGAGGCGGAGCTGCTGCACTGGCGCAGAACTTCGAACGCCGCAGGCACCCAGACCTCGATGCCGACGCACCCGTCGCACCCGATGTACCGCGAGGGCAAGGTCCGGCTCTACGTCGACCCGGCCACGTGGATCAGCGAGCTGGGCGAATTCGACTTCTCCTTCGGCTCTCGCATCCACGGCAACATCGCGGCGTTGCTGGCCGGTGTCCCGAGCACGGTTCTCTGCAGCGATTCCCGAACGCTGGAGCTGTGCCGGTATTTCGGAATCCCGCACCGCAAGATCTCCGAGGTCCCCAAGAACATCGATCCCGCCGAGCTCTACGAGGCGGCCGACTTCGGTGAGCTGGTGAACGGACACAAGGAACGCTTCCTCCGCTTCACTGGGTTCATGGAAAACAACGGCCTGGAGAACACCTTCACGCACGGCGACGCCGGCGCCGCGTTCGAGGCGCAGCTGGCCGAACTCACGCTCCCGCCCGCCATCCGTCCATGGACCGACAGCGACCCGGAGACGCTGAGCGGCCGCTTCGGCTGGCTGCAGAGCCAGATGGAGGACCTGTCCGCACAGAACGCCCGGCTTCGCAAGCAGCTCGCCAAGAAGACCACCCCGGTCACGGTGCAGACGAGTCATGGAACCGCCGTCCGGTCGTCGGCCTACCGACGGACCCTTCGTGTGGTGGGACGCCCGGTCAGAAAGCTACTGCGCCCTGAGTAACAGGAAAGACCGAAGCGCCCCAGCCCTCGACCCGGGGCAAGTCCACCATGGTATGAGGGCCGCCCAGGTCAGCGCCGGTATGCGCGTCGCGGGGAGTGCAGAGCGGCCCGCGCGCCTCTGCGCGCCTTGCGAGCCAGTCGTCGCGCGAAGATCGCGGTGGACTGACGCGCCGGCACCGTGACGTTCCGGCCGCCGATCCGTTCGGTGACAGTCAGTTCGTATGCCGAGTCCGGCAGTCCGCTCCGCTCGCCGAAGTACGGGTAGGCGAGGTAAAGGCGCCCCCAGACGCCCTTGCGGACTGCCTTGGGCTCCTTCTTTTCCTTCAGGAACTGCAGGATGCCCAGTAGGAGATCGAGTCGGCCCTTGGCCACACAGATCAGCCGAAGCCTCTCCTGGACCTTGAAGCGGCGGGCCAGCCGCGGTGTCCAATAAGTCTCCATGAGCGGGGCCGCCAACTCCATCTTCCTCCTCCGCACCGCCTCGCTCTGCCGCAGCAGAGAATGGCCGAACTGCGGCAGCAGGGTGATGGCGAAGGGCCGGACCATCAGGTCGTCCCGCCGCGGTCCCGGCGGGACGTGGGCTGCGATGAGCTTCATGAGGGCCCTGGCCGAATCGAAACGCAGCACATAGCTGCCGCTCTTCGTAACGTGCTTGCCGTCGTCCCGGCCCACCAAGTAGTAGCAGGTGTAGTCGGCGACAACGGAGACGCCGTTGCCGCGTAGATACGCCTCCATGGTGAACAGGGCGTCCTCACCCGTCTTCAGCGTCTCGTCGAAGCTCATGCCGAGTCGTACGAGGAGGTCGCGCCGGAAAAGTTTCTGCGCGCTCAGCGTGTATTTGATGTTGGAGGCATACAGATCGGCGTGCTCGGCCGTCTCCTTCCACATCGACTTCGGCGCACCGCGATTGACGCCGACGACCTTCCCGAGGATCACGTCCGTCCCCGCCCGGTCGCCCATGGCGACCATCCGCTCCAGAGCCTCCTCGCCGAAGTAGTCGTCGGCGTCGAGAAAGAAGACGTACCGACCGCGGGCGAGCTTCAGGCCGGCGTTCCGCGGGCCGCTGGGGCCTCCGGAATTGGGCTGCCGGACGACGCGCATAGGAACCGCCGTCCGCGCGGCGAACTCCTCCAGGTATTCACCCGTGCCGTCGGTGGAACCGTCGTCGATCGCGACGATCTCCAGGCGTCCGGCCCCGATCGTCTGCGCCTCCACGGACTCCAGACAGCGGATCAGGTAAGGCATCGCTTCGTATGCCCCAATGATCACACTGACATCGGGTTCGTGGCTCGTCCTGGCCATATCGGTCATGCGCACCTGTCAATTGATCACGAACATAAGAAGGATGCTCGACTCCGTACTCTCCGCGCATCAGCACGTCGAGCGATCCGTACCTCTCCTCCCCGAGTGAGACGTACGGATCGCCATCGAGGTTCCATCTTGTTCTCGACTGGTTCGACCGGGTGTACCCGTCAGTGCATCGCCGAGGTGCCCTCGGCGGCTGTGGCCTCCGCCTCGGCCTCGGAGGCAACCGAGGTTCCCGATGCGTCCGGGTCCGCCGTGGCGTCGGCCGCGGCGACCGCCTGCGGATCGCCGGTTCCCGCACCGCTGGTGACGGCCTCCTCGTCCGGTACCGCCACGGCCTGGCCGCCGAGCCGCTGGGCGACGCCCAGATTGCGGGCCTCGGCCTTGGCGGCCAGCGCCCGTACGGCGGCGTTGAAGCGCTCCATGGAGGTCGGCTCGTCCGGTCCCAGCAGGTAGGTCTTCAGCTCACGGCGGGCGTCCGCCAGCGCGTCCGCCGCCGGGTCGGCCACCGCGGCCAGCAGCGCGTCGAGCTCCTCGGCCGCGTTGGACAGGATGACCGCGGCGCGTACCGCGGTGTTCTGCCGCTTGAACTCCTCGGCACCGAGCCCGGCGGAGTCGGTGACCGCGTACGGCTTGCCGCTCGCGATGAAGTCGGAGACCACACTGGAAATGTCCGAAACCATGGCGTCGGACTCGTTGAAGCAGTCGTACAGCTTGGGCTGCGCGCCGGTCACCGTACGGTGCTCCCACCAGCCGAAGGAGCGCCAGTAGGCGTCGTTCCACTCGGACCGCAGATGGGCGCTCTCCGCCTCGCGGGCGGGGTCGGCGAGCGACATCCGGGACTCCTCCGCCTCGTCGCCGCCCGCACGGCCGGTGGCCGCGAGCTGCGCGAGCCGCGCCTCGATCCGGGCCAGCTCGGCCCTGGCGGCGCTCTGCCCGGCGGCGGCCGACGACGCCTCCTTCGCCCAGCGGGGGTCGGCGGCGCGCTCGGCGGCGGCCTTCTCCAGCATCGCCCGGATCCGGGCGTCGACGGCCTTGGCCTTGGCGCTGCGGATGCCGGTGAAGGGGTGCGGCTTGTAGAGGACCCGGACCGGGTCGGCGGCGTTCAGCAGCCGGCGCACGATGTTCTCGCCCGCCAGCAGCAGGGAGGTGTTGCCCGGGTTGTCGTCCCAGCCCTCCCAGGTGGGCGCGTACAGCACGGTCGGGATGGGGTTCTTGACGGCGCCCGTCCAGCTCTTGATGGGTTCCAGCTGCGGGCGGCCGACCTCGACGATGTCCTGGTCCAGGACGCCCACGTCGGCCAGCGCGTAGCGGTCGCGGCCGGCCCGGCCCGCGGTCCAGACCTCGTCGTAGACCTTGGAGTACGGGTTGACGCTGGCGAGCTTGTCACTGTCGCCGTGGCCGATGAAGACGTGCTTCATGGTCGGGACCCGCAGGCTGTGGATGTTCTTGCCCACGTTGGCGGGATACAGGCAGACCCGGACGGTCGAGAGGTCCAGGTTCATCAGGTGGGTGCCGGCCGGAACGCAGATGACCGGGACGGAGGTCTCGGCCAGCTGCGGGACGAGAGCGCGCTCCCGCATGATGATCAGCGGCCGGCCCTCGACCCGGGCCATGGTCTCCAGCCACATGTTGCCCTGGTACGCGGATTCGTTGGAGCCGGAGAAGTAGAGCGCCACGGTCGGCTGGTAATCGCGCAGCCAGCTGTCGACGGCCTTGAGCACGGCGGGGGCCGGAGGCGCCAGCCGGCCGTGGCGCACATACGGGACGAGCAGCACGAGGTAGAGCAGGGCCAGCAGCAGCGTCAGACCGATGCCCGCGTAGCCGATGACGTCCTCACCGGTCCCGGCGGCGATCAGGATGCCCGCCACGGCCGGGATGTCGAGGTGCAGCATCTTCTCGGCGGAGCGCCGCAGCAGGACGCCTGGCGGGGCGTCGGGGATGCGGACCGCGTGCAGGTCCACATTGCGGGTGACGACCGGCATGGTGCGGCGGAGCCGGATCAGGGTCGTCAGGGCACCGTGCGGCGCCTGGAGCCCGTAGAAGAGCAGGAAGCAGGCCACCGTCGAGTAGAACAGCGGCTCCTCGGCGAGATCCAGGCGGGCCAGCAACAGGATGAGCATCAGCTGCCGCAGCAGGAAGCGGATCGGCAGCCCGGCCCGCACCTTGGCCAGGCGGTTGACCAGATAGCTTCCCCGCTGGTGCAGATACCAGTCAGCGGCATAGGTGACAGCGGCTGCCGCCGCGAAGAACCAGATATGGGGAATGAGCGCGGCAAGCATGACGCAGGGATATCCCAGCCCCATCAACAACGCTGCCGCCAGTTCCGGCCTGCTGCCCACACGGGCCAGGCGAATGGCTGTCGAGATCACGAAGAACCTGCTCCAGGGGGTGCCGGTTGATTCACGTAATGGCGGAAATGTGAAGATGCGGCTTCACGCATTCGGGCCTCTGTCATCGCACAAAGCGACAACAGAGGCCCGGAAAAGCGCATTTGTCAAGAATTATTACACATCTGCCTGACGGTCCAGCACGGAGGCCAGGGCCTGCTCGAAGCCGGAGGAGTCGGCTGCTCCCGCCGTCGGGTCCTGCTGCCGTACGTCAATGACGTGACCGGTCAGCGCGGAGAGCAGGACGTCCAGCGACGTGCGCGCCACGGCCTCCGACGAGAGCAGCGAACCCTCGGGCTCCTGGCCGAACGCCTTGGTCCGCATCGGGGTCGCGGTGCGCTCCGGGTTCACACAGTTGACCCGGATGCCCTCGCCCGCCCACTCGTCGGCGAGCGCCTGGGTGAGGTTGACCATGGCGGCCTTGGTGGAGGAGTAGAGGCTGTACTCGGCGCGGCCCCGCGTGTAGCTGCTGGAGGTGTAGAGCAGCAACTGGCCCTGGGTCTCGGCGAGGTACTTGTACGAGGCGCGGGCGATCTGGACGGGCGCCAGGTAGTTGACGTTCAGCGCTTCCTGGATCGTCGTGTTGTCGGTCTCGGCCAGCTTGCCGATCCGCAGCACGCCCGCGGTGTTGATGACGTAGTCGATCCGCCCGGTCTCGCCGTACGCCTTGGAGAGCGCGTCGTCCACGTGCTCCGGGTTCTCCACGTGCGTACCGGTGGTGGAGCGGCCCAGCGCGTAGACGTTCGCGCCGTAGTTCTCGGCCAGGGACGCGATGTCGGCGCCGATGCCGTACGAACCGCCGAAGACGACGAGGGTCTTGCCCGTGAGGAGCTTCCGGTAGGCGGCCTCGTCGGCCTGGCGCGGGGCGGCGGTGGAGGCCAGCTGGAAGAGCTTGTCGGTGATGAAGACGTCGACCGGCTGGGTCACCTTCATGTTGTACTCGTCGCCCGCGACCACGTAGATCGGCACGTCGGGGAGGTACTTGAGGACGACCGAACAGTCGTCGGTGGCCTGGAAGTTGGGGTCGCCCGCCGCGACCTCGTACGCCCTGCGGATCGTGGAGAGCTTGAAGGCCTGCGGCGTCTGTCCGCGGCGCAGCCGGGAGCGGTCGGGCACCTCGGTGATGAACTCGCCGTCGCCGCCGTGCGTACGGGTCACGATGATCGTGTCCGCGGACGGGATCGCGACGTCGACGGCCTCGTAGCGCTCCAGCGCGTCGACGCAGTCCGTGATCACGCGCTGTGACAGCAGGGGGCGCACCGCGTCATGGAAGAGGACGTTGCGGTCCTCGCCCTCGGCGAGGCCCTCACCGAGGGCCGCGATGGCACGCTCGGTGGTCTCGTTGCGGGTGGTGCCGCCCTCGATGATCCGGGTGACCTTGGTCAGTCCGGCCTTCGCGACGATCTTCTCGACCTCGGGCACGAAACCGGGCGCCATCAGCACGATGACGTCGTCGATGCCCTCGGCGTTCTCGAAGATGGTCAGCGTGTGCTCGATGACGGCCTTGCCGGCGATCTTCAGCAACTGCTTGGGGATCGACAGGCCCACGCGCTGGCCGGTCCCACCGGCGAGCACGACCGCTGTGGTCCGGGGCTTGGCTTCATGCTGCACAGACACAGACGACCTACCTTGCTATGACAGGGGAACAGTGTGATGTTCGCACTCTCCGTGACCGTCTCGCAAGGTGGACGTCGTCCGCCGCTCGCCCCGCGGAAACCCGCTGTTCACTCTCTGGCCAGGGAGTTGGGGTGCTGCGGGGTGGCCGCCCGGGGTGACCGACCCCACAGATATGTTGCTCAATCCGTACATCTCCAGCACGCGCACCCGGCGTGACCGGCGGAAACCGCCGGTGCCCGGCGCCGGGAGCATCGGGCGGCCCGCCTCCGGAGAGACGGGCCGCCGACAGCCCTTTCCGTACAGGACTGGAATCCGTGCAGACCTGGGGTCCGTGCGGACCCGGGATCCGTACGGACCTGGGATCCGTACGGACCTGGGATCCGTGCGGACCTGGGATCCGTGCGGACCTGGGATCCGTACAGGTCTAGAAGGGGTCGAACTCGTCGTACTCCTTCTCCGCGTCGTCGCGCTCGGAGTCACGGTCCCGGCGGCGCTGCGCGGCGGGGCGCGGCTCCTCCAGGCGGTGGTCCTCGCCGCGGCGGCCGAGCATCTCGGCGCCGGCGGTCACGGTCGGCTCCCAGTCGAAGACGACCGCGTTCTCCTCGGGGCCGATCGCGACGCCGTCGCCGGCCCGCGCGCCCGCCTTCATCAGGGAGGTCTCGACGCCGAGGCGGTTGAGCCGGTCGGCGAGGTAGCCGACGGCCTCGTCGTTGTTGAAGTCGGTCTGGCGCACCCAGCGCTCGGGCTTCTCACCGCGGACCCGGTAGATGCCCTCGTCGTCCAGGGCGACAGTGAAGCCCGCGTCGTCGACGGCCTTGGGGCGGATGACGATACGGGTCGCCTCCTCCTTCGGCTTGGCGGCGCGCGCCTCGGCGATGATCCCGGCGAGCGCGTAGGACAGCTCGTTGAGGCCCTTGTGCGCGATGGCGGAGACCTCGAAGACGCGGTAGCCGCGGGCCTCCAGGTCGGGGCGGATCATGTCGGCGAGGTCCTGGCCGTCCGGGATGTCGATCTTGTTGAGGGCGACGATGCGGGGCCGGTCGTCCAGGCCGCCGTACAGCCGCAGCTCCTCCTCGATCATGTCGAGGTCGGAGAGCGGGTCACGGTCGGACTCCAGGGTGGCGGTGTCCAGGACGTGTACGAGCACCGAGCAGCGCTCGACGTGCCGCAGGAACTCCAGGCCGAGGCCCTTGCCCTGGCTGGCGCCGGGGATGAGCCCGGGGACGTCCGCGATGGTGTAGACGGTCGAGCCCGCGGTGACGACGCCGAGGTTCGGTACGAGGGTGGTGAACGGGTAGTCCGCGATCTTCGGCTTGGCCGCGGAGAGCACCGAGATCAGCGAGGACTTGCCCGCGCTCGGGTAACCCACGAGGGCCACGTCGGCGACGGTCTTGAGCTCCAGGACGATGTCCCGGCTCTCCCCCGGCTCGCCGAGCAGCGCGAAGCCCGGGGCCTTGCGGCGGGCCGAGGCCAGCGCCGCGTTGCCGAGGCCGCCGCGGCCGCCCTGACCGGCCACGAAGGTGGTGCCCTGGCCGACGAGGTCGGCGAGCACGTTCCCGGCCTTGTCGAGCACCACGGTGCCGTCCGGCACGGGCAGGACCATGTCCTGGCCGTCCTTGCCCGAGCGGTTGTCGCCGGCGCCGGGCTGGCCGTTGGTGGCCTTGCGGTGGGGGCTGTGGTGATAGTCCAGCAGCGTGGTCACGGACTGCTCGACGACGAGGATCACATCGCCGCCCCGTCCGCCGTTGCCCCCGTCGGGGCCTCCCAGCGGCTTGAACTTCTCACGGTGGACGGAGGCGCAGCCGTGGCCTCCGTTACCCGCGGCGGCATGCAGCTCGACGCGGTCCACGAAGGTGGTCATGGTTGGTGCCTCCAGGTACAGCAGGAAAATACGGAATTGTCTCTGTCGTAACACGCCGAGGGCGGACCCGCTTCCCCGTTTGCCGGGAAAGCTGAGATCCGCCCTCGGAAGGTGCTGTGTGCCGTTCTGCGCGCGTCGGGAAAACTCAGACGGCGAGCGGAACGATGTTCACGACCTTGCGGCCACGGTGCGTACCGAACTCCACCGCACCGGCGGTCAGCGCGAACAGCGTGTCGTCGCCGCCACGGCCGACGCCCGAGCCGGGGTGGAAGTGGGTGCCGCGCTGGCGGACCAGGATCTCACCGGCGTTGACGGCCTGACCGCCGAAGCGCTTCACGCCGAGCCGCTGAGCATTGGAATCGCGCCCGTTCCGAGTGGACGATGCGCCCTTCTTGTGTGCCATGTGTTCTCAGTCCCTTACTTCGCAGCCGCGGGGATACCGGTGACCTTGATCGCCGTGTACTGCTGGCGGTGACCCTGGCGACGGCGGTAGCCGGTCTTGTTCTTGTAGCGAAGGATGTCGATCTTCGCGCCCTTGTGGTGGTCCACGATCTCGGCCGTGACCTTGATGCCGTCCAGCACCCACGGGTCGCTGGTGACCGCGTCACCGTCGACAACGAGCAGGGTCGAGAGCTCGACCGTGTCGCCAACCTTGGCAGTGGAAATCTTGTCAACCTCAACGATGTCGCCGACAGCTACCTTGTGCTGGCGACCACCGCTGCGCACGATGGCGTACACGCGGATCTCTCTCTCGCTCGGAACGGATCCCCTGATGCCAGCCGCTCGCACGGGCCGGGGCCCGGGACGATCCGGAAGGATGAGCGGCCTCTCCTGGCGGACGGCGCGAACACCGACCGTTACCGGGAGGGATGTGCTCAGGGGTAGGCGCGTTAAGGAAACACACCGAGGGTCAAGGTTACGGGGCGGGGGTGTGGGGGTCAAACCGGCCCCGGGAGACCCTTCAGGCAGGGAGTCCCTGGGTAGCGACTGCAACTCACGACAGAACATCCCGGAATAACTTATTCCGAATAATTGACCCATCACACACTTCCCGCCTTTCCGCGTCGCACGCATCGGCGAATCGGGCTGATTCCGATCAGCGACGGCTTGTTCTGCACCCAAAATTCCTACATTGCAACAAGGCGAGGGGTGCCGAACTCTCGCGCACTCGGGAAAAGTTGCCGCGGGGCAGACGCATCAACAGCTCCGGCAAGTCCGAGAATGGTCGGTCGAAATCATCCGCCCGAACATTCGCAGAGCCGACCAAAGCAATTCTCCTTCATCGCGTAGAGAGGTTCCGCATGAATTGGAAAAAGAAGTCCGCAGCCGCTCTGTCCGTTCTCGCACTCGCGGGCAGCGGATGATCATGTCGGCAGCGCCCACCTCGGCCTCGCCGGCCGCTTCCGCCTCGGCCGCAGGGGACCCACCCGACCGCCCGTCTATGCATCTACGATGAGACCGGCTTCAACAGGGACCGGATCACCAGCACCAGCACCTGCTTCACTCCTTGGAACACCGTTCTCTTCGGCACCATCAGGTCGTACGTGAGCAATTCTCCTGCTCACTGCCAAGGTGTGGAAGAAGAACAGTGGCAGCGGTTACACAGCGGTTCGCACGATGCCGGCAGGCGGATTCAACAGCGACATCGGAACGCCGGTCGGGGGGCGGTACGACAAGGCCTGCCTGGGTGCCGCGACCCCCTGAGCCACACATCACGAGCGCGCCACGACTTTGCCGGACCTATGGCAAGCGCGGCGGAATATCTGACCCGTAGCGCAATCGCGTAATACCAGCTCCACTGCCCGACCCTGAGCACCTCGCTAATTCGGCCGTTCAAGGCCGGGCTGCAGCGCCCCGACGCCCAATAGCGACCGCACCGAATCAGACAGGAAGCAGTGCCAGCATGCCTTCCACGGCAAGACTTGTCCGCACAACACTCATCGCCGTTCTCGCATTGACCCTGGTGCCGCTGTGGTCCACGTCGGCAGCCGCGGGCTCCGGTAGCGTCACCCGTCTCACCCTGGCCGCCGGCACCGACATCCCGCGAGGTGTCACGGTGGGCCTGCTGTGGAGGGCGATGGCCTTGACCGCTGGAGAAAGGCGTCACCTGCGCGGCCGACTGGAAGCCACGAGCAGCACGACCGGCATCGTCGGCCTCACCCAGCGCATCCGGTGCATGAACGCCTCTGGAGGCACGGTGCCCGTAGTCGCCGCTTCGGCTCGCAACCACGAGGGCAGCGACACCACTTCCTACGCGAAGCCGGGTCATCTCCCGCTCTACGCCGACCTGCTCTTCACCGCACCCACCACAGGCGTCTACACCTGTGTTCTGCAGGGCACCGCCTACTCGACGCTACTGGGGACCTACCATCTGACCGCAGTGGCGGGGAGCACCTGGCTGGAGACCGACGACGCGGATCAGCGCGGCGCGCACTGGTGGCAGAACGGTGCCTGCGAGAGTGCCGACCCGGCAGGGGACTGCACATATGTGGGGGATGGGTCCGCGGACCCGGATGCATGGATCTTCTACGACGACGGAACGCCGATACACAAGTGGCAGGCCCATCCGGACGCGGTCACGGTGTCGGCCCAGGCCAACGTCGAATTGACGACGTGCTACCGGGGAACCGCGTCGTGTGCCAGCGCCATGCAGGCCTACCCTCGTGGCCGGAACGCGGTCGTGCACACGCGCTTCGAGCTCGTACAGCTCAATACCGCCGACCGTGCCTGCCGGACCCACCGGTTCGCCGCTGACCGAACCATCACCGATGACGCACACCACGCGGTCGGCTACTCCAGGCTGTCCGACATCCCCATCGACCATGCCTGCGGCTCCCGTTCGTTCCTTCTGCGCGTCTACGTGAAACACGTGTCCGGCCAGACCGTTAACCTCGCCGTTTCAGTTGGGGTTGCTGGGTGGCTGAGCGAGGTTGTTTGTGGCTGGGGCGGCCGGTGGGCATGGTGAGGGCCCGACGCGGGGTCGGGTTCTCCAAGGTCCTTGAGTCGAGGTGGGCGGGGGCGGCGGGTCAGCTGGCGGGGCGGGGCAGTGCGGCCAGTCGGTGGAATGCGGCCGCGATTTCATGTCGCCAGGGCCAGGTCGCCGATATCCGAAGGCGGAGCCGGCGGCCGCCCCGGGTGATCCTGGCTGCGACGTGCAGGATCCGGTAGCGGAGTTTCTTGGGTTCGGCCGTCGCGAGTTCGCTGTCCAGCAGGAGGACGCGGGTCCAGGCGAGGAGGTCGATTGCCGCGAGGCTGAGTTCGAGCCAGGCGGCGTTGACGCCGAAGCGGCGGGAGGGGAAGCGGCCGAAGCCGGTGGTTTTGCCGCACCGGATGTGGTCCTCGACGGTGGCGTGTGCGCGGTGGCGGACCTCCAGGAACTGGGCTGAGCCGGAGGTGAACGGGGTGTCGGTGAGGAAGACCTGGTGCCGCATGCCCTCGCCCTGGTCGAAGAGCGAGAGCTGGGCTCCGGGGTGGGGACGTTCACGGCGGACGATGATGCGGGTGCCGGCCGGGTAGCCGACAAGGTCGCTCATGCCGGTCAGCTCGGCGACCTCGGCGGACTCACGCAGGGTGCCGTCCTGGTCCAGGGCGGGGTGCCAGACCTGCTCGGGCAGGGCCCGGATCGCGCGGCGGACCGGCTCGGTGACCGCGTATCCGACCGAGAAGGAGGTGCGGATTCCGCGTGTTCGCAGGTCTCGGATGTGGCTGAGGAAGGACTTTGCGGATCCGGCGCTGTCGGTGCGGACGAGGATGTCGGTGCCGTGCCGGTGGGCGTCGGGGATCTGCGCGAGAGCGTCGTCCAGGACCGCGATGTGGTCCGCGGCCGTGTTGGCTCCGGAGTTTCCGGGCCGAAGGCGCCCGGACATGCCCTCGCCTGTGTTGGCCAGGAAACACAGCAGGGGGTGGAAGCCGAAGCCGCCTTTGTAGGTGGGGGCAGCCTGGTCCTTCTCCGAATGGCAGGTGATCAGCGTGGCGTCGATGTCCAGGACCAGGCCGGGCAGTTCCTGTCCACCGGCTTTCGCCGCCGGTATGCCGCAGCGGGTCTCGGATGCCTGCAACCAGGCCACTTCCCGGGCCTGAGCACGGGCCGAGCGCAGACGGCCCAGTACGCGTTCGTCGACGGCGGACAGCAGCCGCCAGGCAGTCGGTGTCGAGGCGATAGGACCGAACACCTCGCGCTGGTCGCGCAGCGTGGCCAGATCCGTGATGGCCTCTCCGCCGTCAGCCACCGTCACCGCGAGGTCGGTAGCGATCCGGCCCGGGTCATGACCAGTGCCTCGCGGCCGAAGCGGTCTCAACGCGGTGGAGTACGAGCTGGTCAGGCCGGTGACATCGGCGAGGTCAGCCAGTAGCCACCTGGACCGACAGAACCCCTCGACAAGGTTCATCGTCCCAGCTCGGAAGGCACTTTCGCGTTCACGGCCAGCAACTGAGCTCACGCCAACTGAAACTTCGAGGTTAAGGTCGACGGCGTTCAGAGCAGCGCCACCTCACTCACCAACGGGATTGCGTTCAACGATTTCCACTGATATCGGCCGCCTTGCCCGCCGCGTCGCCTGCGGATCAACCGCCGGTCTCGCCACCGACCCGGTGGCCGGTGCCCTCACCCTCGCCTCTCCCGCCAGGGCCGTCATCCGTCACACGGTCGCTGGCACCATGTACGCGTTCACCACGGAAGCTCGACATCGGGAATGACGGTCAGAAGCCCGCCCGCGACAGCCCCTGGTCGACGTCTCGGTGGTCTCATCTGGATCAGCGTTCAGACCAGAGGAAGATGTCAGCAATGTGACGTCCGGCGAGGTAGACGGTCGCGGTCTTGTCGTAGATGGTTGCGATGACGCGCCAGTGCTTCAGGCGGTTGGTGCACCGCTCGACTGTATTGCTGCTCGCATGCCTCGCAGTCGAAGGCGGTGGCCGACCGCCGCGGCTGCCTCGACGCATCCGGTTGCCCCGCAGGCCCGCCGGGCGTCTGCGTGGAACACGCAGGCGGACCATCACGTCCGCGAAAGTGGGTGCGTCACGGGCCTGGTCGGCGGTGAGCACGAAGGGCGGCAAACGATTCAGACGATCTGAACGAAACGGCCTGGGCGAGAGTTGCAAATCACAAGGCCCCCGTGCCGTTGAGAGAGGCGTTCGAAGCCTCAACCCGCCAGCACAGGAGCCCTGTTGATTCCCTACCCTGCAGCACTCGACCTCCCGAACGCCCTGGTCGAGTGGGTCACGATGCTCATCGTCACCCGCGAGGGTGACCAGCGGTGCAAACCCCCGCCGACCAGCGTGCGCTCGCCGCTCTCGTGCAGCTGCGCCGGCACAATACCCTCGCCCGCATCGCGGTCGGCTTGGGGATATCCGCCGGCACCGCCCAGGCCCACGTCATCGCAGCCACCGGCCTGCTCGGCGACTTCGCACCGCGCCTGCCCAAGACGCAGCTCGAGCACGATCCGGACTTCGTCCTGCTGGACGGGGCCCTTGCCGAGTGCGACCGCGTCGGCGACAGTCGCGGGGGCCGTCGATGAATTAGTGCGTTGCTTGCGGTAGTTGGGCTCGTTGGTGTGGTATGGGGCGCTTTGATGGATCGACGAGGTCGTTACGAGCGA